>NZ_CP166996.1:3062500-3380000 GCF_048318575.1 Pseudoalteromonas sp. RW-H-Ap-1
TTGGTCACTCAGTTTCAATTGAGACTCTAAATTTGTTTGCCTCACTACCTAAGTAGCTTGGCTGTTAGAACTCAATCTGTACGAGTGCCCACACAGATGATTGCTTTATATTGTTAAAGAACGTTGCGATTAAAGCGTTAAACTTTATCTCGCTAGGGCTGCGCATATTACGCTTTCCTATTTTTTTGTCAACACTTGATTTTGTTAAACTTGAACGTTTTTAAAACTAAGTTTTACTCGACTCACTGAGTAGCTCCTGCCTCGCTATGCGTTGCGTTCTGCCGTCTCAGTGGGGTCGCATTATAGGGAGATCCGAAAACAGATCAACCCTTTTTTGCAGAAAACTTGAAATAAATGACTGTTCGCTGGATATTTAGACTAAACGCTTAAAAAGACAACTAAACCTAATCATATTTCGCCTTTAAAGCAGTAAAAACTTATTTTTTGGAAAATCTTTTCATAGTTATTGTAGCGATTATCAAGAAAACAAATTGTTTAGCTTTATATGGCCATTTAGATTAGTGGCGAATAAGTACATCAGGCAAGGGCTCTACTATATAAAGTTAATGAGCTATTGGTGAGTATCAATTATTTCGAACTTTTTTATATTAATAACTATAAACTGTAAAAGTCGTTACATGGTCATATATTTATTAGTCTAAATAGCTTTACTTATAAATAGAAAGATAGCAGTCCTAAACACTCGCATCATGGTTCGTCAATTCTAGTTAGGCTGTTTTATTAGATAAAAGGAATTAAAATAAAATTGCTAATAATAGCTGGAGGTAGATAGAGCTAAAAGGTTTATTCATTTTGTGTGAATTTTAGATATTAAAAAGCCGAGCATAAGCTCGGCTTTTTGGTGTCTCTTTAAGACTTACTCTGCAGACTGCGCGTCTTCTTGAACTTCTTCGCTCGCCGCTGGGCGACCAACTAGTTCAATATAAGCCATTGGTGCATTATCACCAGCACGGAAGCCACACTTAAGAATACGAGTGTAACCACCTGGACGATCCGCATTACGAGGACCGATTTCACTGAATAACTTACCAACTACTTCATTATCACGCGTGCGAGCAAACGCTAAACGGCGATTTGCTACACTGTCAGTCTTAGCCAGTGTGATTAAAGGTTCAATTACACGGCGTAACTCTTTCGCTTTAGGCAAAGTAGTTTTGATGATTTCATGTTTCACCAAAGAACCTGCCATATTGCTGAACATCGCTTTACGATGGCTACTGTTACGGTTTAATTGACGACCACTCTTACGATGGCGCATGACCCTATCCTTCTAACTAAACTAATATAGTGATTTAGATTATTCAGCTAGGCTTGCAGGCGGCCAATTTTCTAGGCGCATGCCTAGAGAAAGACCACGTGAAGCTAGCACGTCTTTTATTTCAGTTAGAGACTTCTTACCTAGATTAGGCGTTTTAAGAAGCTCAACTTCAGTGCGCTGAACTAAATCACCGATATATTGAATTTGCTCGGCTTTCAAACAGTTTGCTGAACGTACTGTTAGTTCAAGATCATCAACTGGACGAAGTAGAATAGGATCGAATTCTGGCTTCTCTTCTTTCTCTTCTGGCTCAGTTACATCACGTAAATCTACGAATGCATCTAATTGCTCAGCTAAGATAGTAGACGCACGGCGGATCGCTTCTTCAGGATCTAAAGTGCCGTTTGTTTCCATATCAATGATTAACTTGTCTAAGTCTGTACGTTGCTCAACACGGGCTGATTCAACCGAGTACGCAATACGTTCAACTGGGCTGAATGATGCATCAAGCAGCAATCGACCAATTGGACGCTCATCGTCATCAGAGGATAAACGACTAGATGCCGGCACATAACCACGACCACGCTCAACACGAATACGCATGCTGATCTCGCTGTTATTTGTTGTTAAATTACAAATAACATGATCTGGGTTAGCAATTGTTACATCGCCATCGTGCTGAATATCTGCCGCAGTCACAGGGCCTACACCAGATTTAGTCAGGGTCAGAAAAACTTCATCTTTGCCTTCTAACGTTACCGCTAGACCTTTAAGGTTTAGTAGTATTTCAATGATGTCTTCTTGTACGCCTTCTTTCGCGCTGTACTCATGCAATACACCGTCGATTTCAACTTCAGTTACTGCACATCCAGGCATAGATGATAACAGTATACGGCGTAAGGCATTACCCAAAGTGTGACCAAAGCCACGCTCGAGTGGTTCTAAAACTACTTTAGAACGCGTTGGGTTGATAGCGTCGATATCGACTAACCTTGGTTTTAGAAATTCTGTAACAGAACCCTGCATTTTATCCTCTCTTAACTCTTAACTTTACTTAGAGTAAAGTTCGACGATTAGTTGTTCATTAATGTCCGCAGACAGATCTGAACGCTCAGGTAGGCGCTTGAAGCTACCTTCCAATTTCTTACCGTCAACTTCAACCCAAGTCGGCTTTTCACGTTGCTCAGCCAACTCTAGAGCAGCGATGATACGTGCTTGTGTTTTAGACTTCTCACGAATTACAACAGTATCTTCTGGAGTAATTACGTATGAAGGAATATTCACAACACGACCATTAACTAGAATCGCTTTGTGGCTTACTAACTGACGTGCTTCAGCGCGTGTGCTAGCAAAACCCATGCGATATACAACATTGTCTAAACGTTGCTCTAAAAGCTGTAACAAGTTTTCACCTGTGTTGCCTTTAAGGCGAGCAGCTTCTTTGTAGTAGTTACGGAATTGCTTTTCTAATACACCGTAGATACGACGTACTTTTTGCTTTTCACGTAATTGTAAACCGTAATCAGATAAGCGTCCTTTACGAGCGCCGTGCTGACCAGGTGCAGTCTCAAGTTTACACTTAGAGTCGATAGCTCTTACGCCGCTCTTAAGGAACAGGTCAGTACCTTCACGACGACTCAGCTTGAGCTTAGGGCCCAAATATCTTGCCATGTTATTTCTCCTAACCTATTGTTAAACGCGACGTTTCTTCGGTGGACGACAACCATTGTGTGGTATTGGCGTCACGTCAGTAATGTTGGTGATACGGTAACCAGCAGCATTCAAAGCACGTACAGCAGATTCACGACCTGGACCTGGACCTTTAATGAAAACTTCTAGATTTTTTAAACCGTATTCTTGAGCAGCAGTACCTGCACGCTCTGCAGCAACCTGAGCAGCGAATGGAGTAGATTTACGTGAACCACGGAAACCTGAACCACCGGCAGTAGCCCATGATAGTGCATTACCTTGACGGTCGGTAATCGTTACAATAGTGTTGTTGAAAGACGCATGAACATGAGCCATACCATCAGCAACTTGCTTTTTAACCTTTTTACGACGAATTGGTGTCTTAGCCATTTTACTATCCCCTTATCGCTTAATAGGCTTACGAGGACCCTTACGGGTACGCGCGTTAGTCTTTGTTCTTTGACCACGAAGTGGTAAAGAGCGACGGTGACGTAGGCCACGGAAACAACCAAGGTCCATAAGGCGCTTGATATTCAAAGTAACTTCACGACGAAGGTCACCTTCTACAGTGTACTTGCCAACTGCTTCACGCAATACGTCAAGTGTTTCGTCTGAAAGTTCACCGATTTTTGTGGTCTCGGCGATACCAGTCGCTTCTAAGATAGCCTTAGAGCGAGTCTTACCTATGCCATAAATAGCTGTTAAACCAATAACTGCATGTTTATGATCAGGGACGTTAATGCCAGCGATACGGGCCACTAACACATCTCCTATATTTGAATTTGGTAATCATCTGTTTGAAAAGCCCGTAAGGATACTCAAACGAAGACCAAATCACAACTAAAAACACAGGCCGAGAAACCTCAGCCTGCACGACTGTTTACTTAGCCTTGCCTTTGCTTATGCTTAGGCTCACTGCAAATTACGCGTACTACACCAGCACGTTTAATAACTTTACAGTTACGGCATATTTTCTTAACGGAAGCACGTACTTTCATTGCTCAACTCCGTAAACTGACCTTATCGACCGTAGCCTTTAAGGTTCGCTTTTTTCAGCACAGAATCATACTGATGTGACATCAGATGCGTCTGTACTTGTGCCATAAAGTCCATGATTACAACAACGATAATCAAAATTGATGTACCGCCGAAATAGAATGGCGTTTGCCATGCCATAGTCATGAATTCGGGCACCAGACAGATAAAGGTTATATACAAAGCACCTGCCAATGTCAGGCGTGTCATCACTTTATCAATGTATTTAGATGTCTGCTCACCTGGACGAATACCTGGGATAAATGCGCCAGATTTTTTCAGGTTGTCTGCTGTTTCACGCGGGTTAAAAACCAACGCTGTGTAGAAAAAGCAGAAGAAGATGATAGCCGCGGCTAAAACCATTGCATACAAAGGCTGACCTGGAGTCAACGTTGTAGCAATTGCTTGTAGCACATCAGCAACCGGACCTTCACCCTGGCCGAACCAGCTTGCAATTGTACCAGGGAACAGAATTATACTGCTAGCGAAGATTGGTGGAATAACACCCGCCATATTTACTTTCAGAGGTAAATGCGTGCTTTGAGCAGCAAATACTTGACGACCTTGTTGACGTTTGGCGTAGTTAACAACGATACGTCGTTGTCCACGTTCAAAGAATACAACAAGATAAGTAACAGCGAATACTATAACCGCAACCATCAACAGTACAAAAACATTCAAATCACCTTGGCGCGCCATTTCGGCTGTCGAACCAATAGCAGACGGCAGGTTAGCTACAATACCAACGAATATTAGAACTGAGATACCGTTACCGATACCACGTTCTGTTATCTGTTCGCCCAACCACATAAGGAACATAGTACCGGTTACTAAACTCACCACTGCGGTGAAATAGAATCCCATACCTGGGTTAACAACTAACCCGTTCATCATGCCCGGTAAGCTTGTAGCAATACCGATTGATTGGATAGTAGCAAGCACAAGCGTGCCGTAGCGTGTGTACTGGCTTATCTTTTTACGCCCTTGCTCACCTTCTTTCTTAAGCTCTATAAACGGCGGATACATATGCGTTAATAGTTGCGTAATAATCGAAGCCGAGATATACGGCATGATACCCAGTGCTAACACTGAAGCTCGCTCAAGCGCACCACCGCTAAACATGTTGAACATCTCAACAATGGTGCCCTTTTGTTGCTCGAAGAAATCGGCAAGTACAGCGGCGTCAATCCCAGGGATCGGCACAAATGAACCTAGACGGTAAATTATGATAGCACCCAATACGAAGAGTAATCGGCGCTTCAATTCCGAAAGTCCACCTTGTGCACTTTGTGTATCTTGACCTGGTTTAGCCATTAGTACTTCCTTAGTCTTCTACCTTGCCTCCGGCAGCTTCGATAGCTTCGCGTGCACCTTTAGAAGCCTTAAGGCCTTTAACGGTAACAGCGCGTGAAACTTCGCCAGATTTAACAACTTTAACGAACTGAACGTTCTTTTTAACTAGACCAGCTGCTTGTAACGCGCTTAGGTCTACCACATCGCCTTCAACTTTAGCGATTTCGTATAGGTTAATTTCTGCAGATACTAAAGATTTGCGAGAAGTGAAACCGAACTTAGGTAGACGACGTTGCATAGGCATTTGACCGCCCTCAAAACCAACGCGTACTTTACCGCCAGAACGTGATTTTTGACCTTTGTGACCACGGCCACCAGTCTTACCAAGACCAGAACCGATACCACGACCAACACGTTTTGGAGCAGTTTTTGAACCTGCAGCAGGTGAAAGTGTATTCAAATGCATCGAATTACCCCTCTACCTTAACCATGTAATAAACCTGGTTGATCATACCACGCACACATGCTGTGTCTTCTAACTCAACAGTGTGATTGATACGACGTAAACCAAGACCGCGTAATGTAGCTTTATGCTTCGGTAAACGACCGATAGAGCTTTTTACTTGTGTTACTTTTACAGTTTTATTAGCCATGGTTTACCCCAAAATCTCATCTACTCGAAGACCACGTTTTGCAGCGATCGACTGAGGAGAATTCATGTTCTCAAGAGCTGAGATCGTTGCACGTACAACGTTGATCGGGTTAGTAGAACCGTAACATTTAGAAAGTACGTTCTGCACACCAGTCACTTCAAGTACTGCACGCATAGCACCACCTGCAATGATACCAGTACCTTCAGATGCTGGTTTCATAAACACTTGTGAGCCAGCATGACGTCCTTTAACAGGATGCTGTAATGTGTTGCCATTTAGGTCTACGTTGATCATGTTACGACGTGCTTTTTCCATTGCTTTTTGAATAGCAGCTGGAACTTCACGTGCTTTACCATAACCGAAACCTACTTTACCTGCGCCATCACCAACTACAGTTAGTGCAGTAAAGCTAA
Organism: Pseudoalteromonas sp. RW-H-Ap-1; assembly: GCF_048318575.1. Lineage (GTDB taxonomy): Bacteria > Pseudomonadota > Gammaproteobacteria > Enterobacterales > Alteromonadaceae > Pseudoalteromonas. The sequence continues at coordinate 3,068,863 of NZ_CP166996.1, forward strand.
AGATACGACCACCTTTAACTACTTTAGACACACGGTTCACCGCGATTAGCTTTTCAGCTAAATCAGGCTGTTGTTGCTTTGCTTCTACGTTAGCCATTGTCTACTCCTAGAATTGCAAACCGGCTTCACGCGCAGCATCAGCTAGCGCCTTCACACGGCCGTGATATTTAAAGCCACTGCGATCAAAAGCAATCTTTTCGATGCCTTTGTCAGCCGCACGTTCAGCAACCGCTTTACCAACTGCTTGTGCAGCTGCAACGTTGCCTGTGCCTTTAACTGTTTCGCTAATAGCTTTCTCAACAGTAGAAGCAGCAGCCAGTACATTACCCTCAGCGTTTACAACTTGAGCGTAAATGTGACGTGGCGTGCGGTGGATAACAAGACGCGTTGTGCCTTGTTCAATATAATTTCTACGAGTGCGTTTAGCACGACGTAGACGAGCTGTTTTTTTATCCATCGTCTTACCTTACTTCTTCTTAGCCTCTTTACGGCGTACATTCTCATCTGAATAACGAACACCTTTACCTTTATAAGGCTCAGGTTTACGGTATGCACGAATGTTAGCAGCTGTTTGACCAACTAACTGCTTGTCTACGCCCTTAACTAGAACTTCTGTTTGGCTTGGAGTTTCAATCGTAATTCCTTCAGGAACTGCGAAATTAACTGGGTGCGAGAAACCAAGAGTTAAGTCTAAAACTTTGCCCTTAGCTGCAGCACGGTAACCAACACCTACTAACTGAAGTTTCTTCTCGTAACCTTCATGCGTACCAACAACCATGTTGTTGATTAGAGCGCGAGCAGTACCTGCTTGTGCCCATGCATTGGCTACGCCTTCACGAGGTAAAGTTGTAATAACGTTGTCGTTAACTTGTACTTCAACAGCATTGTTGATAGTACGAGTAAGTTCACCGTTTTTGCCTTTAACTGTGATTTCCTGGCCTTTTAATGTAACTTCTACACCGGCAGGAACGTTTATTGGTGCCTTTGCTATGCGAGACATAGTTCCCCTCCGATTAAGCTACAAAACCAATGATTTCACCACCAACGCCTGCACTACGTGCTGCGCGGTCTGTCATTAGGCCTTTAGAAGTTGATACGATAGCGATACCTAAACCACCCATTACCTTCGGTAATTCGTCACGTCTCTTATAGATACGTAGACCAGGGCGACTTACACGCTGGATATTTTCAATAACAGCTTTGCCTTCGAAGTACTTTAACTCGATAGAAAGCTCAGGTTTAACATCACCACTTACTGCGAAGTCTGCGATGTAACCTTCATTTTTTAATACATTAGCTACTGCTACTTTCAGTTTCGAATTAGGCATCGTTACAGATACTTTCTTCGCTGACTGACCGTTACGGATTCGTGTAAATAAATCCGCGATAGGATCTTGCAAGCTCATAGTCTTACTCCCATGATTCTATTACCAGCTAGCCTTTTTAAGGCCAGGAATTTCACCGCGCATAGCTGCTTCGCGAACTTTAATACGGCTCATGCCGAATTTGCGAAGGAAACCATGTGGGCGGCCCGTAATGTTACAACGATTACGTTGACGTGCAGGGCTAGAATCACGAGGTAAAGCTTGTAGCTTAAGTACCGCGTCCCAACGATCATCTTCAGATGTATTAACATCACTGATGATAGCTTTTAGTGCTGCACGCTTTTCAGCGAACTGAGCAACTAGTTTAGTGCGCTTTGCTTCGCGCGCTTTCATAGAATTCTTTGCCATAACCCTACCCTTATTTCTTGAATGGGAAGTTAAACGCTTCTAACAACGCACGGCCTTCCTCATCTGATTTCGCAGATGTAGTGATTGTGATATCCATACCGCGTACACGGTCTACTTTATCATAATCAATTTCTGGGAAGATGATTTGTTCACGTACGCCCATGCTGTAGTTACCACGTCCATCAAAAGACTTAGCACTTACACCACGGAAGTCACGGATACGTGGGATAGCGATTGAAACCAAACGCTCAAAAAAGTCCCACATACGCTCGCCGCGTAGGGTTACTTTACAACCAATCGGGTAACCTTCACGCACTTTGAAGCCAGCAACAGATTTGCGTGCTTTAGTGATTAAAGGTTTCTGACCAGAGATAGCTTCTAAATCCGCAACAGCGTTATCTAAAATCTTCTTGTCAGCTAAGGCTTCGCCCACACCCATGTTTAATGTGATCTTTTCGATCTGAGGGACTTGCATGACAGAGCTGAAACCAAACTTCTCTTGAAGTTCAGCAACTACTTTGTCTTTATATACTTCATGCAGTTTCGCCATCATTCTACTCCAACTATTAGATAGTTTTACCAGTAGATTTAAAGATACGTAATTTCTTACCATCTTCAATCTTGAAACCTACACGATCTGCTTTGCTCGTTTCCGAGTTGTAGATCGCAACGTTTGATACGTCGATAGACGCTTCTTTCTCAACAATACCGCCAGCTTGGTTCAACTGTGGAACCGGCTTTTGATGTTTCTTGATTAAGTTAATGCCTTCGACAAATACTCGACCAGACTCGGTTACAACTGAAAGCACTTTGCCGCGCTTACCTTTGTCTTTACCTGCTAGTACGATTACTTCGTCATCACGACGGATTTTTGCTGCCATGATAGACTCCTTACAGTACTTCTGGGGCTAGTGAAACGATTTTCATGAACTTTTCATTACGAAGTTCGCGAGTCACAGGGCCGAAAATACGAGTACCAATAGGCTGCAAGTTATCATTTAAGATAACAGCCGCATTGCTGTCGAAACGGATCAATGAACCGTCTGGACGACGAACGCCTTTTTTGGTACGCACAACTACCGCGTTTTTAACATCACCTTTCTTCACTTTACCGCGAGGAATCGCTTCTTTTACAGAAACTTTAATGATATCGCCAATCGCTGCATAGCGACGGTGTGAACCACCAAGGACTTTTATACACTGCACTTTGCGAGCGCCGCTGTTATCAGCAACTTCCAGCTGAGTTTGCATTTGGATCATGTTAATGACCTCCGGTGTAGTAATTACAACTTGTCTTAAATTTGTTTAAAATCAAGACATTTCGATTGAATTCCACTCAAAAAACATACTAGATGTCTCTTAAGGGCGGGCAATTGTATCAGCATTGAGAGGGGAGTGGTAGGTTATTTTTTAATTAATTTAATGCGGACACTAAATTAGAAACTGGTTTTTTATGCTATTTATCTAAATTACAGGTGGTTATAAAACAAACAAGGCATCTCAGCGATGCCTTGTTTTATATCAGTAATTAAAATTAGCCAAACAAACCTTTTAATTTGTCTTTAATTTTGTCTTTAGCTTTTTCTTTTGCTTCATCTTTAACCGCACTGCCTATATCTAATTTTATGCCAACATCATGAAATGGGCCTTTTATCCTCAGGGGAATTTTAAAGCCAGTGCTATCATCGGTAGTACCCTGACCTTCAATAGAATCAACTAAACCTGTTACTAGGCGGTAATTAACCAGAGTTTGCGGTAAATCAACATCTCCTTCACCTGAAATACGTATTAAAGGGCTGATCAACGATAAATCAGTATTTTTGCCTACGCCATTGGTAAAGTTAAAACTACCAGAAAGTGCAGAGAAATCTGTTTTCTCAGATTCCTCAAATCCTGTATCTAATCCCTCAGACACGGCATTAAAGTTACCTTTAACTAACTCTTTCCCCTTACGTACCATTTCCGCTACGTTCGCCCCTTTAACCGCACCATCTGCGAACTTAAACCCTAATTTACCATTGAGCGCGTTAATAAACGTTTTTTGGCTTTGCCCTGCTGTGGTTAGATTCCAGTTTAAAGAGCCCTTGCCCATTAGCTTATCAAACCCTGCAGCATCGCTAAGTAATGGCTGTGCGTCTATTCTATCTAAATCGAAGTTGATTGCTATTTTATACGGGGTATTTTGAGCATTGATAGTCACCACCCCTTTACCTGTTCCTTCGTAAGCGGTAAAGCTGTCTAGGCTTAATTTAGCAACACTGTTTTTAAGTGCTAAAGTAAACTGGTTGGCGCCGAGTTTAATATCGTTCGCTTTTAAGCCACTTGAACGGACAATCACATTTGCATCTAATGCATTTAAGCCACTTAAATCAATTTTAGTATCTTCCCACACTATTGGCTCTGCAGGCTTAGAGTCGTCTTTTGCTGGGACTTCTTTTTTAGCTACGGACTCAGGTAAGTAAGGATTTAAATCAAGCATGCCTAAGTCAATATCCGCATTGACAGCTAAGCGACTGCCTAAATTTAACTTACTTTTACCTTTAATCTCGAGTGCATCGAGCGTTGCTACTAATTCAGTTAGGTTAAACTCTTCACCGAGTAAGTGCATTTCGGCATTGATGCTAAAGGCGTTAAACGCATTGTTTTTAGCGTTTAAGTCAACTCCTTGCCAGTTAGCAATATTTTTAACCGAATCACCGTTAAGTGTTAAAAGTCCTTTAATGTCTTGGCCTTGTTTGGCTATGCTGCCATCAAACGTTAAATCTACTAAACGTGAGTTAAGTTTTTGCTTTACATTAAATGTGGCGCCTTCAATCGCTTTTGCTGGAGTATCAAGTTTTACATCAAGCTCAAATCGCTCTTGCATATAAGTAATAGCACCGGTTACTTCGAGCTGTTTGCGCAGTGAAGGCAGTAATATAGCCAGTTCTAAATCGCTAATTTGTTGTTTAGCACCCGTTTGACCATCTAAATATGTAAACGACCCGCCATAAATAGCGACTTCACCTAATTGAATATCAAAGTTTTCAGGTAATTTGACTGCCTCTCCCGTTTGAGTTTGTTGCTCTGGCTGTTTAGCCACTGCATTAAATAACTGCCAGTTTGCTTTGCCGCTTTTATCGGTTTCTAACAGAATATCAGGCTCATTAATGACAAACTTTTCTAGCTTTAGTTCGCCACCGAGTAATGAAAGCCAAGGAATATGAACAGCAAGTTGCTGCATACTTGCCATATCAACGCGAGAGCCGCTCTGCATATTGGCAAAATGCACATCATTAAGCTCCAGCTTTAATGCAGGAAATACACTGAGGGTTTTATCGCCCTTTATGGTTAATGTGCACCCGGTTGTTTTTTCAACCTGCTCAGACACTTTATTAAAAATGGTATCAGTTGGAATTAAAAAAGGTGCAGCAACAATTAGTGCTATGCATACCAATAATATAACACCAATAACTTTAAATAAGGTCTTCATGATCATCCTTTCAAACGTGCAAATAATGCTCTTATCATAGCGGGAGTTAGCGCGAAAAGCATTGTTAAATAAATAAAAAACATATCAATTAGGGCATCCCTTTTTAAAATCAGGTTTTCAAAACTCATTTTAATAAACTTAAAGATTCACGCTTCTGATTACATTCCTTTAATTGTTCGGTATGATGCGCGCCCCTGTTGTATTTAGCCTAAATAAGCTAAAATAAAGCGACTAAAAAGTATATCTAACCGGAGAGTCTACAAGGCATGAAGAAACTGCTAATTTCACCGTCAAAAATGGCATTAGGCGAGCAAGAAAGTCAAATTTATCAAAATATTCTGAAGCAATCTTCAGAACTAAGCCTAAACCTTATGGCTGTGAAAGTGGAAAACCATCCAGAAGACTTTTTAGGTTGGTGTTACGAGCTATTAAGCGCAAGCCGCGACCGCATTAATTATGACTTACTCGAAACCCCACAATTACCATTATTAAAAAAGCTGCATGACCAACTTATTTCAGCCATTAGCTTTTTACAATTAAAAACATTACGGGTAGCGCCTTGGCCAGTAGTGAGTATGTTTGTAGAGCAACATAAAGAACTGGTGGCACTTGATGAGCAGTTACGTTTAACTACTTATATTGCAGGCCTACGTGAAAAATCGTTAAAAGATATGATCCCTGAAGACTTACTCGCTTTTAGTGGTAAGCATATGGCATCACTCGATCCGAGTATTTATAATTTTGATGTAGAATGGTTTGCCTCTACCAAAAGCGCCAAAGGTTTTCACCAGATGCTGGCTGACCTGCCAGGTGCCTTCGACGACGCGCTTAGCAACATTCCACTTGAGGGTGATGTAGCCCAAACTGATTATCAGCAATTTGTAGTTGCTTACTTGAGTGCATTTAATGGTAGTGATGAAAAACCAACACTGGCACCTGCCACCCGCTTATTAGCAATGCGCCGCCCTGATGTATTTACACCAATAAGCAATAGCCGCTTAGATGCACTTTGCTCAGCTTTAGGTATCACCAAATTAAATAACCGCGACTTTGAGCGTTATTGGCAAGATGTAGTACAAAGTATTCACGCTATGTCATGGTTTAAAATGGCCAACGCTGGTAATGAACTAGAAACCCAATTAGTAGATATTAAAGCGCTTATACCTTGCTTTTTTTACTATGCAGATACTAACACTGCTGATAACTCTAACTACATTAAGCTACTTAATAAACCTACACGTAGCACTTCTAGCAGCAGTAAAGCGCCACGCCGAGGTAAAGAATCTGCTGAGATTTTAGTGGACCGCGCTCTTGCTGCTGATGATATCCCAGAACATATTCGTGCTAAACGTGACTCCATTATTAGCGAAGTACAGAAAGGTCGTGGCGTAAACGAAACAATTACCCTAATGCGTACCATATTTGGTTAATTAATCAACAAGCAAACCCAAATGGCCTAGCAGCGCTTTGATGGTGCAGCTAGGCTACTTTTTGCACCAGCAAAGTGAACCTTTAAAATAATCACTTTTGTATATCTACCTCATATTATTTTCAATACATTGTTTTAAATAATAAAAATAATTTATAAACAAATAAGTTTAATTTGGCACACACGGTGCAAATACCCCATTAGTAACATAATAAAATGCCGCCAAACAAAAGGTTGTAGTCATTCATAATAAAAAGCCTTGGCGTGCAAAATCATACAATGGGAAATAAGACATGCTAAAACTAAAAAAAACAATATTGATCAGTGCATTGGCATTAACAGGAATGACATCAACTACTGCATTTGCTGAAGTAACAGCAAATGCAGCAGCCACTTCTAACTACTTATGGCGCGGACAAGAGCAAACTGGGGGCGATGCAGCTGTATCTGGCGGTATTGATTACGCTAATGAATCTGGCTTTTATGCGGGCACTTGGGCGTCAAATGCGTCTTGGGCCGATGAAATGACTTACGAGCTAGACATATACGCAGGTTTTGGCGGCGCAATCAATGAAAGCGTGAGTTATGACGTAGGTTATATTTATTACGCGTACCCAGATGCGGCATCAGGTGCCGATGCAGATTTTTCTGAAGTTTACGGTAGCATTAGTGTGCAAGGTTTTACATTTGGTGCAGCCGTACTTGCAACTTCTGCTGCCAATGGTGACGGTACTGATTTTGGTGATTCATTGTATTTAAATGCCGATTACAGCTTCGCTGTTGGTAGCAATGGCACAGAAATGACGCTACATATAGGTCATTACTCAGGCGATTTCATCGGTGATGACAATATCATTGATTATGGTGTATCGGTGTCTAAAGACGGTTTTACTTTTGGTCTATCAGATAACGACATGGACGGCTCTGATGTAAAAGCCTATGTAGCCTACGCTGTAGACTTTAACCTATAAAAAATGTGTTACTTGCTGCAACACTAAGGGCCGCAAGGCCCTTTCTCGTTTCATTGAGATCTTACGGCTACTCAAATTTGTTTTTGCTAAAATTTTTTTACTGCCAGTTTATTTTTATGATTGAATAAGCTTAATAACACTTGCGTAGAAATGAGCCTATCGGTATAAAAACCAAACACTCTAAAAATAAGAAGCGAACAGCCATGCAAGATCACAAAAGCCAACCATTAACCGATTTTATAGAATACCCGCCAGAGGAAATGCTCGAGCGAGCGAATGAGTTTTTACAAACTAGCCAACGCCGCCATAGTATTCGCAGCTTTAGTAACCGCCAGGTGCCAAAAGAAATAATCGAAACCTGTATAAAAGCGGCAGGTACAGCACCTAGTGGCGCAAACCACCAGCCTTGGCATTTTGTGGCCATTAATAGCGCAGATGTTAAAAAGCAAATTCGTGAAGCAGCCGAGAAATTAGAACGCTCATTTTATGAAGGTCGCGCAGGCGAAGAATGGCTTGATGCATTAAAACCATTAGGCACCGATGCTAATAAACCCTATTTAGAGCACGCACCATGGTTGATTGCAGTGTTTAGTCAAAAAAAGGGAGGTGTAAATACGGACGACAAAAACACCAATTACTATGTGCATGAATCAGTAGGGCTGGCCACTGGTTTTTTAATTCAGGCACTACACCGAGCAGGCCTTGCAACCTTGACCCACACGCCAAAACCAATGAGCTTTTTAACCGATATTTGTGGTCGCGACAAAGATAACGAGCGCCCTTACATGCTATTAATTGCAGGCTACCCCGATGAGCATGCAACGGTGCCACTGCATGCACTTGATAAAAAGTCGCTGGATGAAATAGCCACTTTTATTTAACCTCAACTCTGGATAAGAGAATTATTATCCCGAGTTCAGGTTATTCAGTTATTGGTTGATAATCCACTGCTATTTTATCGCCAGCTTTAAGGCCCGTAATAATATGTTGCTGATTATCAATCTGCTCACCTAAGCGCACAAAACGACGCTCAATTTTGTCAGCGTTAATGACATACATCATACTAAGCTGTCCAAAGTCATGTATCCAACGAGGATCTATCAGTACACCTTGGGTGCTTTCAAACGGTAAATGCAATTGTGCATATAACCCAGGGATCATCCCTGGCTGTGGTTCAATTTCTAATCGGATCAGTAAGCTACGTGCTGCGTTATCAACAACAGGTATAATTTCACTGATATTGGCAGCTGTTGTTAGGTTGAGCGAAGGTAAACTCACGTTTAAACGATCGCCTAACTTAAGCTTTACTGCTTGTTGCTCTCGTACATTAAAAGCAAGTTGAAGTTGTTTTGGATTATAAAGCGTTAACAACGGTATACCAGGTGTGGCTGTATCGCCAGGTTCAGCTAAACGCTCAACAACAACACCAGATATAGGGGCTTTAATTTGCGTGTAGTTAAGTGATACCTGCGCCTGGATTTGCTGCTGTTTTGCTCCAGCTAAGTTGGCAGTTAAGTTATCAAATTTTGCTTTAGCATCATCAAGGTCACTCATTGATACTAGCCCTTTTCTCTGTAACTCAGTTACTCTTATAAGTTGCTTTTTAGCTTGGTTTAATGAGGCTTGCACCGCATTAATATTTGCCTCACTTTGTGCCAGCATCGCTTTAAAGTCATCTTGCTTTAGGGTGATCAATAAGTCACCTTGACTAACCTTATCACCGGCGCGCACTTTAAATTGCTTTACTTGTGCCATTACATTTGACGAAATTTGGGTGTTTTGTTTCGCAATTATACTCCCTGGTACATGCTCTGTTCGCGAAATAGTTTGCAGCTCAACAGTGACCACCTCACCTTGATATTGAGTAACTGAAATCTCTTTTAACCCTGCAGGTTGTTTATTACTAAAGCTACCGGCCATGTATAGCACTGCTACAATAACCACAACCAATGCACTGATTGCACCTAAAACTTTTGATTTACCCTGCATGTGCTTCTTCCTCTGGGTTTGTAAACACTAAATAATAAACAAGCGGTACAACAAACAACGAAAACACGGTAGACGCCACGATGCCAAAAATAATTGCTATGGCTAATCCGCTAAATACTGGGTCAAGTGTGATCACTAAGTTACCTAATAAAGTAGTTCCGGCGGTTAATAATACTGGTCGCATTCGTACCGAGCCTGCAGCAATAAGTGCCTCTTTTATTGCCATCCCCTGAGCTCGTGCTTGGTTAATAAATTCGACTAAAATAAGTGAATTACGTACTACAATACCTGCTAAGGCAATCATGCCTATCATCGCAGTAGCGGTAAATAATACCGGCTCAGGAGCCCCTGCTATGGTGCGTTCACCAAATTGATTGAGTAACCAAAATCCAGGCATAATACCAATCACTGTTAATGGAATGGCCGACATAATAATCAGCGACAAGCTAACAGATTGAGTTTGAATGCGTAAAATAATAAATATAGCACTGAGCGCAAAGGCAAAAGCAATGCCCATATCCCTGAACACATCAATGGTGATACGCCACTCACCTTCACCACTAAAGTTAACATCAGTTCCTTGCGGTAATTGCCATGGCGCGGTTCCGCCATTATTAAAAAAGTGCCGTGTTAACCACGCGCTTTTTTCAAACCCATGATCACTTGCGTTTAAATCGGCATTTACATCCGCAATAATCTCTGCAGGCGTGCGTCCATTTAGTTCCGCCATCACATAAATAACGTCACGCTGATCTTTACGCATTAGGGTGTCGGCCACGTTTAATGGTTTAAACTCTCCCAGCTCTGAAAGCGATACTAAAGGCCTAGGTGCACTTGTTATACCTAACTCATTACTGGTTTTAGCTAAGTCCCTATCCCCTCTTACTTGCAGCGCAAGTAATTGTGAAAGCTGATTACGTTCGCTATAAGGCAATTGTAATTGTATTGGGACCGGCTGAGTTTCATCGCTTACGTACAAAACACCAACCTGTTGTCCTTGCGAAGCAATACTAAGTGTTTGTGCAATATTTTGGGTAGCAACAGCACTGAGCGCTGCTTTGGTTTTATCCGTAATAAAGCGCTGTAATGGGGCTGGGGCAACCAAAGAGGTATCAACCTCAACAACATGAGGCTCTTGGCGTAAACGTGCAGCAACATTTTGAGCTGCCTGCCTATGGGTATGCTTATCAACAAAGGGATCACGATACACTTCAGCAACTAAAGTACTCAACACCGGTGGCCCAGGTGGTACCTCGACCACTTTGATAACAATGCCATTTTTTGCTAAAGGAGCAAGTTGTTCGCGTAGCCGCATAACCACCCCATGCGATTGATGATCTCGTGCTGATTTATCCACCAGCAATACTCTGAGTTCTGCTAAATTAGCAGCTTCACGGCGATAATAACCACGCACCATGCCATTAAAATCCATACTAGAGGGCTGTCCAACATATGCGGCTATTTCACTGACTTCATTTAACTGCCATGTGAGGGTTTGAACCTGCTTAGTAAATGCAGCCGTGCTCTCTAGATTAGTACCCTCTGGCATATCTATAAGTACTTGCAGCTCATTTTTATTGTCAAAAGGCAGGAGCTTTAATGGTACCAAGCGCATCACGGGTAACATGGCGCTGATAATAAACAATCCTAATGTTATCCATAGCACCCATTTAGCTCGCCCTTTTGAGGCAAGTAGTGGACTGAGTAATCTTTGGTATAAACCCGCTTTAGGCTCAAGCTCAGGTTGTTCTAGGGTGTTTGGTTTAAGCAATTTCATTGCCAACCATGGGGTGACAAAAAAAGCTACCAAAGTAGACACCATGACACTAATGGGCACGTTAAACGCCATAGGTGCCATGTATGGCCCCATCATGCCAGTAATAAACGCCAGTGGAATAAACGCCACCATAATAGTGAGTGTAGACATAAGCAAAGCATTTCGAATTTCGCTCATTGCGCCAACAACGTGCTGTTTTTTATCGCCTTTGTTATTTATAAAGCGACTAATATTATCAATACCCGTGATTGGGTCGTCTACCAGTAAGCCTAATGATAAAATAAGCGCAAATAAGGTCACCCGGTTAATGGTGTAACCAAATGCAAAATCTAATGAGAGTGTAATGCCATAACAAATAGGAACCGCCAGCCCAACCACCACGGCAGGACGCCAACCTAAAAACACGCCAACAAATATCACCACAGTAAATACTGCAAACACTAAACTTGATGTGAGGTTATTTACTTTTTCATTGGCAGTTTGGCCATAATCTCTGAGTACTGTATAGCTAACTTCTGGTGGCAGTAGGGTACTTGCAAGTTCATTCATCATGGTATGAACATCATTTGCAACAGCAACCGCATTAGTCCCTGTTTGCTTGGCTACGCTTAAAGTAACCATAGGCAACTGCTGCCGTTCAGTAGATTGCGCTAACCATTGGTAATGTTCAGTTTCACTAGGGCCATCGCTGACTGTTGCAATGTCCATCAAGTAAACACTTTTACCATTAACCACATTAACAACTAATTGCTCTACCGCTGATTGTGTTCTTAGTACATCACCTGCCTGAATAGCAATTTGCTGCTGATTATCAACCACATTTCCCACTTGGGTGAGTTGATTTGATACATTTAATGCGTAAAAGACATCGTTTACCGTGGTTTGATGGGCAGCCAGTGCGCTAGCATTTAAATTGATGGTAAGAGTACGCGTACGCCCCGAAATTACTTTAACTTCACTGGTATGCTCAATGCGTTGTAAACTATTAGCAATTTCGTTAGCAAAACGGGTTAGTTCATAATCACCATAGAGTTGCGGGTCTTTACTGTAGAGGCCTAACATCACAATAGGCACGTCATCTACTTCTATTGGACGAATTTGCCAACTTTTGATCACCGATGCCATTGTATGCTTATAACTATTTAGTTTTGCGTAGGTATCTAAAATAGCTTGTTCGCGGTTGTGCCCTACTTCAAAGCGCAGCGTAACCACCGTACTATTAGTTTGTGTGGTTGAGTAAATATGCTTCACTCCCACCAACTGGGCGAGTAATTTTTCGAGCGGTTGTGTTACTAACCTTGCGACTTCAGGCGCCTCAACGTTAGGTGCTGATACATAAATATCGAGCATGGGCACAGTAATTTGTGGCTCTTCTTCTCGAGGTGTCTGATTTAGTGCAAATACTCCAAGTAACAAAGACATCAAAAAAATAACAATCGGAATGCGACCACTTAAACTACTTTTTACCGCATTGTCTATTAAGCTCATTGCACTTAGCCCTTACAAAATAACCCATATAAGGTACCAAGCAAAACGACCGCATTTTCATCAATGACACGATAATAAATTGTTTGGCTCTCGCGGCGCGTAGCCACAATATTTGCTTTACGCAGCGCTGCTAAATGCTGAGATAACGCAGACTGCGCTAATGGCACGGCTTCATTAAGCTGAGATACGCTCATTTCTGTATCTTGCAAAGAACATAAAATCATTAAGCGATTTTTATTGGCTAAAATTTTTAATAGCTGCTCAGCTTGTTCTACATTGCCGGCCATGGCAGTAAAGTCAATATTCATACTATGCTCTTATTCTAAAATAGAGCCTGAGTATAAGACGTTAAGTTAGAAAAGTCTAATATTAGATTTTACTAATATAGATATATCTAATATAGTAGCTGTACTGAATTAAATAACTGGCCTACTATAATGAAACTAAACAATGCACTCAGACTAATCGCTGGCATAATGATTATTGTGTCGCTCTTATTACAAACTTATCATGACCCTAAGTGGATTTACTTTACAGCTTTTATCGCAGTAAACTTAATTCAATCAGCTTTTACTAGCTGGTGCCCAATGATCACTTTATTACGCAAACTTGGCTTTAAGGAATAAACACCATGCTTACACCCATTCCCGATTTACTAAAAATAATTACTCCTAATCAGCGCCGTATTGATGCCGAACAAGCAAAGAAAGAACTTGAGCAAAATAAAGGCTTACTGATTGATGTGCGTGAACCCGCTGAACATGCCACCAAAGCAGCTACTGGCGCAATTAACATTCCACGCGGGTTACTTGAAATGAAACTTATGGAAATAGAAAAAGACGCAGCCCGTCCTATTTATTTACATTGCGCTAGTGGCGCGCGTGCAACATTAAGTGCTGAGGCACTGACTCGAGTAGGTTACAGAAATGTGACAGTTATCACCTGTGATGCAACGAAAGTATTGAATACATTCTAACTTTTTTAACAAAAAAGTAACCTTAATGTGGTACGATTTGCTTTTTATACTTTATAGGTACAAAGCAATGACGCTTACACGAAGAACTTTTTAAAAGCCTCGGCAGCAGGATTTGGGGTCGCAGTCTTATCGTTAGGGTTAACGGGTTGTCGGTTTGATGATGAAGATGATAATTTTATTGACGTTAGTTTTAACCATGGCGTTGCTAGTGGCGACCCACTAGCAGATAGCTTAATTTTATGGACTCGCGTTACACCAAAAGATCCAGCAACCAGCCGTATTAAAGTGCAATGGCAAGCTGCGACAGATGAAAATTTCACCTCTATTAGTCACGATGGTGAAGCCTATATAAGTGCAGTCACAGACTTTACTCTCAAAGTTGACTTACAGGGCCTTGATCCCAACACAACGTATTACTACCGCTTTAAATCAAATGGTAAAACCTCTCCTATTGGCACAGGTAAAACATTACCAACAGGCAATATTGATCAAGTAAAGCTGGCAGTAGTCTCGTGCGCTAATTACCCTGCTGGCTTTTTTCATGTTTATGGTGAAATAGCAAAGCAACCTGACTTAGATGCGGTACTCCATTTAGGCGATTACATATACGAATATGGAAATAATGGCTACGCTACTGAAGACGCAACTAGCTTAGGTCGCTTACTACCTGAAGATAACAGCAATGAAATTATTAGCTTAACTGACTATCGTAAACGCTATGCCCACTACCGTACCGATAGCAACTTACAGGCAGCTCACAGCAACTGCGCCTTTATAACAGTATGGGACGACCATGAGGTTACTAATGATACTTGGCGTGAAGGTGCAGAAAACCATAATGACGGTGAAGGTGAATTTAGCGCGCGTAAACTACATGCCCTACAAGCCTACTTTGAATGGATGCCTATACGTAATGTAGCCGATAAAGAACGTATTTATCGCCGTTTTGAATTTGGTAATTTAGTGTCGCTATACATGCTAGATACCCGTGTGCTCGCTCGTGATGAACAACTCAACTATGCTGATTTTGATTTAACTAGCGCACAGGGCCAAAGTGACTTTGTAGGCGCCATTAGCTCACCCACACGTGCATTGCTCGGTAGTGAGCAGCTAACCTGGCTCACCGATGGTATGACAACCTCAAACTCAAAATGGCAAGTACTTGGCCAACAAGTGTTAATGACCAAGATGCACCTGCCGTTTGAAGTACTACAGCTTTTAGTGAGCCTGCAAGTAAGCCAAGCTAATGGCGCAGACACTAGCGTACTGCTTGCTCAAGCATCAGCATTATTTGCTGAGCTGGCACAAATTAAAGGCCGTATTCTAGCTGGTGATCCAACAGTAACTGATGCAGAGCGTGCGCGTGTTGATACCACCGCACCTTACAATTTAGATGCCTGGGACGGCTACGCCTATGAGCGTGAGGTACTGCTTGGTACAGCTATTGCTGCACAAAAAAACTTAGTGGTGTTAGCCGGCGATACTCACAATGGTTGGGCTGGGCAATTAAAAACTGATGCGAGCAATCCAATAGCCGCATCACAAAATGCGGGAGTTGAGTTTGCCACCTCTTCAGTGTCTTCGCCAGGTCTTGAAAAATACTTAGCACTAAATACACAGGGCCCTGAAGTTACAGTTCAAATGGAGCAAGTTCTTGCTTTACTTGTAAACGACTTGGCTTATAGCAATTTGGCTGACCGAGGTTATCTAACAGTTACCTTCACTCAAGAACAAGCAAGCGCTAAGTGGAATTATGTAAGCAGCATAAAAACAACCTCTTACGAAGTGCAAATCGAGCGCAGCAAAGAATTACGTATGCTAGCAGGTCAGCCTGAAATACAAGGGTAAATTACTCTAAACACGAGAAAACCAATCTAAGGCTCATAACTTCCTTAGGTTGGTTTAATAAAAATAACCTATTTTCAAAGAGAGCTGTTGGTTACTTTTTCTCATCCAATAAAGTAACTAACATTTGCTCGATATTTTTTACACTGTAGGTCAATGAGCGAATCAGTTCGACTTGGCTTGGTGGCTCGTCTTGTTTTGCTTGAACGGGTTGTGCTGCAGTGAGGTTATCTTTTTGCGTTAAAATAGCTTCACGAAATTCACTGGCATCAACTACCCCAAGTAACGATACCAACGCACCATGTCCCGACTGTCCTGCTGTTTCAAAACTTAAACGGTATAGGCCAAACATGCGCATTAGCGGCCCCTGACTCAACCCGACATCAGTGATTTTTTCTAGTGGAATCGATTTTTCTTCTTTAAATAAAATACCGCGTTTAACCACTAGCTTGCGCTCTAGTAAATCGGCCGACATAGCGTCTAATACTCTACTTGCGAGTAGCCACACTAAAAGTAATACAACGGGTAAAAGTATAATAGTTACAACTGGAAAAAGGCTAAATATTGCAGCTAAGCACATCCAGTACTGTTTTACCTTGTTATCAAAAGTGGCACTTTTTAAAGTTATATTAGACATAGTTTTATTACTTTTAAATTATAGTATTTTTAAGTTACATTAATTATAAGTTGTACACAATTCAACCACCTTGATAGTTACAATCCAATAACCACTTTAATTGCCAGCGCAATAAATACCGCACCTAACAGCCTATCTAACCATATATTTTGTTTAGTAAAACCAAAGCGCTTTTTAGACACCTCAGTGAGTAAGGCTACCAATAAATACCAGCCGGTATCTATCACGAAAACCGTTAAGCACATAACAACGCCAATACTTAGAGTAAGATTCTCTGGGTCAATAAATTGTGAAAATAATGCCAGAAAGAAAATTGCTAGCTTAGGGTTTAAAAATGCAATGGCAAAGCCATCTTGTAACGCCTTAGAACTGCTCACGTCGCTTTGCTGAATATGTAGCTCGCTGTCGCTGGGTTTTGAAAATAGTATTTTCAAACCTAAATACGCTAAATAGGCTGCCCCTAAATACACTAAAAATTGGTACACAGTAGGAAATTGCAACATCAATGCACCTAATCCCAACAGTGAAGCTGCGGCATATAAGCCCACTCCAAAACCATGGCTTAATGCTGCCAGCATGCCATTTTTCATGCCACCGCTTAAGCTATGTTTTAATACCACAGCTAAACTGGGCCCAGGCGACATTGCCCCCATCATGCACACCAGTGCTAAGCTCAACCATAATGATAACGCCATTAGTAACCCTTATATTTCTTCATTTTCAATAAGTAATGCATAACCATGCACCTGCCCATAAAAGCCTGTCAATGGCACTGCGTTTATTACTTTCCAACCGTCTTGGCTTAATTCCTGTATGCGATCATTTAGTGCGACTATATCTACCCCCCAAAAAACGGGACTTTCTGAATTCGATTACTTTTTGCATTATAAATACCTGCTTTATAGGCTGTATTCAAAATCATAATGGTGAATACCTTGCTCTATGCGTATCACCATACTGCCAGTTAGTCCTGCTAGCTCATCAGTGCCTGAGTCGGGCACTACTTTTAAAATCAAGCTGTCTTGGCCTTTATCCATCAGCCCAAAATGCTGCAGTACAAAACTGCCTTTCTTGCCTTCTAGCTCGCCTATCACTTGCTCTATTGCAACATAACCAGCACTGCCTTGGGTAGGAGTCATGGCGCTAAGCATTTCGCCTTGGCTAGTTGCCGTTAAACTGCCAGTAAATTGTTTATCAATCGACATCCGACCTAAATTAACGCCTTGCTGGCCATGTGCATAGCCGTCAATAGGCGCTAATGTTACAGTAAACTCACCCGTTATCTGTTTAGTTGTCATAATTTTCCCTGTTGATGATTTTTAATACTATTGATTTTTAATCTATTGATGCCATATCTATACCTTAATCATCAATAAGAATCTACTATGCCTACAGACAAGCCTGCTTTAGATAAAGCCGCTTTTAGCGCTTTATTCCCTATATTTAATTTTATTAAGCCTTATAAATGGGTGGTTCTAGGGGCTCTAGTGGCGTTACTTGCCACCGCAGGAGTTAACTTATCGCTAGGGCAAGGCGTTAAGTTTGTGATTGATCATGGCTTTATTGCCGGCTCGCAAGCGCAGTTACAACAAGCTGTTTTGGTATTAATTGGTTTGATCAGTTTATTGGCGGTGGGTACATTCAGCCGATTTTATTTAATGTCGTGGATTGGCGAGCGAGTCAGTAACGATATTAGAAAAGCTGTATTCAATCGTATTGTTACTTTGCATCCGAGTTATTTTGAAGAAAATCGCAGCGGCGAGCTGATGTCGCGGCTCACCACCGACACCACCTTGTTACAATCTATTATCGGCTCATCATTTTCTATGGCGCTACGAAGCGCGCTAATGTTAGTCGGTGGTTTAATTATGCTGCTTGTAACTAATTTAAAGCTTACCTTGGTCGTCGTGGCCTGCGTCCCTTTAGTACTGGTGCCTATGTTAGTTTTTGGTAAAAAGGTACGCAAACTAGCAAGTTCTAGTCAAGATGCGATTGCCGATATAAGCACCTACGCGGGTGAGATCATTCAAAACATAAAAGTAGTACAGAGTTATAGCCATGAACAGCAAGAGCAATCTGCTTTTGCTAATGAAACCGAAAAGGCCTTTAATGTTGCTAAAAGCCGAATTAAACAGCGTTCATTTTTAATTGCAGCAGTTATTTTTCTAACCTTTAGCGCTATTAGTGCCATGCTCTGGGTAGGCGGTAGTGATGTGCTCGCAGGCACTATGACGGGCGGTGAACTTGGCGCGTTTGTATTTTATGCCATTATGGTGGCCATGTCGGTTGCCACCGTTGCAGAGGTTTACGGTGAATTACAACGCGCCGCAGGAGCCGCAGCAAGATTGCTCGAACTGCTCGCAGTTGAAAGTAAAATACAAAATCCCGAAATTCCACTAGATGATCAGTTACATACAACTACCAGCAACAGTGCAATTTCACTGGAAGGTATTAGTTTTAATTATCCTTCTCGCCCAGATGTAAGCGCATTAAATAATATCAGCCTAAATATTGAAACAGGTAAAACAGTGGCTATTGTTGGCCCTTCAGGTGCCGGTAAAACCACCTTGTTTGAACTGTTACAGCGTTTTTATGACCCTACCAGCGGAACAATTAAATTTCATAATATAAATATTAAAGAGTTGTCATTAAACACCTTACGCAACAAAATGGGGATGGTGGCACAAAACCCGATTTTATTTAGCTCTGATGTTATGCATAACATTCGCTATGGCAACCCAAGCGCCAGTGACGAGCAAGTTTATGCGGCCGCTAAACATGCCCATGCCGATGAATTTATAAAACAGTTACCACAAGGCTATAACAGCTTCTTAGGTGAGCAAGGTGTAAGGCTATCGGGTGGGCAAAAGCAGCGTATTGTTCTTGCTCGCGCCATTTTAAAAGACCCAGAAATACTGCTACTTGATGAGGCGACCAGCGCGCTTGATGCGCAAAGCGAGCATCATGTTCAGGCTGCACTTGAGCACTTAATGCAAAATAGAACAACGCTGATTATCGCCCATAGACTGGCCACGGTAAAACATGCCGATATGATTGTGGTAATGGAAAATGGCGAAATAAAAGCCACAGGCACTCATCAGCAATTAATGGCAAGTAACCCCTTGTATCAAAAGCTATGTGAATTACAGTTTAATCTAGGTTGATTGCACTTTAGTAGTTACTTTTTATGAAGCCATTTATTCATTGCGGTATCGTAAGCCTCAGTTAGCTTAGTTTTATCGCACTTTACACCAGCTATGTAACTATCGGGCAAGTCATTTTTTGGCATAACCCCAGCACCAACGGATACCTTTCTAAAACAGCTATCACCTCGTCGATAAGTGGTAAATTGCATATTTTGCTGCTCTATTTTTAATAGTGGTTTTATCTTGCCTACATGCTCTTTTGGGACTGTAATACGCTTTTTCTGAGGGTCATTCTTTGCAGCATCAGAATGGCCAGTTTGTTGCTGTAAAATACTGTTGAGCCCTTTTTTTAAATCGATCTTTTTATAAGGCTTTAAAATTACAGGTGGAGTATTTTTCGTGGTGGTATTTAGCGGCTTAGTCGTTTTCTCTGTTTTTTTATAATTAATATTTAGTGGTTTTGTTTGGGTTGCATTAATAGGCTCAATAGATTTGATTTCTGTGTTTTTATGAGCGCGTTGTTGAGAGATTGGTTGTGTTGCTTTAATTTTAGCCGGCACACTTACCATATAAGCTTTAATTGGGGTTGATTGCTGTGGTTTTATGTCAGGTGCTTTTAATGTGGCAACAAAAAACAAAACTAATCCGTGTAAACATACTGATAAAATAATTGCCGTGCGCCACGCTGCCATAAATATGTCCTTATCGAAGAACTATTTGTGACAGCTAACGCAGACAAAAGTGCCATTTAAATAAACCCAACCATGCATTTGCGCAGTTTTAGCTATTAACCTTGTGTATTAGGCACTATTTGAATTTCGACGCGGCGGTTTTGCGCGCGACCATTCGCGGTATCGTTAGTGGCAATTGGGCGTGATTCACCAAAGCCGCTCGTGCTTACTCGTGCAGCCATAATTTGTTGGTTTACCAGGTAATTTTTTACACTTTGTGCACGCTGCTCTGAAAGAGTCATGTTGTAACTATCTTTGCCCGTGCTGTCGGTGTGACCTTCAACACTTAAGTAGGTTTTTTCGTATTTATTCATTACACTTGCTATCGCATTTAGAGTGTCATGAAAGCCCGATGAAATATAAGATTGATCAGTCGCAAACGTAATATTAGATGGCATCACTAAGCGTAAGTTATCACCTTCACGTACCACTTCAACTCCCGAACCTGCTAGTTCATCACGAAAAGCAGCCTCTTGTTTATCCATGTAATCACCTACAGCTGCACCCGCTAGCGCACCAATAGCTGCACCAATAAAAATACGTTTATCTTTGTGGTTACCTGTAGCTTTACCTAAAATTCCCCCTGCTGCAGCACCAATAGCGGCGCCTTTACCTGTGTTATTCATTTCACAGCCAGAAAGTAATACAGCAACGACAGTGACACTTAAAAGTGATTTAGTTAACATCATGGTAATTTCCTATTAATTTAGAATTTATTATTGCGATTATGCAAACATTTGTATGAACCAAAAATGAAGAGTAACGTAAAACACGTATTATTACTTACCTCATACGGACTAATGATAGCGTTTCATAAAAATGTCATACTTATTTGTGACACTTTAATGATTTATCAAAAAGGCGATGGCCACTATGTTAATTGCGATTTTTAGGCAGTTTTTTTTACTTGGCTGCATGAGTTTTGGCGGCCCTGCCGCCCATTTAGGTTACTTTAAACACCACTTTGTTGATTCGCTGCGCTGGTTAAGTATCAGTCGCTATTCACAGCTAATAAGCCTCAGCCAAGCTCTGCCTGGCCCTGGCTCTAGTCAGGTTAGCTTTGCAATTGGCGTAGAGCGTGCAGGTGTACTCGGTGGCATCACCGCATTTGTTGGTTTTACCTTGCCTTCTTTTTTAATAATGACACTGCTTGCTATTAGTGCTCACCAATTTGACGCCGTTTATTTTGCTGTGATCACCGGATTGAAGCTCTTTGCTGTAGTGATTGTTGCCGATGCGACCCTCAGTATGGCCAAAAGCTTTTGCAGCAACCTAATCCTTAAGCTAATTGCAGTTATAAGCACCCTAGCTCTTGTTCTACTGCCGATGTTAGGTACACAAATTATTATTTTACTTATTGCAGCCGCAGTCGGCGCTATCTGGCCACTCTTAAAATTAAGTGATTTATCGCAGCAAACTAGCAGTGATCAGGGGAAAGTTAACTGGGTTGCACTTAGTTTATTTGCGCTACTGCTTGGAGTTAGCTTTATTCCAATAGGGCAACAATTTGCGTTATTTGCGCCTTTTTACCAAGCTGGTGCTATGGTATTTGGTGGCGGGCATGTTGTGTTGCCAGTACTTCAAGCGGGTGTGCCAACCTTAAGTGATGATCAATTTTTAACGGCTTACGCCAGTGCTCAGGCTATACCTGGGCCTATGTTTACAATAGCCACCTACTTAGGCGCGCAGCTAAATACCGAGCAGCCAATAATGGGCGCAACTATAGCTACATTATTGATATTTACCCCAGGGTTTTTACTGATGTTGGCATTTCAGAAAAGCTGGATTAATTTAGCCAGTAAGCCCCGCTTTGCCAGCTCAATTGCCGCGCTTAATGCCGCCGTGGTTGGTTTTTTAGCTGCAGCATTGTATTCGCCCATTTGGACTTCAGCTATTAATAGTGTGTGGCATATTGCATTAGTGATTGCTGCATTTGCATGGCTACGTATGAAAAAGCCACCTATTTGGTGGCTATTATTATTGTTTATTGGTGTTGGCCTTGGACAGCATTATTGGGCACTTTAATACTGCCTTTGCTTAGCATATTAGCGCCGTCTGGTGGGCTTAACTGCCCACTGACACTTTGATAAGCGCGCAGTCCAAATACCGGTAATACTGCCAGTAAATGATCCATAATTTCAGCTTGTAAGTGCTCGTACGATATCCAACGTTTGTCTTCACTAAAGCAGTAAAACTCAATCGGTAGGCCATGATTAAGTGGTTGTAGTTCACGCACCATAAGTGTGAGCGAGGTATTGATTTTACTGTGCTGTTTTAAGTAACCCTCTGCATAGCGACGAAATAACCCTAAGTTCGACACCGGATCGGGAAGTGTGCCTAGTCGAATATATTCTTGCAGTGGTATTGCCGCTTCTATTTGCGCTTTAAAATCATCATCAACTAAAAAGATGCTGTTCATATCAATGTTTAAAGAACGTTTAATACGTCGCCCACCAGATTCTTGCATACCGCGCCAATTTTTAAATGAACCGGCCACCAGCATATAAGTGGGTATAGTCGTTATGGTGTTATCCCAGTTACGCACTTTGACAGTATTAAGTCCTAAATCAATTACTTCGCCATCGGCGCCGTAGTTATCTACTTGGATCCAATCACCATAGGTCACTAAGCGGTTGGCAGCAATTTGAATGCTGGCGACAAAACCTAATATGGTGTCTTTAAATACTAATAAAGTAACAGCGGCGATCGCACCAAAACCAGAAAGAATATAAGTCGGCGATTTTTCAAGCACAATACTAACAATTAATATTGAACACACAATAAAGGTGATCAGCTTCACTACTTGAATTAAGCCTTGAATAGGCACTTCTCGGGCAAAGTCTAGTTGGTTATAAATAGCGCCAGCAATACTCACTATACTGCTAATAATAAAACCTATATAAATAATTAATAATGCTTGGCCAATGGTTTTAAGGATCTCTTGGGCAATTGCATTAACGGGGTAAACACTGTCAAATGTGGCTAAAAAAAGTACACAACATAACAAGCAGGCAATTCGTTTATTGAGCTTGGTCAACATAGGTGACAATGAACCAATACGCTCAGGCGAGAGTTTAGTCACCACCTTTTGAATACCCGGTAACATTAAGCGACGCGTAAATAAGTAAACAAATAATAAAGAAAGGATGCCAATGGATGAGGCCGTGATTGCACTGAGAAAAAAAGCATCGGGGACTTTTTCAAACCAAGGAGTAATTAGCTCCTGTAGGTGTGTTTTGGTCATGGTATTTCAATTTCCTTACTGGGAGTTAATTCAGTACTAGCTTGCTGAATATGAATAGCGCTTAATTGCTTATCTTTTTTTGTCCATAAATTATTTAAATATTGCTGAAACTCGGCTCTAAATGCGTGATCTGTTTGGTAACTGCCAATCATCTGTGTATTTATTGGCATCACCTCAATGGTAATATTAATAGACTCTAGTTCGCCTTTTAAAATATTACGACACACATGATCTGACTTACCGCTATACACTAAACTAGTGTTAAGCATAGCGTCAAATTGCTCGTTTAAAACTTCTAAGGCAAAAGCAGTTCCACCAGCCTTAGGCTTTAATAAATGTTGAAAAGGACTTTGTTGATGCTTATGCTTTTGCGCTGTAAAACGCGTACCTTCTACAAAGTTCACTATGGTTGTAGGGTGATGACGAAAATTACGGCAACTGCGCTTAGTACGCTCGACATCTAAGCCTTTTAAATTGGGATTTTTTGCCAATTGCGCTTTGGTCACCCGTTTCATAAAGGGCATACCCATTGCCCACGCACCAGTGCCTATAAATGGCACATACTTAAGCTCATCTTTTAAAAAAACTTAGGAGCTGGCAATGCATCCAACGAGCTTAATACAGCAATATCAAGCCAGCTAATATGATTACTGATTAGCAAATACCAACTATTGGCATTCACCTCCCCGCTAATATTAACTTTAATGTCATTACAGCCTAGCCATAGCCCTAAGCGGTTACCTTTACACCACCCCTTGTACGCACTGTGTAATAATTTACTTACTACGGGTATGGGAAAAACCAATTTAACTAACCCTAGGATAAGTACGAATGCGCCAAATACTATTAAATTAGCGAATAAAACACAGCCAACAATTAAGCCATTTAACCAATTAGGTAACCATTTTTTTAGCATAACTGTTAGCTCATTTTTTATTTTTGTTTTAGATTAACGAGCGTCTGGTTTTTTTCTTCCCACACGCGATTTAATTCAGTTTGAAAACGCACTCTAAAGTCAGGATCATTAGTGTAATCACCAATTAAGTCGTTACTAACGCCTTTTACTTCAACCTGTACATCGATGTGTTTTACTTTACCGGCTGCAAAATCCATAAAAGTAGGAATGCCCTCAGGGTAATGAATAGTAACATTTACCACCTTAGAAATTTGCTCACCCATAGCTTGCATTACAAAAGCCACACCACCCGCTTTTGGTTTAAGTAAGTAAGGAAACGGGCTATTTTGGCGCGCATGCTTTTGCGCTGTAAAACGCGTACCTTCAACAAAGTTAACCACACTAACCGGCATTTCTTTAAATTTTTCACACGCTTTACGGGTCGTTTCTAAATCTTTACCACGCAACTTGGGGTTCTTTTTTAATTGGCTTTTACTGGTGCGGGTCATAAAAGGAAAGTCGAGCGCCCACCAACATAAACCTAAAACAGGCACATAAATAAGCTCTTTTTTCAAAAAGAAGTTTAAAAAAGGTATTTTGCGGTTAAATACTCGCTGTAACACTAAAATATCCACCCAGCTTTGGTGGTTCGCAATAACTAAGTACCAATCTTTTAATTTAAGCTCTTCAAGGCCAGTCACATTTAGCTTTGTTGGCGTTAGTAACGCTTGATTTAACGTGTTAAACGTCACCCAAATAGAGGCACATTGCTTGGCCGTCCAGCTCATTAATTTTTGCAGCCCCTTAATTGGGATTAGCTTAACGATGCCACAAATAAAAATAGGCACAAACCAAAAAAGAGTGTTTATTGCGTAAAAGAAAATACTAAATACACTGCGAATAACTGACATTACTTCTATTCCTTTAAACATCGCGCAGCCACGAACGACCGCGCTTAACTATGCAACTAAATTAATCTTCAAAATAAGTGTAGCCTTCAAGCCCTGCATTGAGCTCGGCTAAGTAACCTTCTTTACAGTGCGCTGATACATCAAGTTTATTAATTTGAGTGGCAAAGTTATCAGCTAATAACTCGCTATCATAATCAACAAATTTTAATACATCCTTAACGCTGTCACCTTTAATGGCATTGGTTAATACATACCCTTGTTCATTAAGCTCAACATGAACTGAATCGGTATCACCAAATAGGTTATGTAAGTCACCTAAAATTTCTTGGTATGCCCCTACCATAAACATCGCAATATGATACTGCTGACCTTGTGTATATTCAGGAATAGGTAAACTGGTTTCAATTCCTGCACCTTCAACGTACTCACGTATTTGCCCGTCAGAATCACAAGTAATGTCCTGGATAATAGCGCGCTGAGTAAGCGGCAGCGTTAGGTTTTCGATGGGCATAACCGGAAATAACTGCTGAATGCCCCACACATCGGGTAACGACTGAAATAATGAAAAATTCACAAACAGTTTATCGGCTAGTTTTTCGTTTAAATCATCCAGCACTTCGCGGTGAGCTCGTGCATTAGAGCTTAATGAAGCACGAACGCGATGTAAAATAGTAAAATAAAGCTGCTCTATTTTCGCCCACTCTAACATGCTCACTAAACCATGTACGTATTGATCATGTGCTTCACTAAATAAGTGCATTGCATCATGATAAATCTCTAATGCCATACGCGGGTTCAAACGTTGTAAACACTGCCACATTTCATCCAATACTAAGGCACTGTTTATAACAGGTGGTTCTGGGTTTAAATGATTTGGCGCTTTTTCAACATCAATCACATCGGTAATAAGCACCGCATGATGTGCAGTAAGAGCACGGCCAGATTCGGTAATAATTGCAGGGTGAGCTAAGTTATGTTGGTCGCACACCTCGGCAAATGCATTTACTACATTACGCGCATATTCTTCGACTGTGTAGTTCATTGAGCAAGCACTACGTGAGCCTGAACCTTCGTAGTCAACGCCAAGCCCGCCACCCACATCAACAGTATTGAGCGGTACACCGTATTGAGTTAATTCAGCAAAATGGCGAGCACATTCGCGCAAAGCGCGATGAATATCGCGAATATTGGCAATTTGTGAACCAATATGAAAATGTACCATTTGCATTAAATGCAACTTGTTATGTTGCTTAAGGACTTCTACTGCACTGAGTACTTGGCCTGCAGTTAAGCCAAACTTGCCTTTTTCACCACCGGTGTTTTGCCATTTACCTTTACCAACCGAATTTAAGCGAATACGAATACCAATAGCAGGTTCAATACCTAAATTATCAATTTCTTCAAGCAATGTGGTTAGCTCAGAGAGTTTTTCAACCACAATTTTAACGCTGTGCCCCATTGCTTGACCGATACAGGCTAAACGTAAAAACTCACTGTCTTTGTAGCCGTTACATACAATAGTAATAGGTTCTTTTGCCACACCTAAAATTGCCATTAGTTCAGGTTTAGAACCGGCTTCAAGCCCCACTAAACCACTTGGGTGTGCCAATAGTTTACTGACTACAGAGCGCTGTTGATTTACTTTTATAGGGTAAACACAGGTGTATTTACCATTATATGCACGGTTGCTACGCGCTTGAGTAAACGCATTAGTAAGCGTATCTACACGGTTTTTTAAAATATCGGTAAAGCGCACTAATACAGGTAAGGTTAACCCTTGCTGTTTAAATTGCTCAGTAAGCTGGCTTAAAGAAATGGCAGGTTTTGTTTGATCGCCATCCGGATAGGCTATCAATTCACCTTGTGCGTTAATGTCAAAATAACCATCGCTCCAATGAGCAACATTGTATGTAGCACGTGCAGTTTCTAAACCCCAAGTCATGGCAACTCTTCTTTATTAAATTAGGTGTAAAGGGGCATTTTAATACGTCACTATCTGCTAAGCTAACAAAAATTGAACTTTCCCCTCTTTATAGCTAACTTTATTCGCTAAAGAGCGTAAAATTTGATTGAGCAATAGCCCAAGCACTGGCAGAATTGCCTCCTTTTTTCATACTCAACCAAAAGTGTAACAACAACTATGGCAAATTTAGATCAAGGTAAGTGGTTTACTGAAATTAGCGACCGCGATGGCAGCGCATTTTCATTACGTATTAACAAAAAGTTAGATGAAAAACAGTCTCCTTTTCAAAAAGTAGAAATGTTTGAAACCACAGACTTTGGTAATTTAATGATCATTGATGGTTGCACTATGGTGAGTAGCCGTGAAAACTTTTTTTATCATGAAATGATCAGCCACCCAGCATTGCTAGCACATCCAGACCCTAAAAATGTGGTTATTATTGGTGGCGGCGATTGCGGTACGTTACGTGAAGTACTTAAGCACCCAAGTGTAGAAACTGTAACCCAAATCGATATTGACGAAGTGGTTACCCAAATGTCGTTAAAGTACTTCCCAGAGTTATGTGAATCAAATAACGACCCACGTGCTACTGTAATGTTTGACGATGGCATTAAATACATGCGCGAAGCAGCTGGTGAGTCTATTGATGTAGTGATTGTTGATGGCACTGATCCAGTTGGCCCAGGAGAGGGTTTATTTAATCATGCGTTTTATACTAGTTGCTTAAACGCACTTCGCTCTGGTGGAATACTCGTACAACAAAGTGAATCGCCACTTATGCATATGCCACTACTGGTTGAAATGCGCGAAGCTATGCTAAATGTTGGTTTTAACGATTTGCAAACTCTTCCATTCCCACAACCTATTTACCCAAGTGGTTTATGGTCAGTGACGCTAGCTCGCAAATCTGAAGCATTTAACGGTTTTAGAGAAGATGGCGCAGCAATTATTGCTGAGCATAGTGAATACTACAATGGCGGTATTCATCACGGTGCACTCGCAACACCTAATTACATGAAACGCGCTTTTAACAAAAAATAAAAAGCCATAAATACAAAGTTGGGCTCGCAAGAGCCCTTATATGTTTTTCTTTTTTCTACTAACTAAAACCGAAACTGAGCATTTAATGCTATTTGCTGCTGCGATATCCTCGATGCTTTATTCATAGCTACTCGGTTATCTGCTTGGCTATGAAGCGCTGATCCCTCAACACCTATTTGCCATTGTGGTGTAAGCTGATAACGCCAAGTTGCTGTTAGTCCCTCGCCATAACTTGCATTAGGGTCAAACATCCAATCGTCTTTGTCTGTCACCTCAAAATAATCGTAACGTACTGAGAAACGGTGGCGTTTTATTTTATGACTCAATAATGCAAAATGACTGTAAAATCGAGTATCAACACCGCGTTTTTGACCCATAGCCGTACCACCCGACATTATTTGGATAATTAATCTTGTTTTCGGTGTAAATTTATTTAACCATGCAACACTTAAAAATCGAGTATCCCAAGCATATTGGCCCGTATTATAATTAAGGGCGCCAGGGTCACTATTGTTATCATAGTAATACACTCGCAACTGAGATTTTTTTAAATAATCCCAATGCCCACCAACGTAATAACCAAATCGCCCATCGACCTCTTCAAACGGTAAAACTTGGTTTGCTTGAAATTGTAACTGTGGAGTATTTAAAGACGCTACAGGCGCAAAAGCGAGAGCCTCATTAAATGTTGTTTGGCGATCATGCAAAGCAAAGCCTCGCCAAGCGAGTAATGTCCCCGCAGGATCGTTACCTTTAAATGTCGCACCAACCAAACTAAAACTATGGGCACTATTAAAATTACGGGCTGGGCGTTTAATTGTTGCTTCAACACCTAGCGTTCGCAGCTCTTCACCTACCCAAGAGTTAATTGCCGAAT
Organism: Pseudoalteromonas sp. RW-H-Ap-1; assembly: GCF_048318575.1. Lineage (GTDB taxonomy): Bacteria > Pseudomonadota > Gammaproteobacteria > Enterobacterales > Alteromonadaceae > Pseudoalteromonas. The sequence continues at coordinate 3,097,988 of NZ_CP166996.1, forward strand.
TGGTATAGTTATATGCAGATAACCAGCCCATATCAGGGTTTTCTAATGACAATTGTGGATAAAAGCCACCCACTTTAATATGCCATTTATAATCACTGCGAACTAAAGGTTTATATTGCAGATAAGCCTGGCTAATCCCCAAAGTGCTTTTTGGATCTTGATATAAATTAACTACACCATGGGCAGACCAACTAGAACTTATATCTGCACTTAAATCAATAATTCCCTGTGATAAAACCACACCTTGATTAGCCGCATCATGGCGATATAGACCAATCCCACCTTCTTGCCAGCTTAGTTGTGAATCACCTTGCACTGCCCTTACTTGCAGCAAACCTTTAACTTGTGCGCTGACAGTAAAAACACTCAACAAGCAAATAACAACGGCTAAGCGCAATAGACTATTCATAATCGTCAAACTCATCAACTTCAACCCTAATAGGCAAAGTTAGCTTTTGTTTTAATTGATAACTTAATTTATTGTTAGTTATAACAACTTCTTGCGACTCTATGTTGCTAATATCCCTAAATCCTTCATGCCAAACATTTAGTTTATAGGCTCCATTTGGGATATCGAACGATGCTACTCCTTGCTCATTGGTGATTGCATAATATGGGCTATCCACAACAACAATGTAACCCAACATCCAATCATGAATATTACATCCGAGCTCCACAACTCCTGTTTGCTCAAATGTAATTGGGTTTTGTGGTTGTTCTCGGTAAAGTTTTAATTCAAATGTTTTGCTTTTAGAAAATGAATACACGTGATGCATTATTGAATCAGCATTAGGAAATTCAACTTGGCTGTTTTTTTCAACGACTAAGATATGTGGCGTAAATTGGCGATTTTTTTGTGTCATAGTGAATAGTGATTGATTTAAATTCACCTCAGAAGCTTGCTCTGGAGCTAACCAAACAACAACATTTTCTTGAACTTTTTGGTTGTTATCATAAACAGTAACCGTTGCTGCACTGCTATTAAAAACAATTATAAAACCTAAAATAGCGATTAAAATTTTCAGCATATTTTTTTCTTGTTAAATTCTTTTTATTTATTATAGAACTAATTAGATAAAGTTTTGCAGATTAATTAACACACTCTTTTTCAGCTAATTAATTGAATACGTATGCAGCTATCTCGTAATAGTGGGTTCATCACTTTATGCTCATAACCTACGGTTTGACATCAAGGACACACAATGAGATTACCTTTACTACTAGTTGCTTTACTTGCAAGCAGTGCTTTTGCAAAAGAAGCCACGCTGAAATCACCTGATCAAAAAATTAAAATCACCATTTCTGATCAATCATCATCTCCTCATTACTCTATTAGCTTTAATGGTAAGCCTGTTATTGAGCAATCACGCTTAGGTTTTAGGTTTAAAAGCAAAGCACCTTTTGACGAAGGTTTTGTTATTAGTAAAGTAACTCGCTCACAAACCGATAGCCAATGGCAGCAACCTTGGGGAGAGCGTCAAACCGTTGTTGATAAGCACAACGAAATTGCTGTTACCTTCAATAAACCTGCGCCCCACGCTGGCACATACATTGTGCGATTTAAAGCCTTTGATAGCGGTGTAGGTTTTCGCTATGAAGTCCCTAAGCAAGCCGGTTTTGAACAAACTGAAATTACTAAAGAACTGACCGAATTTGCGATTGCCGCAAAAGATAAAGCCATCGCATGGTGGATACCTGCTCGCGGTTGGAACCGTTATGAATATGTCTATAACACCACAGACTTACAAGATGCTGCACTTGCTCATACCCCTTTTACCTTTAAAAATGGTAACGGTGTACATGTCAGTATTCATGAAGCAGCTCTGGTAGATTATGCAGGCATGGTGCTTAATCAGCGTCGCCCTGGTACGTTTAGTGCCGATTTAACGCCGTGGTCTGATGGCATTGCGGTTAAAAAGCGCGGCGCATTCAACACTCCTTGGCGCACCATTCAAATAGGTGAGCGAGCGATAGACTTAGTTAATTCAGATATTATTTTAAACCTGAATGAACCAAATAAGCTCGGTGATGTATCGTGGGTTAAGCCAGGTAAATATGTAGGTATTTGGTGGGGAATGCACATTAATGAAACAACTTGGGGCAGTGGAGAAAAACACGGTGCCACCACAAAAAATACTAAATACTATATGGACTTTGCCGCTGAGTATGGCTTTGACGGCGTATTAGTTGAAGGTTGGAACACTGGTTGGGATGGCGACTGGTTTTATAATGGCGATGTATTTAGCTTTACTCAGCCTTATGACGATTTCGATATTGCAGCGCTTACACAGTACGGTAAAGAAAAAGGGGTGCAGTTAATTGGTCACCATGAAACCTCTGGCAATGTTAGTAATTATCGCGACCAAATGGAAGATGCTTTTACACTTTACGAAAAATCAAATGTAAGCCAAATAAAAACTGGTTATGTGGCCGATGGTGGCAATATAAAACGCATAGATGAAAACGGCATTGCCCGTTTTGAATGGCATGACGGTCAATTTATGGTAAATGAATACTTACATAATATCAAACTTGCCGCTAAATATAAGCTAAGCATCAACACCCATGAACCAATTAAAGATACCGGTCTGCGTCGTACTTACCCTAATTGGATTGCCCGTGAAGGTGCGCGAGGCCAAGAGTTTAACGCATGGGGCACGCCACCTAATCCACCAGAGCACATTCCAATGCTTGCTTTTACCCGTATGCTTGCAGGACCAATGGACTTTACCCCAGGTATTTTTGATATGGGCTTTAATGGCTTAGGGGGCGATACAAATCGCCCACAAACAACACTGGCAAAGCAATTAGCATTGTATGTAGTAATGTACAGCCCAATTCAAATGGCGGCCGATTTGCCGCGAAATTATTTAGCTAAACCCGATGCTTTCCAATTTATTCAAGACGTACCAACCGATTGGCAGCAAAGTATTGCGCTTGATGGTGAAGTAGGCGACTTTATTGTATTTGCACGCAAAGAGCGCAAGCGCGATAACTATTCAGGTAACGATTGGTACTTAGGTGCAGTTACAGACGAAAATGCCCGTACCATAGAGGTTAAACTCGACTTTTTAGGTAAAAATAAACAGTTTGAAGCGCAAATTTACAAAGATGGCGATAAGGCAGAGTGGAAGAACAATCCTTATGATTTAAGCATTGAAAAACACACCGTTACCGCAAATGATAAACTCACACTAAAATTGGCAACCAGTGGCGGTACTGCAATTAGGTTTAAAGCTTTATAAGAACCGAGATAAAACAGGAGGCACGAGCCTATTTCGTGTCTTCTTTTTAGTCAGCAACCTTTAAATATTATTAACATCTAAACTAGTCTATAACAACTGCTCAATGCTATAGCTCATAACATTAATCACATCGTTGTCATGATCACTTTTGCTATTAATAACAGCTTTATTTACTGCTTAAAAAGCGGCTTCTCCGATCCTAGCTACCCCTAATAAATAACATGTGTAATACAGTGTAATAGTTTTATTTCCCTCACTATTCTACTTTTACCGATAAGTGCTCTTTAGCTCAATTAGTAATAGTAGGATTATTATCATGGAACGTTTTAAGTCGGTCACAACCATTGCTTTAACATTAATCGGTTTAAGCTCAATCACGACTCACGCAGCAGAGAAATCAACCGAACAATATACATCACCAACTAACTGTAGCGCTCAAAACGATTGGTTTAAATCTCCAGTTAAACCACCTAAAGAAGGTAAAAATAGCCCGTTTGCATTTATAAAAGGTCAAGACCCGTCAACTAACTGTGACTTTCACCAATGGTCTTGGCAAAAGTTTCTGTATTTAACGCAAATCGATCAAAATACTAATCAACTAGTCCTGTTTGGCGATGATTACTTGCAGGTAAATAATGAAATGATGCCCTATTTTGAGCCTTGGAATGATTTACTCAATCCGACAGGTTTTAAGTTAAACTCTAACCTGATTTTAGAAGACACTACCCAAGCTGGCAGCCATGGTGAGTTATTTACAAAATACGGTAATCAGCCTGCTTATTATTCTATTCATATAAACCAAGAATTTATCAAATCGGCAACTAAAACCCCCATTACCATCAGTGATCAATTTGCCGTAGGGTCAGTTGAAATAAAAGCAGCTTGGTTGGCAACAGACCAGCTACGCGCATTCTATTCTGAACAAGAAATAGACGCGCAGTTTTATACTCGTCAAGCACTGATAAAAGCGGATAATAAAACCATCCGCAGCAGTAAGGTCGCATTAATCGGTATGCATGTTGTTGGGGTAGTAGAAAATCACCCTGAATTTATTTGGGCCACTTTTGAACATCAAGTATCAACGCCTGATTATTACGGTTCAATGAGTACGTTTCAAAAAGTCACTACAACTTACGATGCAAATAAAGTGGTAAGCGATAGCGATAACTTTATTTTTTATAGAAAAAATACCACTGCTGGCAACGCCAATCTAAGCTATCCACATGGTGAAACAACTACTAATACGTTTCGACTTTATCAATTTGGCGTGCCTAATGGCGCAACTTATACAACAGTCGCCACAGCCACCCAGCAAAACCAAGATGCCGAAAATTTTAATAACATTCAACAACTCAATCACAGCGTACAAAAAGCTTTAGCTGCACAAGCATCCCCATGGCAACACTATTTTTACGCAGGTAGCGTTTGGTTAAGCACGCTAGATTATCAATTTAGTAATGGCATTAGTGGCAATATTGTCCCGCCAAATGCTAACGATAAACTTCGTGGGTCGCTGGCTCTTGCCAATATAACGATGGAAACCTACACCCAAACCTATGGCGACCCTAATCAAACTGCTAATTATGCAATTAACAATTGCTTTGCGTGTCACGGCATAACGGCGGGTAAATCAACCATGGCTGTAAGCCATATATTTAATAATTTTGACAAATTACGCAGCGCCAATAAACAACTCAATGTGCGGTCAGCTCAATAATAATGAATTTGCGTAAAAGGACTTTTAGAGCTAATACCTCTAAAGCCGCCCAATACTATAAGGAATATAATAATGCCTAAAAAACAGAGCATAAAAACGCCAGCAACAGCTAACAATGTGCCGTGTTGGTCAAATGACAAAGATGTTGAATTAGCCTGCCAGCGGTTAACTGAAATGTTTGTTGGCCTTGGTCAAGTGCCGCGTATAGACAAAGGTCAACAGCCGGCACAGCGAGCTGTGTTTAGAAAGCAACATGGCATCGCTTACGGTCATTTTACAATCAACCCAGATATAGACCCACAATTTAAAATTGGCATTTTTGCAGGTAAAAAATACGAATGTGCAGTGCGCTTTTCTAGTGATACCTTACCATCATCTCCAGATTTACACTCAACGTTAGGCTTGGCTGTAAAACTTTTTGGAGTCGATGGACCAAAATTGATTGGCGAAGGCGAAACCGCAGATTTTATTTTTCAAAATATGGATCGGTTTTTTACCAAAGATGCACAGCAAATGTGCCAATTCACCACAGCAGGTGTGATCGATAAAAACTATGATGCCTATTTAGATAATCCAAAAAACAAGCAAACATCTGATATTTTAAAAGCAATGCAAAAGGTTGAAGCAAGCTGTTTAAGCGCCAATTATTGGGCAATATTACCGTTCAAATTAGGTGAGCAACAGATTGTAAAATATCGCCTAGTACCTGAAAACGCTGATCTGGGCGCACCCAGTGTCGATAATGATTACCTTGCTCTAGATTTGCAGCGACGTTTACGCCATAGCGGTGCAACATTTCGCTTTGAAGTACAATTAAGAACAAACCCTGAAGAAATGCCTCTTAATAATGCCCAAGCCGAATGGAGCTGCAAAGCTGCTCCAGAAGGAAGTCCATTTGTTTGTATTGCTCGATTACATTTAGCGCAACAAAATATTACTGCCACTGGCCAAGCTGAGCTTGGTGACAACTTAGCATTTAATATTTGGCGTACTTTAGCTGCCCATGAGCCTTTAGGTAGCATTGCACTAGCTCGAAAGTCAGCCTATGCGGCCAGTGCTCATGCCCGACATACAGCCAACGGCCAGCAACTACAAGAGCCTAAACAGTTAAGTGAATTTAAGCCGCAGCAAGATCAAGATACTGACTCTGAATGTATTGTTTATGCTGGTATTTATCCGCCCATAGGTGTAATGCGCGTGGGTAATAGCAAAAAAGACTACTTCATTGGCCCACAACAACCGCAGCCCATAGCTCATAATGATGAATATAGTTATCGAGATAAAACAGGAGCATTAAAGCGCCAAGCGGCTGAATTTAGAATTTACGGTTTTAATGCCGCTGGTAAAGCGATAAAAGAACTAACTCTCGATAATGCAGAAATTACTTGGCACGCTGAATTAGCCAATCAAAAAGCCTCTTGGTACGAATTTCAAATTGCGTTAGATATTCCAGAAGCCGCAGATGCACCGCCATCACTACTTCGTAATAACAATGTAACTGATCGTAGCAAGCTGTTAATCAAGGGGGGCAAACACAGTATAAGCTGCAAAAATATAACATCTAAGCATGAATTCATTGGTCAATTTATGGATCAAGATGTGTATTTAGGCGAAATGCGCAGTGATCAACATGGTCGCTTAGTCATGCTCGGTGGCCATGGCGTATCACGTAACGTAAACGGCGATATAGCCATTACCTTTGCAAACAATGAAGGTTGGTATGATGATACCTCAGATGGTCCAATTACCGCAGAGGTTGTATATCAAGGAGTATCGCTAAGAGTAGAACCCGCTTGGGTTATTTGCGCACCACCAGATTATGCACCAATGCAAAAATCAGTACGCACTATGTGGGATTTAATGCGCGACGTTGCTGTAGACGCCGGTATGCTGGCTAGACCACAGCGACCTTCATTTAGCAACGACATTCAACCCATATTTACCCGAATGACAGACTTACAATGGGTTAATGATGGATTTGCTGGCGCATTTGGCTGGGGAGGTCAATTTAATTACACCACACAAGAATGGCTAGAAAAGCTTAGCGATCCTTCTCCTGCCTATCAGGAATTACGTCGTACACTGTCTAATAACTTTCGCCGTTTTGATGTTCCCGGTGCGCAAGCTCCACAACTATGGCCTTGGCTGTATGGCGATGCGATTAGCATTCCTCCCACTGGCTCAGTGCGCCAACATGCAACCTTATCAAATTTGCAGTTGAGTTTTTTAGATCAATGGGTGAAAGGTGATTTTATTAATGATTACACTCCTCAATCAGCTTGTCCGGCACATGCAAATATAACCGTTTTAGATGATTACCCTATTGCTGAACAGCCGGACCTACTTACTCGCGGCGCGATGGAGTTTTGCCTTGCTGATGCATTTCATCCAGGCTGTGAAATGACTTGGCCAATGCGAACTGCAGGCATGTATATGTCGGCATTCCGACTCAAGCACGCTCAAGCGGGCTCATCAAGTGACCGTTACTACTATGGTCCGGTAATGAATAGCGACGTTTATACCCTCGCACAGGGACCTTTGTTTGGCGGTCAAGTAGCTGGTGGAATAACACGCTGGATGGCAATTCCTTGGCAAACTGATACCGCAAGTTGTAGAGATGGCTACAGCTCTGAGTACGATCCATTTTTACCGACTTTTTGGCCTGCTAGAGTGCCAAATCAAATAATGAATCAGTTCCGCTATCAACAAGTACTTGATACCTCATTATCTGACAGTACTCGCCAACAGGCTTTTTCTTATCGTACTGATTGGCTTGATGATTTACCTTTGCATGGTAATCCTGCCACTTACACAAACCAAATCAATAGTATGATAAACAACTTTGCTGAACTTGCGATTGTACAACCTCATATAGGTGTAATAGGCGATACACAATTTCCTAGTGCAATGCAGGTTGGTATATTGCCTCATAATTCACGAGGTGAGGCAAAAGTTAACTCAGCGAGTAATGCGATACAGCATATAAAAGCCATATTATCAGCTGAGCATACTTCACATCGCAGTCAAAGCAACTTAGGCGTTACTGAAAAAGCGAGCCGTTTTCACCACAACAAAGGACGCTAAACCAATGGTGATACTTCAAAAGAACGAATTACAAACGGATGTTGTGATCATTGGTGCAGGTGTGGCGGGCTGTATCGCTGCACTTGCTTTATGTGATTCATACCAAGTTACTTTGATTGATAAGTCTGAAATACCCGATGAGCGAATTGGTGAATGCTTAGCACCTGCGGCAGGACGTATTTTACAACAGTTAGAGTTGTTAACTGAATTTGAGCATCAACTCGCAACCACTGCACTAACGCCGCAACATTTATATAACGCGGGACTGCAGATAAGCTGGGGCCAATCAACCCCCTATATCACTGATAACCTAAGTAATCCGGATGGTTTGGGTTGGCGTTTGGATCGTCAAGTATTTGAGAGCTTTTTACGAGAAAAGGCACTACAGCGGGGTGTACGCTGTATTTGGCCTGCTAAATTAGTACATAGTGAATACCAAAGGCAATGCTGGCAAATAACACTGACACAATTACAACACGAAAAAACAATCAATATAGCGAGCCAATTCGTAATTGATGCCACTGGCAGAGAGGCTCATTTTGCAAAAAACTACACCCCTCGCAAACAACATGATCGTCTAATATCTTGCTGGGCAACTCTAGATAATACGTTTGAAAATCAACTAGGTAGTATTTGCGCTTCGCAAAACGGCTGGTGGTATAGTGCACCATTACCAAATCAGCGTCGTGTTTTAGCATTTCAAACTGATCCGGATTTACTTATCAAAGACCTGCACCGAGATGCAAAGGTATTTACTCAGCATGCGCAATGCTATGACAATCAAGCGAGGATTCTCGATGTATGTCAACAGCCAATAACACTGCATGGTATCGTCAGTGCAAACTCCACCCGACTGGTGTATTTTGCAGGTCAACAATGGGCCGCTTTAGGTGATGCGGCACTAAGCTTTGACCCAATCTCATCACAAGGAATTTTTAATGCGATGGCCAGTGCCATGCAGCTTGCCGATCTGATGAAAAAACTCGATATAGTCAATAAAATAGAGCACGATTCTCAGCTACAATTTAAAAAATTGTATCAGCAACAAATAGAGCAAGTTTGGCATCGCTATTTAGATCACAAACGCTATTTTTACGATCAAGAACAACGCTGGCCCAACAGTCCTTTTTGGCAACGAAGACAGCAGCCAAATAGTGTATATGGTTAGCTCACTTTTATGGGTAAATACGCCTCTGCACTTAAACCACCTTCAGGGCGATTAACGAGTTTCACTTTACCGCCATGCATATCAATTATTCGCTTAATAATAGCCAAACCTAAGCCGCTGCCTTCACTACCGCGCGCAGCGTCACCTTGTTTAAACGGCTCAAACACAGACTCCAACTCGCTTTCAGGAATACCCGGACCACTATCTTTGACCGCAATAACCACATATTTTTTATTGGAATTAAAATAACTGAGTACTTCAATATCACCCTCTGAGTAACGCAGTGCATTTTCTATCATATTGGTCACTACTCGCTTAATCGCGACACTACTGATGGGAATTTTTCCAATATTAGGATTCGGTTTAAACGTGATCACCCGTTGATGCTTAAGCTCACTTTGTACAACTTCACCAAGGAGCGCATTAATATCTTCGCAGGTTTGTTCTTCACGTTTATGATGGCGTAAATATTCGATAAATTGATCGATAATGCCATTCATATCTTCAATATCGTAAATAATGCCTTCACGTAAATAATCATCTTCATCTACCATCATTTCTGTGGCTAAACGAATACGCGTAAGCGGTGTGCGTAAATCATGAGAAACACCGGCCATGAGTAATCGGCGGTCGTTTTCAAGGGCGGCAATACCTCGCGACATTTGATTAAAGGCGCGCGTTACCTCGATAACCTCACTCGACCCTTGCTCTTGTAACTTGGTACTAAAGTCGCCCACCCCTACTTTTATCGCAGCTTGTTGTAATGCTTTTAATGGCCGGTTCAAATGCCTGGCAAATAACCAACCTCCTAGTACACTTAAAAAGCCGATACTAGAAAGATAAAAGGTCAAAAACTCAAGGTTACTTTCTTTAAACCCGGTAAGCGGCACTTTGACCCAATAACCCGGCGCCTGCGGGGCTTCTACCCAATAAATAAGCGGATCAGTTTGACTAATACGCACCCGAGAAAAGCCATTTAATTGCTCAGACATACTGCGCGATAGCCCAGAATACTCACGACTTTGGCCTAAACCATTACGCATAGCTTCACGCTGAGTCATTACTTCAATGCCCGTTATCTCAAAAAACTTCTCAGAGACTTCATCGGTAACTTCAACACCATCTTCCCAATCTATAAACACGGTTTTAATTTGCTTAGCCAGCATTAAATTAACTTGCTCAATGGTGGGTTTAACTACATATAAGCTGACCGTGACGTAAGAGACAATTTGGTTAATAAGCAACAAAGCGGCAACCAAAAATACGGTTTGTCCAAACGCACTACGCGGAAACATTCCCATAATGATTACTTTTCACCGTCAGGAACAAATACATAACCTAAACCCCATACCGTTTGAATATAGCGTGGGTTAGCGGCATCGACTTCGATCATTCTACGAAGACGTGATACTTGAACATCAATGCTGCGCTCAAGCGCACTGTAGTCTCGCCCTCTAGCTAAGTTCATTAATTTATCACGACTTAATGGCTCACGCGGGTGAGACACTAACGCTTTTAACACCGCAAATTCACCACTAGTGAGTGACACAGTGTTATCGCCTTCACTCATTTCGCGGGTGGCTAAATTTAGGGTAAATTTACCAAACGCAATTAAGTTCTCCTGCGCTGAAGGCGCCCCTGGTACTTCTTTTGATTGGCGACGTAAAATAGCTTTTATACGTGCTAATAGCTCGCGAGGGTTAAACGGTTTCGGAATATAGTCGTCAGCGCCGAGTTCTAGGCCAATAATACGATCGACTTCATCGCCTTTAGCGGTCAGCATAACAATAGGGATTTGGTTTTCTTTTTGGCGTAAACGTCTGCAAATAGACAGCCCATCTTCGCCCGGCAGCATTAAATCAAGCACCATTAGATGAAAGTTTTCACGCTCAATTAGTCTATCCATTTGCTCTGAATCGGCAGCTGTTCTGACAATAAACCCTTGCTCTACCAAGTAGCGTTCCAGCAAACTGCGTAAACGTTTATCATCATCCACCACCAATACTTTTACTGTCTCTTGTCCCATAACCTGTTGCTTATTTTTATAATTTATTAACCGTTAATATAAATGAAAAACTTAATAATAAAAAACTAATTAAGTGCTTAGATTGTTACTGAACATTTCAAATTCATTGATAACTATTTTATCTCGACAAGTTGCCTTTATTTTAATACCTTGCCACTCATGAAAACCAAACAAGAACTCAGCGTGAAAACAAATTTAATTACTCGCGAAGGTTATTTACAATTGCAGCAAGAACATGATCATCTTTGGAATGAAAAACGTCCAGAAGTGACTAAAATTGTGAGTTGGGCTGCCAGCCTAGGTGATCGCTCTGAAAACGCAGACTATCAGTACAACAAACGTTTACTACGCCAAATTGACCGTCGTGTTCGCTATTTACGAAAACGCATCCCCGATTTAAAAATTGTTGACTACTCACCCGTGCAAGACGGCAAAGTTTTTTTGGAGCGTGGGTAGAAATAGAAAACGAGGCCGGTGAGTGTAAAAGATTTAGAATTGTTGGCCCCGATGAAATTTACGATCGCAACGACTATATTTCTATCGATTCACCAATGGCGCGAGCGCTATTAAAAAAACAAGTAGACGATGATTTTGAGGTAATGACTCCTCAAGGTGTCAAGCAATGGTACGTGAATACCATTACCTATCAAAAATGACATCGCTTAGTTTTGATTCAGATCACATTAACTTTTTATTGTTTATATTATCTGAGTAAGCTATAACTAAAGTTACTCAAGTAATGTTGTATTAACTTGAGAGTAGTTAATTAAGGTAACCATTATGTCAAACATAACAGCGCGCATATTACAAAACGCCCTCGTGTTTGCACTCTTTATGAGTGTGAGTTTGACATTGCATGGCGCACCTAAAAATAACAAACTTGATGCTGGTTTTGCTCCAGCTGAATTTATTGTTTGTGACTCCCCTGACCAAGCAACCCTCGACACCGATATAGATTCTCTTGATGGTGTTATTGCGCTTAGAGAAATCCAACCACTTCCTTTAGCGTTTTTCTTTCATTATGAAAGTCGATTTTTAGCCACTGCCTTCAGTAATTCAAACCCGCGAGCGCCACCCGTTATTTAATTTAATAACTTGCTTTTAAACATTATTAAATTTTTATAACTATTTATTTAGGTGGATATTATGTCTAACTTTAAAGAACTCCGTACCCAAGACATTTCGCATGGCACTATTGCTGATACTTTTACTAATGACGCTGTGATTGATTTAACCTCTCCAGCAACACGTATAGTAACTAGCTTTACTCAAACAAGTCCTATGCGCGCAGCGTTTGATACAACCATTGAACAAGCATCAAAACAGCTAAATACTCAGCCTTCTGATTTTATTTTAGTAACTGATGAGCATCAAAAACTAATTGGTATTGTCGCAAGTGCAGATTTACAAAGCTCAAAAATCATGATTTTATCGCAGCGTTTAGGCTTGCCTCGTAGTGAAATTAGCTTACGCTATTTAATGACACCGCTGAGTAATTTAATGGGTGTAAGTATGAAAAGCTTAAGCTATTCATGTATCGGTGATGCACTGCAAACTATGGAGCATCATGGCGCTATGTTTATATTAGTTACTGCGGCTAATAATGAAATAAGTGGTTTAATTTCAGCACGCGATATAGCACGTAAGCTGCAAATTCCTGTTCATATTAGCCCAATAGCGCACACATTTAGTGAAGTACTCGAAAGTGTAGAGCACCCTCACTAAATCCGCTTCTTATTGCCCCAGCAATGGCATCTTAAAGCAAGTAAAATAGCTTGCTTTAAGAGCTTTTTATTACCCTCCCCTGTGATATTATTCAAGACATTGACGCATCAGTTAACTTTTTAGCTGGTCTTATTTTTTGTATTAAAAGGTTTTTGCATGAGCGATATCTCTGCACGTTTAGCAACTGAGCTAAATGCACAGCAGCAACAAGTGGTTGCAGCAACAAAGTTACTTGATGAAGGCGCAACCGTCCCCTTTATTGCCCGTTACAGAAAAGAAGTGACCGGTGGATTAGATGACACCCAACTACGCCTTCTAGAACAACGTTTATCTTATTTGCGTGAACTTGAAGAGCGTCGTGGATTTATCCTGTCGACGATAGAATCACAAAATAAGCTTAGTGCTGAATTAGCGGCTGATATTAAAGCTGCACAAAGTAAAACCGAACTAGAAGACTTATATTTGCCTTATAAAGCAAAGCGCCGCACTAAAGGTCAAATAGCTATTGAAGCCGGTTTAGAACCACTAGCTGATGCGTTATTTAACGATCCAATGCTTGACCCAGACGCTGAGGCTGCAAAATTTATTAATGCCGAAAAAGCGATTGTCGATACTAAAGCAGCGCTTGATGGTGCTAAGTTTATTTTGATGGAGCGCTTTGCTGAAGACGCTAAATTACTCGCTAAATTTAGAAGTCATATTAGTCAAAATGGAGCGATTGAAAGCAAACTTATTGATGGTCAAGAACAAGCGGGGGCTAAATACCGAGACTACTTTGAACATCAAGAACCATTAAAAAAAGTCCCCTCGCATCGTGCATTAGCCATGCTAAGAGCACGTAATGAAGGTATTTTACAGTTAACTATTAATCCTGAGCCGAGCGCTGAAAACCCAGCGCAATTGTGTGCACAAATGATCAGCGATCATTACCGCCTAGATATTAAAAACAAACCTGCCAGCGCTTGGTTATTAACTGTGGTGCAATGGGCGTGGAAAATTAAGCTTGGATTACATTTAGAAAATGAATTTTTAGCCGCAATGCGTGAAAAGGCCGAAACCGGTGCCATTGATGTATTTGCTAAAAACTTAAAAGACTTATTGATGGCAGCCCCTGCAGGCCCTCGTACTACGTTAGGCTTAGATCCTGGTTTACGTACTGGTTGTAAAATTGCCGTGGTTGATAGCACAGGTAAACTGCTTGCTACCCAAACGATTTTCCCACATGCACCACAAAATCATTGGGATAAATCATTACGCACGCTCGAGCAATTATGTCGCCAGCATAAAGTTGAGCTCATTGCGATTGGTAACGGTACCGCTTCTCGCGAATCAGATAAACTAGTTGGCGAACTTATCAAAGCCAATACCGAGCTTAAACTAAATAAAATCATGGTCAGTGAGGCCGGCGCTTCGGTTTACTCTGCTTCTGAGTTTGCTGCTAATGAATTTCCAGATTTAGATGTATCTTTACGCGGTGCCGTATCTATTGCACGTCGCCTTCAAGATCCATTGGCTGAGCTGGTTAAAATAGAGCCTAAGTCTATTGGTGTAGGCCAATATCAACATGATGTATCACAAAGCCAACTAGGACAAAGCCTAATCTCAGTGGTAGAAGACTGTGTAAACAGTGTGGGGGTTGATTTAAATATGGCCTCTGTACCTTTACTTGCACGTGTTTCTGGTTTAAACAAAACCTTAGCGCAAAACATTGTAAGCTACCGTGATACAAATGGGTCATTTACAAAACGTAGTCAGTTGAAAAAAGTAGAGCGCTTAGGGCCAAAAGCATTTGAACAAGCAGCCGGCTTTTTACGCATTAACAATGGCAGCGATCCACTAGACAACTCATCAGTTCACCCTGAAGCATACCCTATCGTTAAGCGTATTTGTGAGCACAACCAGGTAGACGTAAATAACCTCATTGGTAACAAAGAGTTTTTAAATAAGCTCGCTGCAAATGACTATATTGACGATAAATTTGGTCTGCCTACCGTGACCGATATTATTAGCGAACTTGATAAGCCGGGTCGCGATCCACGCCCTGAATTTAAAACCGCTGAATTTAAAGCAGGCGTTGAAAAAATTAGTGATTTAAAACCAGGAATGATTTTAGAAGGCGTGGTATCGAACGTAGCTAATTTTGGCGCATTTGTGGATGTTGGCGTACATCAAGATGGACTAGTGCATATTTCGGCTATTACTAATAAGTTTATTTCAGACCCACGAGAAGTGGTTAAAGCTGGTGACATTGTTAAAGTGAAAGTGGTTGAGGTTGACGCTGCACGTAAACGTATTAGCTTTACTATGCGTCTAGATGACGAGATAGACACTAGTAATAAAGCTGCGCCGCAAAAGCCACGTGGCAACAATGCAAATCAATCGCGAGCGCCCAAACCTAAGCGCGACACAGGTAATGCCATGATGGGAAATGCGTTTGCCGATGCCTTTGCCAATGCGAAAGTGAAAGTGAAAAAATAAAATGACCCCATAAAAAAACCGCTTAGGCGGTTTTTTTTATGGCTATTAAATATAAAGTTTAATTTAAATTTGTGCTGAGAATTGGCTTTGCGTCGCAGGTGATGTAGCCAGTTGATAAAAACTAGCAATGCGCCCAGCACGTGCTTCTACTTCAACATCACGCGATTGCTCTTCGCTTTTAGCAGTTTTTACTTCTGAACTTTCACTGTTAGAAAACGACGCACTGACTCTGCTTTTATCTTCGCTGCTATCTTCGTCATCAGCTGAAGCTAACTCAGCTTGTGCTGCGGCTATCTTTTGAGTGGCATCTGCCGCAATTGCCCTATCGGCACCTGAAGGCTCAGCCGGCGCGAGTGCTGCAGCACGTACCGTTTGCATTTTATCAATAGTTGCTTGAGGGTCGCCATTGATAACCCCAACATCTATCGGTACTTCACCACCTACCGCATAATTGGTCCCATCAGGACCTCTTTGGTATTCGTAGCTCGGAGAGCCCGCATATTGTCCACCCACTGCGGCATGCGCTTGCTCGTGCATCCGTACTTCAGTATCACGGGCTTTTAGTTCTTTAATTTGTTGTAGTTCTTGCTCAAGTTGCAGTTCTTCTTGCTCACTTACTTCTTCTGCAGCTTGTTGTTTTTCTTGCTCGGCATCATCCTGATCACTATCCGCATTACCTTCGCGTTGCGCAATCGTTTTATCGTCTACAATTTTGCCACTCGCAGTATAAGTTGAGCTGTCGCTATTTCCTGGCAGCTTAGCTTTTTCTGCATCACTTTGAGCTTTGTTTTCTGTGCTACCTGCGGTGTTTGCAGCGGCTGGGGGAATGACTTCACGTAGCTGGTTGTCACGCCGAGCAGTCTCCGTATAAACATTTGCGGTGTTTATATTAATAGACGGAAACGGCGTGACAATATTCATGAGAAATTACACTTTAATATCAACTAAAGTGCCTAATACGTCATCTGCAGTTTGGATAGATTGCGTGTTTGCCTTAGCATTAAACTCTTCAACTTTTAAGTTTACTAACGCATCATCAATTCGTGCAGGTTGAGATACTGGCGCGGTGACTGCTTCTTCAGGGCGAGCGGCCGTTAATTGACGTTGCTGCGCTAGTTGAGAGTCGTCTTGCTGCTCTATGCTGGCACGATTAATCTCAGCGCTGGCTTTTTCAATTCCTTGACTGGCTCTATTAAACCCTTCAACACCACTATTGAATACAGATCCTATTGGCATAATAATAAACCTCCAGCAAATAAATATTGTTTAATTATCGCTCAAAAATCACGCAAAATAAAGCTTTAAACCGCAGTAATCATGGCTTTGCTTCAAAGCATTGATTTAACGGCAGATAAAAATTCACTTTTATGAGAAATGAAAGGCGCATGTGATGCTTTGTCTATCACTTCGTACTCAAAGTCAGCATTAAGTGCCACCATTTTCTCAATGGCCCGATAAGGAACGAGAGAGTCTAAGCGCCCAAAAATGCCGCGAATAGTCACTGGGCATTGAGCAAATAATTCGCGTAAATCTTCATTTTGCAATATGTCTAGCCCTGCACTTAAAGCCTCGTTATTCGGAGGCGATGACTGACTCAATAACTGCTTTAACTGTTTTACATCATCGCGAGCCGACTCACTGCCCATTGCCTGAATTGCCAAAAAGCGCTCTATCGTTTTTGAACGCTCTTGCAACAACTGCTCTTTGAACTGTGTTAATACTTTAGGCTTAATGCCAGCCCATGGTAATTGCTCTGCAAAAAAGGGCGTTGAGGCAACTAAAATGACTTTTGATACTTTTTCTGGCCAATGTTTGGCAATATAAATAGCAAACAACCCACCTAAAGACCACCCCATTAGTACCGATTGTGGCTTTAACTGCTCACTCACCTGCTTTGCAGCATCGTGTAATGTATATGGGCTTAAAGAGGCGTTATTATCACCATAACCGGGTAAATCCAAACAGCGCACTTTACCTGAATATAAAAACTCTAATTCTGGTTTTATTAACTGCCACACACCTCGGCTCATTCCCCAACCATGTAACAACACACATTCATTTTGCATATTTGCCTAACCTTAACCAAACTTGAGTTCTATGATAGCGCTTTAAAAGGAGTTTGTAATGAGGATCATCAGCGAATGAAACTCAGCCTAAGTGATTGGCTATTCCCCTCTTACTGTGTGTTATGTCAAAGTCAGATTCATAGCTCAATGGGACTGTGTCAATTTTGTTTAGATGACTTGCCATTGCTAGATTTGGCCGAGCATGACAATTTATTTTACCGCCCTGATATTGTAGAAATGTTTCCTAACTGCAACTTTGAAAAGCTGTTTGCCTGTGCTTTTTACCAGCCCCCTTTTGATTTATGGTTAAAGCAGCTTAAATTTAATAATCAAATCCATTATAAAAAAGCACTACAGCAAGTCATAAAAAAACAACTTAGTGTTTTTATGACTAAACACCCTGTCGCTGTTGATGCATTTATAATTTTACCTTTACATAAAGCGCGCTTTTTAACGCGTGGGTTTAATCAAGTCACCCAAGTATGGCAACCCTGTTTGGCGTCAAATAAGGTGTTAAATAATGCGTTACTTCGCCATAAACACACCTCGGCACAATCACAATTAAGCAAAGCCAAAAGGGTCAAAAATTTACAGCAGGCTTTTTCATGCAAAATTAATTTAGAGGGAAAAACGGTAGTAATTATCGACGATATTATGACTACAGGAGCAACTCTTAATGCAGCCACCTTATCGTTAAGAGAAGTCGGCGCTAAACACGTATGGGCATTTACCACGTGCTTAACGCCACTTTAGGGCGTGTTAGTTTCCACTCACGCGAAAGGTGTGACCAAAAAATAAAGCATTACTTAATAATCGGCTGGTACCATACCAGTACCCTCTAAATACAGGGTTATCTGTCATCGCAATAACACTACCTCGACCATAAGAGTGTGCCATTAACGCTGCCCCACCAGCCACTTGCTCTACATTTATTGCATCAGAAAAACCAGCAAGTAGCGGATGCTGTGTATAGGTAAGTATATTTACAAATGGTGCTTGCGAGGCTTCAAGTAGCCAAGTACTATTTTTAAATACGGGTAGTGTGTCACGCTTAAATGAAAACATTAGTGGGTGAGTTGTATCTACCTTGGTATTAAATATCGCACCTGCAATACGCTGACGACCTGCTAGGTGGTCTTTGTCTGCATACTTTAAACCTTGAGTATCAAATGCACTAGCCACATCTCTACGCGATAAGTAGCTTGCTTTTAATAGCTGTTGATCGGCTAAAAACTTAGCTCCGCCTTTGTGCCCCCAAATAACACCACCTTTCCTTACCCAGCTTTTTATAGCAACTTTATCGGAATCAGATAAAGTAGAATAATTACCATGTGGCAACACAATATGGCTGTAATTACTGAGCTCTAAAGACGCTAAACGCTCCATTTCAACAATGGTTGGCGCTACACCCACAAAACGGTCTAGGTAGTACCACACTTCACCCGCTTCATATTGGCTCACGCCTTTACCACCAACCAATAACACTTTAGGTGTAGAAACCACAGCCATAGAGCGAGACCCTAAATCAGCACCTTTACTAGTTAAACCGGTAGTAATTGGTTTAACTTCAATCCCAAACTGGCTTTGTGCTTGGTTCAGCTTTGCCACCCAGTTGGTGTCAGTTTGAAGTCCTGCTGGAATAATAATGCTACCTGCGTCAAAGTTTACTTCTGCATTGGTTGATACTGCTGTTAATGGTTTTAATGCAACACGAGCTTTAATGCCTTGCTGTAACAGACTATTGAGCATTTTGGGAGCTTGCATGTCATTCCATGCAAATCCATAGGCGTAATTTTTAGTCAGTGGCGCTAAATCAGGCTGCTTTGCTTTTTGCCAAGCTGTTTTTTCTACCTCTAATCCCCAGCGGCTGTTTACTTTAGCAAATGGTAAATTAAACGCATGCGCTAATGTCCAACCCGATACATCGTAAAAGGTGTTATCGGCAAAGTTTTGTTGCTCACTAAAAATAGCTTTAACTAATCGATATTGTGGTTGTGCAAGCGGCACAAAATAACTATTAGCGGTAAAGTTTTTACCTTCAGCTTTTAGCCCTTCTTTCACTGAGTAGGCATTAATTTGATGTTGTTTAAGTATGCTTAAAAAATCGTTAGTACGGGTGTGATCTTCATCTGCTTGAACAATATAGCCTTGATAGTCTTCATCTTTGGCAAGCTCAACCGCTTTGTTATAAAAGTTAGCTTGGTACTCTAGCAAAGCTTGGCGGTTATCAATCGCCGCTTTAAACGTTGATAAGCTCGTTAACAGTTGGTTTTTAATCGTAAACGCAAAAGTTAGCGGGCCATTAATCGTTTCTTGAATATGGCCACGAGAACTTGCTTGTTCAAATAAAATACCCACACCACCATTTACATCGGGGTAGGTAGAGCCTTTGCCATAATAAAAGTCATCAAAGCTTTCTTCGGTGAAGTATAACGCGTTGTTTTCATCTAATGTTTTAGCGTGATAATTTGCAATCGCTTTGGTTAAGCTTACATTTTCTTCAGGGGTAATTGGGTGTTTACGACTTGGGATACCCGGTTGAAAAAAGTAGCTACTATTTGGCCCCATTTCATGAAAGTCAGTTAAAACATTAGGCTTCCAATAATGAAACTTAGCAATGCGAGCCCGCGACTCTGGGTGCTGTAACAATAACCAATCACGGTTTAAATCAAACCAATAATGGTTTGTACGGCTGCTTGGCCAGCTCTCTACATGCTCTCGGGTTTGCGGATCTGACGATAAGTTCATTCCACGATTACTATTAGCCCAATTTGCAAAACGTGCTAGTCCATCTGGGTTAAGCGACGGGTCGAGTAAAATAACCGTGTTGTTAAGTAGCTCATTTATTTCATCGCCTTGCGCTGCCGCTAAATAATAAGCGACTAGTAAAGCTGTATTACTACCTGATGATTCGTTCCCATGAACACTGTAACCCATCCATACAACACTTGGCTGCTCCGCTGTTTTATTGTTTGAATTATTTAGGCGAGCTAAATGCGCTTGACGAGTTTTTTCTATATTTTTTAATTTGTGAGCCGCAGTAATCGTTAGCATAACTAACGGGCGCTGCTCATGAGTACGGCCTATTACTTCAAAATTAATTCGATCGCTTTTTTGAGCTAAAATTTCCATGTAGCGAACAAGTTGGTCATGCCTTACATGCCACTCACCCACTTGATACCCCAGCACCTCTTGTGGTGTTGGTATGGTAGAATCAAATTCAACCTGTTGCTCAAAATAATAAGACAGGGGCTTTGCCATACTTGAAAAACTGGCCAGTACCACCATTACTGTTAATATGAAGCGCATATAAATCACTCTAAAAATGTTTGTTAATTGCACGCTACCATTGCTTAAAATAGATGCCAACTTTTTACGCTCAACACTAGCCGCAACACGATGAGCGGAGTATGATATGCAGTATCCGAGTAATTTAGTCAAGTATAGACGGTATTATGATTTCTATTTCCGAAACAGCGCAAGCGCATTTTGCTAAGCTATTAGCAGATCAATCTCAACAAACGAATATTCGTGTGTTTGTTGTTAACCCTGGTACATCACAAGCTGAATGTGGTGTTTCTTATTGTCCAGAAGACGCGGTAGAAGAGAGCGATATTCGCCTAAATTTTAACGGCTTTGATGCAGTTGTTGATGCTGAAAGCGCGCCTTTTTTAGCCGAAGCCGAAATTGATTTTGTTACCGACAAAATGGGCACGCAGCTAACCCTTAAAGCACCTAATGCTAAAGCACGTAAACTAGGTGAAGATGCCAGCTTGAATGAGCGTGTGCAACACATGCTAGAAACCGAAGTAAACCCACAACTTGCCAACCATGGCGGCCAAGTTAGCTTGGTAGAGATCACTGCAGCTGGTGTTGCTGTACTTCAGTTTGGTGGTGGTTGTAATGGGTGTTCTATGATCGATGTCACACTAAAAGAAGGCATTGAAAAAGAGATGATTACTAAGTTTGATGAAATCACCGGTGTGTCTGACATTACCGATCATGAAGCAGGCGAGCATTCTTACTACTAAGCATTAATTCATTATGCTAAAGCCACTTATTTACCGCTTAGGGAGTGACCCTAAGTTGAGTTTAAAGCGCTTTTTTCGCGGTCTAGCACTGTTTGTGCTGGCCGTGATGTTTATCGTTGTGGGCTATTACAGCCATTACAGTTTACAAGTTATTGGCTTGGTTATTTTAGCCCCCGCTTTATTTTTTGCCTTTTGGGGCTATGCGGGTATTTTTGCTAACCGCTTCTCTCAAGTATTAAAAAACATCCCTTCAAAAAATAACGACCCCGATCTGTGGAAGTAACGGTTTATATCAACTCGCTTATTTAAGTAATTGATTATTAGCTTTTAGTTGTTGATATTTAACGATAAGCGTAACGCCTCGCATAAGCATAAAACAACTCATAGCTAACCATAAACCATTATTTTGCCAGTCCTGAAATAGCCAAAACACCCCAAAGAAGCCTACAATCGCTGAAAGCAACATACTGTTTCGCATCGCTTTAGCGCGGGTCAGACCAACAAAAATACCATCGAACAAAAAGCAGCTCATAGCTAGAATAGGCAATACTATTACCCAAGGTAAATAGTGAATAGCCTCGTCAATAACCTCTGGTACATTCGTTAATAGCTTAATAATACTGCTGCCAAAAACTACAAAAAACACACTATACAAAACGCCAAATATCATCCCCCAAAATACACTGATTTTTACCCATAGCCTTATCTTCTCAACACTTTGTTGACCTTTAGCTTGACCCACTTTGGCCTCACTTGCATAGGCAATTCCATCAAGTGCAAAGCTAACTAACATTAAAAAATTGAGTAGGACGGCATTGGCGGCCAGTGTTGTTTCACCGAGGCGGGCTGCATAAAAGGTCATAAAACTAAAACATAATTGCAGTACTAAAGAACGAATAAAAATATCGCGGTTTAAGCTCAGTAGTCCTGCCATTTTTTCTACACTAAACCAATTTGCTACAGCCAAACTCATACCATGCTTTTTAGCAAGTTGAGCCACTAGCAATAAAGCAAACACAAGTGCAATATAGTCAGCGATAAGTGATGCCCACGCAGCCCCAGCAACCGCCCAATCAAGGTACACTACAAAATAAATATCGAGCACAATATTAGTAATGTTAGTGACTAACAGTAAGTAAAATGGCCCTCGCCCATAATGAACGCCCAACATCCAGCCTAATAAAACTAAATTACATAGCGCTGCTGGGGCGCTAAAAATACGAATACTAAAATAGCGATAGGCTTCATTGAGCACATCACTATTGGCAGCAGATAAATAAGCAATAGCGTGTTTTATAAGGGGGGATAATAAAATCAGAATTAAAGCTACGCTACTGGCCAATAACAAACTGCGTTTGAGTAAGGCTGCCAGCTGAGTTAAATCATTTTTACCATAAGCCTGAGCCACCAGCCCAGTAGTACTCATTCTTAAAAAACCAGCAAGCCAAAATAAAATAGAGATCACAGTTGAACCCAAAGCAATACCGGCTAAATAATGCGCGCTCCCCAAATGACCAATCACTGCAGTATCAACAATTCCTAACAACGGGACGGTAATATTTGATAATATCATCGGACCGGCTAACAACAACAAGCTTTTATGGTGTGCTTTATTATGTATAAGAAATTGTTTCATTTAGTATTATTATTCCTGATTTGTGGTTCTTTGCGCGCGCAAGCAGCTGTTATTCTACAGTATCATCACGTCAGTGAAACCCTTCCCGCTGTCACCAGCGTGAGCGCCAATACTTTTACTAAACACTTAAATTATTTAAAAGAGCATAACTTTAACGTTATTCCATTAAATGAGCTGATTAGTGCATTACAACAAGGTAAGGCTTTAGAGAACAAAACAATCGCGATTACCTTTGATGATGGTTACAACAATAATTACGACCAAGCTGCCCCTATCCTAGAGAAGTTTGGCTATCCGTACACTATTTTTGTAAACCCAAAACTCATTGATGAACAGGCGGGTTACGTTATGGGGTGGGATAAGCTCAGAGAACTTGCTAAAAAAGGAGCGCTTATTGCTAATCATAGTGCCGAGCATAACTACCTACATAGAAAGCGCAAGAATGAAACGCCTAGCCAATGGCGCGAACGCACTAAAAAAGACATTCTTAGTTCTCAACAGCGCATCAAAGAGGAAATAGGTCACGATTACAAATACCTTGCCTATCCATACGGAGAGTTTAACAATCAACTGCAAGCACTCGTCACTGAATTAGGTTTTATTGGTATTGGCCAACACTCAGGAGCCGTTAATCAACACTCTGACTTTAGCCGCTTACCGCGCTTCCCTGCCTCTGGTTTTTATAGCAAGCTAGAGACGTTAATTACCAAGATAAATTCGACTGCCTTTACTATTAATAAGCTAACCTATGAAGATAGTGTCACTTCACGAAATCCACCATCACTCACTATAAAACTTAAGACAGATGACTTTCATAAGAGTCAATTTGCCTGTTATGTATCAAGCGTTGGTCAAGCTAATTTAGATTGGTTAGACGATAATACAGTTGAGGTAACATCACCAAAGCAACTTAATAAAGGCCGCTCACGCTTTAATTGTACCGCTCCGTCAATAAAACAAGCTGGCAGTTATTATTGGTTTTCGCAGCCTTGGGTGATCAACTAAGTTTTACTTTTTTATAACTTGATTTAATAACCGCTGGGTCATTTTCTCCAGCGGTACCACTTCATTTGCTGCCCCCATATCAATAGCAGCTTTAGGCATACCCCATACCACTGACGAAAACTCATCTTGCGCAAGCGTGTATGCACCTTGTTGCTTTAATGCGAGTAATCCTTTTGCACCATCACTTCCCATACCGGTTAATAGTGTGGCAACAATATGTTTTGCACCAATTTCCAGTAATGAGTCAAATAAAACATCCACCGCGGGTTTATGTCTATTAACAGCTTCTCCATCATCAAGCTGACAATACAAAGCACTACCTTGTTTATTAATTCGTAAATGAAGCCCACCTGGGGCTATATAAGCGCAACCTGCTAGCAATTTATCACCTTGCTGGGCTTCTTTTACGTTAATAGTACAAGTACGCTGCATCCGCTCTGCAAATGAGGTGCTGAATACGGGAGGAATATGCTGAGTAATTACAATTGGAGGGCAATTTTTGGGCATACGTATAAGCACTTCTTTTATCGCCTCGGTTCCCCCTGTTGACGCACCAATCGCTATCACTTTATTTACTAAAAATTCGGCATTAGTGGGGATAGGTTCAGCTACAACACTATTTTTTTTGTGGCCTCGAACCCGCGCACTGGCCGCTACTCTTACTTTTTGCTGAACAATATCAGCATATTGGCTCATTTGTTGTTTAACATTAACTACTGGCTTTGCAATAAAATCAACCGCACCCAGTTCAAGCGCTTCAAGGGTGATAGGTGAGCCTTTTTGAGTAAGAGTGGAAATCATTACTACAGGCATAGGCCTTAAGCGCATTAAGTTTTTTAAAAAGCTAATGCCGTCCATTTTTGGCATTTCAACATCCAGTGTTAGTACATCCGGATTATGCTTTTTGATCATCTCTCTGGCTTCGTATGGGTCTTGTGCACACCCCACTACCACAATGTCTTTTGCCTGTTGCAGTATCTCTGTCAGTAATTGCCTGATCAGTGCCGAGTCATCAATTATTAATACTCTAATCATAGCTATCCTTAAAACAGTTCTATATCCGTGGCTTTAGTTTGCTGTTCAAGATTATGTAAGTAACGCACTTCACGTTTTTCAATGGTGTTATTGTGTAAGTTTCTTAGCTTTTTAACCTGTACTTTTCCATTATGAGGATTAAAGAATATTTTGCGCGGCCAAGGTCCGCCCATATCATGCGCCACTAAGTTTAGCGCTTCTTCTACTATATATGCATTGGCAAAACTGATATTGCCAATACCAATATCTGTCATTGCGCTAATTATTTTTCCTCCCCCAAAAAGTTTTACTTTTAAGTTTGCCCGAGAAGCGCCATTTTTAAGCACCTCATTAATTAAATATTCCATAGCCCAGTTACCATAACGACAACTTAAACTATGCGCTTGGTCAATTCGTTCACCTTTTTGAATAGGTAGCATAAAGTGATTGATCCCGCCAATGCCTAGCTTATCGTCGTAAACACAAGCCGCAATACACGACCCGAGCACGGTGGTGATCAGCTCATCGTTTTTAGAAACATAAAATTCACCTGGCAATACCTTAGCGACCACTTGATCTCGCGTGGCATCCCAATAGCGTTTAATATGCTCAAATCCCGCTAATACCGGCTTAAATTGTGTTTGCATGGGCTACTTTTTGATACATGGTTTTCCCTAAGTTTTTAAATAAGACATGCTCTTTTCCCATGGTTTCTGAATGCCCTAAAAATAAATAACCTTGGTTATTTAAAATATCGGCATAACGGTTAAAAAGCTGATCCTTTGTCTCTTTATCAAAGTAAATCACTACATTTCTGCACAAGATCAAATCAAATGGGCCCTTCATAGGCCAATCTTGGAGTAAGTTTAAACGCTTAAATGAAATACATTGCTGTAGCTTGGGTTTCACTTTATAACTTTGACCGTCTTTGCTAGTTAAAAACCAGCGCTTGAGCAATGCATCATCCAATCCATTCACATTTGCCGCAGTATAAATACCGCTCTGAGCTTTAGCTAATACATTAGAATCAAGATCAGTAGCTAAAATTTTCACATCCCAATCACTTGGGAAAGCCCCTTGTAACGTCATAGCTAAACTGTAGGGCTCTTCACCGGTAGAGCAGCCAGCAGACCAAATGCGAACGCGCTTAGTCTGTTTATTTGTCTTTAACAGCGTTGGTATAAACTGCTCTTTTATAAACTCAAAGTGATGAATTTCACGAAAAAAAGAGGTTAGATTGGTAGTAATGGCATTAATAAATGCATCAAACTCCTGATCCTTATGATTTTTTAAGTAATCTAGGTAACTAGAAAAGTTTGTTAATTTACGCTCACGAATTCGCCTTGCTAATCGTGAGTAAACCATTTCACGCTTATGCTCCCCAAGTACAATACCACAAGCGTTATACACTAAATGAGCCACTTCCTTAAAATCGCTATCCGTTAATAAAAACTCTTTCATTATGCACTCTCAAATAAATATAAAGATAGATTCAAACTAACCTCATTGTTTGAACCATCTAAAATAGGGTTAAAACTCCTCCCACTCTTCAGCTGAGTCTACAAAGTTTTCACCTTTGCTTTTATTATTAACAAAGCTATTTTCTTGCTTATGCGTTATTTCAGGGGTGCGAATGGTGGGCGATACAACCGCCATATCTTGCTGCCCTAGTGAAAAGAAGTGCAGTAAACGGCGCATTTCATTAGCCTGCTCTGCCATAGATTCACCCGCAGCCGATGCCTCTTCAACCAATGCCGCATTTTGCTGAGTCATTTCATCCATTTGCGATACAGCTTTATTTACTTGCTCAATCCCTGCACTTTGCTCTTCAGAGGCCTGAGTTATATCAGCTATCATTTGTGTCACACGTTTCACCGACACCACAATCTCCTGTAACGTCACACCTGATTCATTTACAAGAGCGCTACCATCAGCAACTTTGCCAACACTATCTCTAATTAACTCTTTAATTTCTTTAGCTGCACCAGCTGAGCGCTGAGCTAAGTTACGCACTTCACCCGCAACAACCGCAAAACCTCGGCCTTGCTCACCTGCTCTTGCAGCTTCTACAGCAGCATTGAGAGCTAGTAGGTTTGTTTGGAATGCTATTTCGTCTATTACACCTATGATGTCAGCAATTTTTTTACTCGATTCATTAATTGCAGACATACTGGTTACGGCCTTATTCACAACCTCGCCACCTTGAACTGCTTTATCACAGGTTTCTTCAGCTAAGTCATTAGCCACCTTGGCATTATCAGCATTTTGACGAACCGTACTGGTCATCTCTTCCATACTAGAAGCCGTCTCCTCTAATGACGATGCTTGCTCCTCTGTGCGCTGACTTAGATCAGCATTACCTTGTGAAATCTCTTCTGCTCCACTGGCCACCAAAGTGGCTGATGTGTTAATTCGATTAATAACCTCAGTTAGCTTATCTGCTGTCGCATTTGCATCTGTTTTCAGTTTTTCAAACGAGCCGTGATACTGTTTTTCAATCCGTTTAGATAAATCACCAGTAGCCATGGCATCAAGCATATTGCCAGTATCAGTTACCGCTTCGTCAACCACTTTAACTAAACTATTAAGACCTTGAGCTAAACGTAGGAAAAAGCCATCCTTTCCTTGCTCAACCACACGGCTATTTAACTCTCCTTTACTTGCGGCATTGACCAGCTGAGCAACCTCTTTTTCTATGGCTACTTCTGCTGTTCTGTCTTCCCATTCAACTACAGTTCCAATGCGCTCATCGTCTGGCGTAATAATTGGGTTAGCAACTAAGCCAAAGGTTCTGCCTCCCACTTTAATTTCAGTGTTGTAGGTATCCGTTAACTTAGCCAACATATTTTGCTGATGGGCTGGATTTTTATGAAATATATCAATATTTTGATTCAGTAGATTTTTGCTATCAAAGTTAGGTAAATCAATGCGTATATCATTTTGAGCATTGCTCATCATATTTTTCACCGCGTCATTCATATAAACAATCACATTCGATGCATCTGCAATCATAGTGTTTGTTGCTACAGTGTCTAACGCGCGACGAACACGTAAGTTTTCCTGTGCTCTGGCACGCTCTGCATCGGCCTTAAATACTTCATCAGTAATATCTTGCCACTCAACAATTGTTCCTAAACGTTCTCCTTCTTCGTTAAACCATGGCGAAGCAATTAAATCAAAAATAAGACCAGCTAATTTAAGTGTCGCTTTATGGGGCGCATCTAATTTTTTTAATAGCTCGCGCTGATGCGCCGGATGTTGATGAAAATCATCAACACATGTGCCGATTAAGTCACTTACAGCAAAGTTAGGTAATACCGATTGCAAATCTCTTTCGCGTGCTTTTAGCATTTGCTTAACTTGTTCGTTGACAAAAATAATGTTTAAGTCATTATCAGCAATCATCACATTCGCTTGGCATACTTTTAGGGCGCTGGCTAAGTCGGCAGTTTTTTTAGAGGTTTTTTCTAGTTCTTTTTGTTCGCTAATGTCCGTTGCATATTTTATGATTTTTATTAATTTTCCGTCCATATCATAAATGGGATTGTAAGAAGCATTAATCCAAATTTCACGGCCTTGTTTATCAAATCGTAAATACTCACCTCGGTCGTATTCACCTCTACCCAGTTTGGCCCAGAAAGTTTGATAATCCGCACTATTTGCATACTCAGGTGCAACAAATAAACGATGGTGCTTACCCTGTATTTCATCAAGTTGGTAGCCAAATGTGGCTAAAAAGTTCTTGTTGGCATTAATCACTGTGCCATCTAAGTCAAACTCGATTACCGCTTGCGATTTATGAATTGCTGCAACTTGTCCAGCTGCTTCGGCTGCCTTTAATTTTTGCAAAGTGATCTCAGTAGCAAACTTAATCACTTTAATTACTTGCCCCTGAGAATCTATAACAGGGTTATACGTGGCTTGTATCCATACTTCTTTACCATTTTTTCCAAACCGCTTAAATTCATCTGAAATAAATTCACCCGCGCTCAATCGCTGCCAAAACTGACGGTACTCATCGCTTTTCGCTTCGCTAGGACTAACAAATAAAGAGTGGTGCTGACCTTGAACCTCAGCAAGTGAGTAATCCATTACACGAAGAAAATTAACATTGGCAGTAATTATTCTTCCATTAGGCTCAAATTCAATTATTGCTAATGATTTATGCAATGCATTTATGATCAAATCATTGCTTGATTTAGACTGTTTTGAATTACTAAACCATCCCATGCTTATCACCACCTTTAAGTTATTTACTTTATTTAGTTACTGTTACCGCTAAATATCCATGGTTGCTGGCAAATCAATTAGGGCGACCATTTTTTCGCCTACATTGACTAACCCTGCTACATATTCACTTTCATTGGTTTGGGTTAAACTCGGCACAGCTTTAGCATCTTGCTCTGCAATGCTATAAACATCGGCCACTGCATCTACCGTAATACCCATTACTTTACTTTCTTGCTCAAAATCTACTTTTACAATAATCACTACTGTTAACGGCCCATAGGCAATAGTGGGTAAGCCAAACCGTAAGCGTAAATCAATAATGGGCACTATAGTGCCGCGTAAATTAATAACGCCTTTTACGTACTCAGGGGCATTTGGCAGTGCGGTTATGTCTTCCCAGCTGCGGATTTCTTGCACCGTTAATATATCTACTCCGTATTCTTCTTCAGCCATAATAAAGGTAAGAAACTGCTTAATCCCCTCTTTGCGCTGCAGCTCAATATTGCTATTTAATGCTATTGATTCAGAGAACATGAATCCTCCAGAGTAGCTGATGGTTCAATACTCAATGCTTGGCTACCAGGTTTTTTTAACCCTGAAAGCTTAATCAAACCGCTAATATCTAAAATTAACGAAACGCGACCATCACCTAAAATAGTTGCTCCAGAAACTCCGTCCACTTTGTGATAATTAGCCTCCAAGCTTTTTATAACCACCTGTTGTTGTGAAAGTAAGTCATCAACCAGCACTCCTACTTTTTGATTATCGTTCTCCACCACAACCAATAAGGTCTTATCTAATGATTCAATCGCATCTTGATGGTTAAAAATCTCATATAAACGCAGAATAGGAATGTATTCATCACGTAATCTGAGTACATCTAGGTCTTTCCCAACACGGCTTACTTTTGCAATATCAATTTGCAGCGATTCTACAATCGAGATCAGTGGAATAATGTAAGTATGCTTGGCTACTTTAACTAATTGCCCATCTAAAATAGCCAAGGTAAGCGGTAGCCGAATAGTAAAGGTAGAACCAATTCCAGCAGCGGATGTTACTTCTACCGAGCCATTTAATGATTGGATATTGCGTTTCACCACGTCCATACCCACACCCCGGCCAGATAAGTCACTTACTTCATCAGCAGTAGAAAACCCTGGCATGAATATAAGTTCGTTAATTTCATCATCTGTTAACTCGCTATCGCTAGCAATGAGTTCGTTGGCAATCGCTTTTTCTTTAATCTTTTGGGTGTTAAGGCCTTGGCCATCGTCCATAATTTCAATGACGATATTTCCTCCCTGATGAAAAGCATTTAATGTAACCTTACCCACAGGATCTTTACCTGCTGCAATACGCTTTTCAACAGTTTCAATACCATGATCCAGTGAGTTTCTTACTAAATGCACCATGGGATCGGATATTTTTTCCATCACAGTTTTATCTAACTCGGTTTGCTCTCCGATCAGCTTTAACTCCACCTCTTTATTGAGCTTTTGAGCAATATCACGCACCAAACGTGGAAAGCGACTAAACACAAAATTAATTGGCAGCATACGAATACGCATCACGTTTTCTTGTAAGTCTCGCGTATTATGCGCTAGTTGTGCTAACCCCTCTTGAAGCGAGGTTACTGCAGTGGCTGTCATTTCCTGTTCGCTAAGCTGATTTAACATTGCTTGGGTAATAACCAACTCACCTACCATATTAATTAATGAGTCAACCTTATCGATACCAACTCGAATAGAGGTTGATTCTGGTGCAGCTTTTGCACTGGGCGCATTGGCAACTGCCTTTGCTTTATTTGCTTTGGGTTGCTCAGCAGTTTTGGGAACTTCGACTTCAATAGCCGATTCGTTAATTACTTCTTCTGATCCGGCTTTAGCATCATTAAATAAGCCTCCACACAGCTCAATTTTAATATCTGCATCATCTTCAACCCATTCAAAAATCTCTTTAATAGCTTGCTCATCTCGCTCAGTGTTTAAGAAGAACCGCCAATATAAAAAGCACTCATCGCTGGATAATTCTTTAATATCAGGTATGGCATCGGTGAATACCTGTACTTCTAACTCACCAAGCTCGGCTAATTCGCTGATCATAAACAAAGGTTCATTACCGGTTTTAAATAGATGAAAATGTGGCTTAAAATCAATCTGGTAAGTATTAACTATAACCTGTTCATGATGTGTTTCTTCACCTTGTTCTTCACCAGCTGGCATACCTAGTAATTTCTCGAACTGCTCTCGCAAAGTATCTGCTTGGGCTAAATCTGGTTCTTCCTGTACTTTTAGCGAACTTAGCAAAGCCCTTAAGCAATCCACTGATTTAAGTAATAAATTAATGTGCTCGCTAGTTATATTGCGCTCACCTTCGCGAATTTGATCCAGTAATGTTTCTAATACGTGGGTAAAATTTGCAATTGAGTTGAACCCAAAAGTAGCACTGCCCCCTTTTATTGAGTGGGCAGCTCTAAATATAGTATTAATGGTTTCTAAGTCTTCTTCGCCTGGCACTAAGTTGAGTAATTCAGTCTCCATTATATCGAGGCCTTCAAAACTCTCTTCAAAGAACACTTCAAAAAACTGGCTTAAATCAATACTCACAGTGCACTCCTAAGTTAACGGATTACTTTTTTTAGCACGGCTAATAGCTGATCTGGATTAAAAGGTTTTACAATCCATCCTGTTGCCCCTGCAGCTTTACCTTCTACTTTTTTATCCATCCCCGACTCTGTAGTTAACATAAGCAGCGGTGTAAACTTGTAATCTGGTAGCCCTCTTAGCTCTCTAATAAGCGTGATCCCATCCATAATTGGCATGTTTACATCAGAAATAACTGCATCAAAACCTTGTTGCTTGGCAATGGCTAATGCCTCGCTGCCATCTTTGGCTTCGGTAACATCAAACCCTGCTGTTTTTAACGTAAAGCTCACCATTTGGCGCATTGATGCAGAATCATCGACAGCTAAAATTCTTTTCATATAAACCTCTAGTTAGTACTTTCTGAAGCTAAATATTCACTTAAACCGAGTTGTTCAATGACATTTTTTAATGCGTCACTGCTGCCAACCCAGGCAATTTTTTGATTAATAGTAAGAAGGTGTTTTTGTAGGGCACAAAGAAGTTGAACCGAGGCGGTATCAGCAGACATAACATCGCTAATATCCAGACAAATATCTCGGCTGTTATTAAGTTCGCTTAATAAATCTTGATGTAAAACGTCAACTTGAACAATTGAAAGTTCATTTGGTAGTTTAAGCATTTTTAAGCTTTTCCTTATCAACTCGATCCATACCAAAAGCTTAGACCGAGATAATGAAAACGCCATAAAAACGACTAAAAAATAACTAATTAATTAAAATCAGCTGTTAAAAAACGTAAAAAGGGGCACAAAGCCCCTTTAAAATCATTAAACCATTAAAAGCTAGTTTTTGTAAAAATCTGCAATTTCAATAAATTCTGCCGTTAGTTTTGTAGTATTAACCAAAGGCACATCTCCTTGTTTAAATTCGGGCTTAAAAATAGCTCTTAGTGCGCCACTGCCATCCACAAGTGCAACAGATGCACTATGATCCACCGCATAGTCAGACTCATCACTATCACTAATTGCATAAATTAATCCCAACTCACGTACAAATGGAAATAGGTCTTTATGCTCACCAGATACAGCTAAAAAGTCAGGGTTAAAATAATCTATGTACTCTTTACGCCTTTGAGCAATATCTCGTTTAGGATCAACAGATATAAACCACACCTGCACGGGATAATTAGCTTGTAAGTTTTTATAGACATTGTTGAGCTTAGCAAGCGTCATTGGACAAATATCAGGACAGCTTGTGTAGCCTAAAAAGACTAAGTTCCATTGACCCAAAAACTGCTGTTTGGTTACTAACTCTCCATGTTGATCATTCAACGAGAAATCAGATAACGGTTTTGCTGTTTCGTACACTAATACATCAAGATCCTGTAAACTTTTTTTATCACCACATGCCGATAAAAAAAGCACCGAAAAAACAATTAACCCACACCATAACTGCTTCATATAACTAGCCATTTATCTATAAACAAGATAACAAAGAGTATCATTAAATGAACAATCGAAAAACGAAATAAATCCATTGCGGTGTCTTCTTTAGCGGCAAATTTTAAGTTAATTGCTTTGTATATAAAAATTATATTAAGAATACATGCTC
This sequence comes from Pseudoalteromonas sp. RW-H-Ap-1, assembly GCF_048318575.1. Taxonomy (GTDB): domain Bacteria; phylum Pseudomonadota; class Gammaproteobacteria; order Enterobacterales; family Alteromonadaceae; genus Pseudoalteromonas. The sequence goes on from NZ_CP166996.1 coordinate 3,131,608, forward strand.
CGCTTAAATAAATAAGTCCCGACATACCTATCAAGTAAGGTAATACGCACACAATGGCTAATAGCACTGAGTACGCGAGCACACAGGTTTTACAAAATTCGATTCCATGGGTCACAGGTAACATAGGGATTTTAGCGCGTTCGTAATCACTTTTGCGCGCGATGGCTAACGCCCAAAAGTGCGGAGGAGTCCATGTGAATATAATCATAACCAACAACCAAGGAGCGGCTGCCATTTGATTGGTTTCAGACACCCAACCAAGTAAAGGAGGCATGGCGCCAGCCAAACCACCAATCACTATATTTTGTGGCGTGGCGCGCTTTAGAAACGACGTATAAATAAATGCGTAACCTACAAGTGCAAATAAAGTAAGTATGGCAGTGAGTGTATTTGCCCACAACATCAACATAATAAACCCTGCCACGCCAATAACAGCAGCAAAACTCAATGCGTGTAATTTACTTAAGCGTCCTTTGGCGACTGGGCGGTGGCGTGTACGTGCCATTTTACTATCAATTTCACTATCAACCACATGATTGATAACGGCAGCTGCCGCAGAGAGTAAGCCAATCCCTAATAAACTTATGAATTGAACCCCAACACCTCTGCCAACGTCAGGGGCTAGGGCTAAGCCCACCCATGCCGTTAACACCAGCATAGCCACTACTTTAAATTTACTGATTGCCAAATAATCTTGGATTAAATGGTAACTTTTAGTCAATAACGATGCGCTATAAACGGGCTGCATTGCTTTTTTGTTAATTGTAAGTGCCATAACGATTCCCCTTTAAGTACGTACTTTTAGGTAATAACATAACCTAACCATAGTTAATAACAGTATGGCAGCCATTAAGTTATGCGCCAGCGCAACACTAATTGGGAAGTGAAAGTACACAACTGCTAACCCCAACGCTATCTGGCAAAATAACGCTACCAATACACTTACTGTGCAGCTTTTAATTTTTTGTGAATAGGCATGGCTATATATACGCCACATAACAAGTGCCAGCACAATACAAGTAACTAGTGCCCACATACGATGCAGCAAATGAATAGACATACGCGCTTGTTGTGACAAGACACCAAACTCATAATTACTGTGCTCTAACGGTAACTGAAAAACACTACTGAGCGAAAATGGCTGAGCATAACTACATAGCGGCAAACCATTACAATGTGGCGCGGCATAATTAGCCGCTAACCAGCCACCTAGAGCGATTTGTAAAATAAGTACCGTGAGCGCTACCAAGCTTAGTTTAAAGTGGGGTTTTGCACCTGCGTCCCCACCCGTAATAGGCTGGCTGGTCAGCCTTAAGTACAAAAGCGTTAATAACGCCAAAATGCTAAACCCTCCGAGTAAATGCCCCATCACAATTAGCGGCTGCAAGTTCATAGTCACCGTCCACATACCTAGCGCGGCCTGAAAAATAACAAGTAAAAGCAATAGCATTGGTAATTTTACAGGCGTAGTCGGATACTGGCGTTTTACAAAAGCCAAAATAAACAACACTAAAATTAATACTCCGAGCGTGCCAGCAAAATAGCGATGAATCATTTCTTTCCATGCTTTTGCCGTTTCAAATATCATATCGGGGTAGCTCTGAATCGCTTGCGCAATCTCGGCCTCGTGTTTTGGTACGGTTAAAAAGCCATAACAACCAGGCCAATCTGGGCAACCAAGCCCTGCATCACTTAAGCGCGTATATGCGCCTAAAGCCACCACAATTAGTGCGAATAAACTCGTTGCTAATACCAAATTTTTATAGTTTTTATACATAGCAGCCTCTACTTAGCTTGATCGAGAGTAATTAAGTAATTTTTTTAGATCTTTCAATAATCCCTTTTGTATCAAACGGTTTTCTTGTGGTTGAGGGTTAAATGGATATTCCAACACAATCAGCCCCATATGGTCGATTAAATACAAACTCGCAGGTTTTAACTGCTGTTGTTCAGCAATCATATGCCAATGCGGCTTCGCAGCTTTGGGTCTCCCCATTATCGCCATATCTACTTTGTGTTGATTTTTGCCAAGGGCAACATATAAATTATCTAAAGCGGCGAGCTGCTCTGAGCAAGACTCCTCGCATTGTGCTGAATAATTTAAAGCAATAGTCCATTGTTTTGGATTATGCTGCTGCCAATTGTCTAGCTTAATTTCACGCTCTAAAAATTCACCATGGTTAGTAATTGCTGTAGGTAGCCAATCAAGTTTTAACGCGCTGTAAGCCAGCACTAAAGGGATAGCGCAGCATACAACAAAGAGCAACAGGGGTTTATTTTTCATTATCTATCCTCTTCTTGCTTGCAAAAATAGCAACTACCACACAGGCAATCGCAATTAAAAACCACTGCACTGAGTAGGCATAGTGTTTTTCTGGACTCATCACAACAGCTTCATAATGGGGAGCAGCAATCTCATCTTCACCGCCTTGGCGATAGGCCATAAAATCCACTAAAGTTCGCTGAGATTGGCTACTGAGTGCTTGCAGATCAATGATTTGAATTCGCTTAGCTAAATCTGATTGAGTATTACTATCAGCTAAGGTAAAGCCACTTAAATTATCTTCTTTAATTTGTGCCGTTAACGTAAATCTACCACTAGGTATTGTCACGTTTGGTAGGGTTTCTCTTGAACGTCCTGCTTTTACCCAGCCTAAATTAACTAATAAAAATCGCGACTCATCAGGTAGTTTTAATAAGCTCAGTAAATCGTAACCAACCTGACCATTATAAATTTGGTTATCGAGCAGCCAATAATTATTGGTATCAAAATAACCACTCAAAGAAACTAATACCCCGGTTTTATTCCACTCTTTTGGCAGTTGGTGCAACTGTGCCCAGTTCATAACCCCTTGCTGTTGTATATTTTCAATGGCATTAAGCTGCTGTTGCTTTTGATCTGCTCGTTGTAATTGCCAAAATCCTAAACGCACACAAACTAATACCACAATAACAACCAGGCAAACTGTGATTATTGAGCTAAGCTTTTGTTTGTTAAATACAACTAACTGCATAAGGGTAAATCCAGTGATTATTAAAATTATTATTGTTCTACTGTTATTATTTATATTGTTTAATTTATTTCGTGCTTTATTAATTATGGTGTCGGGAAAAACTAATGGACGCCCCATGTCTCACTTTTTAGGGCGTCGAGTGTTATTTTCTGTTGTAGTGCTAGTGATGGTAATTGCCGCACTAAAACTTGGTTTTATTACGGCCAATCAATCGCCCTTAATCACTAAAGTACATATACAAATACAAACAGGCACAGCCAAACAACATCAACAAAATGCCAGTACCACGCCGCAGCTTGAAACGCGAAGTGCTTATTTTTTGTAAAATGACCTTTTAAAATCCGTAGAAAAACGATTAATAAAATAATGGTACCTAAGGTGACATGCATGCCGTGAAAGCCGGTTAACAAAAAGAAAGTATTACCGTAAATTCCTGCATCAAGGGTTAGATTAAGGTCGTTATAAGCATAAATATATTCTTCTACTTGGAGCCCTAAAAAACATACTCCCAGTAAAATAGTTACGCCTAAAAACACCTTAAGTGGCGTGCGTTTGTTATTTTCCATCGCTACATGAGCAAAATGCAGAGTTACCGACGAGGCTAATAAAATAAGGGTATTTATAAGTGGTAACCCTTGCCAGCCCATTGCTTGCGTAGTGGTGCCTCCAGGGGTATTTAACAATGGCCACACAGCCTCAAAAGTAGGCCATAACACCTCGTTAGTCATGGCGTTGTTATCGGCGCCTCCAAGCCAAGGTACAGAGAACATGCGGGCATAAAAAAGGGCACCAAAAAAAGCCATAAAAAACATGACTTCTGAAAAAATAAACCAGCTCATACCTTGCCTGAATGAGCGATCCATTTGGGCAGAATATAAACCTTGATGCGACTCTTCAATCACATTTTTAAACCAGCTAAACAGCATATAAAGCAATATGGCAATACCCACATACAGTACGTAAACACCGCTGCCTCCCTCTTTACCCATATCCATAACTGTTAAGGCTGCCCCTACCGCAATAAAAAATAGCGCCACTGCGCCAACTATTGGCCATGGGCTTTGATCAGGTACGTAATAATGTTCATATTTTTGATTCATTTCATTTGCTCCTAGTTTTTCACTAGTTTTATAAGCTAGTTATTACTGGCTACTAACTTCTCGCTAATATCAAATACGGTATAAGACAGAGTTAACTCCTCCACATCACTGGGTAACTCAGTATCAACATAAAAAAGTAATTTAAACTCTAACTCCTCGCCAGCTTTTAAAGGTTGCTGGTCAAAGCAAAAACACGCTATTTTGTGTAAATACTTAGCCGCTTTACCCGGCGCTACCGAGGGTATCGCTTGCATCACTTTGTCTTCATTACTGTTGTTTTTAGCGCTAAACATAACCTCACGCATGGCCCCTGGTTTTACATCTACACTGTATTCTTTAGATTTAACCTCAAAAGGCGCACCACTTTGGGCATGCGTGGTAAAACTAACGCTGACCTCTCTATTCTCAGTAACCAAGGTACTTTGCTGTGCTTGTTCTAGCGAGGGCTTACCATTAAGCCCGGTTATATCGCAAAACACGTCATATATAGGCACCATGGCAAATGCAAAAGCAAACATTGCAATGCAAATAACCACCAGCTTTTTTAATAACGGCAAGTGAGTCATTATTTAATGTCCGGCGGCGTTGAGAACGTATGATATGGCGCTGGTGAATCAACTTCCCATTCAAGCCCTTCTGCCCCATCCCAAACTTTTGCAGGCACTTTATCGCCCCCTTTTGCACATTTATACACAACAACAACAAACAGTAATTGTGATAAACCAAAGGCAAACCCACCTATACTAATAATGGCGTTAAAGTCAGCAAACTGCAGCGCATAATCAGGAATTCGACGTGGCATACCGGCTAATCCCACAAAATGCATTGGGAAAAACAGCACATTTACACTTACCAACGACAACCAAAAATGCCATTTTGCCAAGGTAATATTGAACATATTTCCGGTCCATTTTGGCAGCCAATAATAAGCCCCCGCCATAATAGAAAACACCGCGCCCGTTACGAGTACATAATGGAAGTGTGCAACTACAAAGTAGGTGTCGTGGTATTGAAAATCAGCAGGCGTAATAGCCAGCATCAATCCCGAAAAGCCACCTAAAGTAAACAGCACAATAAATGCGATACTAAACAGCATCGGCACTTCAAAGCTAATAGAGCCACGCCACATAGTTGCTACCCAGTTAAATACTTTTACGCCGGTAGGTACCGATATCAGCATAGTCGCGTACATAAAAAACAACTCTCCCGCCACGGGCATACCTGTAGTAAACATATGATGCGCCCACACAATAAAGCTCAACAAGGCAATCGAGGAAGTGGCGTACACCATAGAGGCATAACCAAATAGTTTTTTACGTGAAAAAGTAGGAACAATCGTAGAGATAATGCCAAAGGCAGGCAAAATCATAATATAAACTTCAGGATGACCGAAAAACCAAAAAATATGCTGGAACATTACCGGATCACCACCACCAGCGGCATCAAAGAAGCTGGTCGCAAAGTATTTATCGGTGAGTACCATAGTAACTGCACCAGCAAGTACCGGCATTACTGCAATAAGTAAAAAAGCCGTGATCAGCCATGTCCACACAAATAACGGCAGTTTCATCCATGTCATACCCGGAGCTCGCATATTCACTATGGTGACCACCACATTAATGGCACCCATTATCGAACTGATACCCATTATATGTACTGCAAATACAAACATTGCTGTGTTGTCGTTACTATAAGTGGTCGAAAGCGGAGCGTAAAAGGTCCACCCAAATGCAGGACCGCCACCAGGCATAAACAGTGACGCTAACAAAATCAAAAACGCAAACGGTAAAATCCAGAAGCTCCAGTTGTTCATTCTCGGTAATGCCATATCTGGCGCACCAATCATTAACGGAATCATCCAGTTTGCCAATCCAGTAAATGCAGGCATTACTGCACCAAACACCATGATTAAACCGTGTACTGTGGTCATTTGATTAAAAAAGTGAGGATCAACCAATTGTAAACCCGGCTGAAATAACTCAGCCCGAATAACCATAGCCATTGCTCCACCAATCAAAAACATGGTGAGAGAAAAAATTAAATATAAGCTTCCTATATCTTTATGGTTGGTTGTAAATAACCAGCGCTTAAAGCCTGTTGCAGGTTGATGGGCATGATGAGCCTCATTGGTGTTAGGTTGTTCTGCAATGCTACTCATTATTTAGCCTCCCCATCAGCATCCAGTGCCGCTTGTATTTCGCTTGGTTGAATTACCTCTCCAGTATCATTACCCCATGCGTTACGCTTATAAGTAATAACGGCTGCTATCTGCTTAATAGATAATTGCTTTGCAAAAGACTGCATCGCTGTACCTGGTTTACCATGAAGTAAGATATCGATATGACCTTTGATATCACCTATAACTATTGGGCTGCCTTTAAGTGCTGGAAAAACACCCGGCAAACCTAAACCTGTTGGTTGGTGACACGCAGCACAGCTCGCCATATAAACTTGCTCACCAAGAGCCATCAGCTCCTCTTTTGGTACCACTTGATCTAATAACGCAGCGTCTGCTTCAGCCGCTTTTTGTTTAGCTTGTTTAGCTTCTGCCAACCACGTTTTGAAGTCTTCTTCTGTTTTTGCTTCTACCACAACAGGCATGAAACCATGATCTTTACCACACAGCTCTGCACACTGCCCGCGGTAAGTACCTACTTCATTAATATTGGTCCATGTTTCGTTAATAAACCCAGGGTTTGCATCTTTTTTAACTGCAAAATCAGGTACCCACCATGAGTGAATTACATCATCTGAAGTCATTAAAAAACGTACTTTTTGATTAATCGGTAGCACCAGCGGCTTATCTACTTCGAGTAAATAATTCGGGTTTTTATCGGCAAGATTCGTTATTTCATTTTGAGGAGTCGCTAACATTGAATAAAACTCAACGTCCTCCCCCATATACTCATAATGCCACTTCCACTGTGATCCAGTAATTTTTATGGTGATATCAGCTTTGCTGGCATCCTCCATGGCAATTAACGTTTTAGTCGCAGGAATGGCCATAACAATTAAGATGACAAAAGGAATGGCAGTCCAGAGTATTTCTACTTTGGTACTTTCATGAAACTGGGCAGGGACAGCCCCTTTAGACTTGCGATGATGGATGAGTGCCCAAAACATAATGGCAAACACGATCACCCCAATCACACAACATATTAAAAATATGGTCATGTGCAGTTGGTATACATTATTACTTATATCAGTTACGCCTTTACGCATATTATATTGGCTATTAGCAAGCACATTTTGCGAAAAAACTAACAATATAAGCCACAAGGAAGAACTCAGCTTACCCATGTGACGGCTCCTTTGATGCTATTGCTGACGCAAAGCGAAGAGGCATACGGCTTAAACGCCCATTCGTTATTTTTATTTTTTATAAGGGTGCTGGAGTTACTAAATGTGTGTGCTCAAAACGACAAGGCTGTGAGTTATTTTTATTCCAGCTCTTTAATAACTAGTTAAAAAATAAACAATAAGCAAGGTGAGTATGAAAAATAAACAAGAGGTTACTTAAAAAAAGTGCAGCAAAGAAAATAGTCACAAATAAGGTAATTAATCTAAGAGTCAGAGTTGGTAAGGGGTAGCTTGAATAACAGCGGAAAAAATATAAAGTTTTATGATTTAAAACAATTAGAATAAATTTGTTTATTTATAAAGTATTTAGCGATTTTTTTGAAATAACAAAAAGCGATTCGCAAGCAATATCGTACGAAAATAATGCATGTAAAAACAGCGCCTAATCAATATTAAGCGCTAAGTTATGTTTAACTATCACATCCAATCAGCGTTACGAATAACACCCACCGCTAAACCTTCAATATTGAAAGATTCATTTTCCAAGTCTACTTCAATAGCTGAAAACTCGTCATTTTCAGCATGCAGTAATACTTTTCTGCCGGCTTTTTCTAAACGTTTAACCGTAACATCATCATCCACTCGAGCAACAACAACCTGACCATTTTCAGCTACTTGAGTTTTATGTACAGCGAGTAAGTCGCCATCCATAATGCCAATATCTTTCATACTCATGCCGTTAACACGCAGTAAAAAATCGGCCGCTGGTTTAAACATTAAAGGGTCAATTTTACAGTGGCTTTCTACATGCTGTTGCGCCAATATTGGCTCACCCGCAGCAACTCGACCAATTAAAGGTAAGCCCAGCTGCTCTGGCTCTTCTTCTTCAACAAGCTGAATACCCCGGCTCGCGCCCGGCTTCATTTTAATCACACCTTTTTTAGCCAGTGCTTTTAAATGTTCTTCTGCGGCATTCGCACTTTTAAAACCCAGTGTTTGTGCAATTTCGGCACGTGTAGGAGGCATACCAGTGTCTTTAATAAACACTTTAATAAGTTCGAGTATTTGCGCTTGGCGTTTCGTTAATGGTCGCATACAACTGGTTTTCCATACAGTACAATTAACTGTGAGTATATACAGTTATTTTAAGATCGCAAATATAAATTAAGTTAGTTCCACTGATAATAATTAGCTTATCGCATTAAGAATATAACCCGCTCTTAACTACTTAAAATTATTTTTGCACTGATTAAAGCAACCCATCAACAGTAAAAATAAAAAATGTATCTTAAAATTTACAACAATGGTTAATTTTAATAAGTAAGGATGTTAATTAATTGAAATAAAAATATTACCGTGTACACTTTATGTGGACAAAACAAATATAAAAGGACTATGAAATGAAAAAACACTCACCTTTATTTGTTGGGCTCCTATTCAGCGGCTATACACAAGCTCAAGTTCCGCTTTTTGAAGTGCAATATATTAATGAGTCACAAAGCGTGGCCACACAAACAAGTAATCAATTACAGTTTGGCCAGCCTCTTTTTGAGCTCACAAATAGCACAAATACCTTTCTTTTACCTGTTAAAGGTAACGATATTGAATTTATAAAAAGTTCAACAAGTTTGTCAGCAACGGGAAGCTTAATTTGGATTGGTAAAAGTTTAGAAGATGACGAAATAACACTTATTAAATCTGCAAAAGGCATTTCGGGTACTGTAAAAGTAGGTGAACAGATATATAAATTACAACCAAATAAGCACTCTGGTCATAATTTCATTGAATTAGATCCCCAAAAGCAGCCAGCTGAACATGCTCCCGACTATAAACAGTCTAATAACCTGGAGTTTATGAGTGAACAAATTTTAACAGCTCAAAACACTCAATCGGTAATGGCTAACGAAACGCAAAGTAATATTAGTTTATTAGTTTTATATACCCCAGCAGCAGCTCAAAAATCAGGGGATATAAATAGCTTAATTGATCTTGCGATTGTTGAAACCAACCAAGGTTATCAAAACTCAGGCGTCAACGCAGTTGTTAGCATAGCCCACATTAGCCAAATTAATTATACTGAAGCTGCAAACTCAAGTACTGATTTAAATCGTTTAGCAGCTAAAAACGACGGTTATATGGATGAAGCACATACATTACGCGATCAATTCGGTGCAGATGTAGTTATATTAGTAAATGATGTCAATGGTTACTGTGGCCAGGCCAAAGCCATTGGCGCTAATGCTCAAAGCGCTTTTGCTATGGTCGATTATGATTGTGCGACAGGCTACTACTCCTTTGGTCATGAGATTGGGCACTTACAAGGCGCTCGCCATAATCCAGAAAACGATCCTTCAACAACTCCTTATTCATTTGGACATGGTTACCAACAACCTCAATCGCAATGGCGTTCAGTGATGGCATATAATTGTCCAGGTAATTGTACACGTATTAATTACTGGTCGAACCCTAATAAATCATACAATGGAGATGTAATGGGGACTTCGGCAGAACATGACAATGCCAGAGTGTTAAACTTAACTAACCCTATTATTGCAAACTTTAGATCTTCAACCCCCCAATTCCTGGTGACAATGTGCTCCAAAATAATCAAGCAATTACGGTTAATGGCGCAAAGAATAGCGAAAAGTTATTTACATTTGCAGTACCAAGTGAAGCTGCACAAGTTACTTTTAGAACATCAGGTGGTAGTGGTGATGCTGATATATATGTAAAATTTAACGAAACGGCATCCACAAATAATTTTGATTGTCGCCCATATAGAAATGGCAATAATGAGAGCTGCAGTGATACTCGCAGTGGAAATTACTCTATCATGCTCAAAGGCTTTGATGCTTATAATAATGTAGAACTGGTCGCTAGTTACCAATAATAAGCAAGCTACATAAGCAGGCGTCGTAGTATGGCGACCTGCTTAAATTAAGCTAAAAAAATTTTATTTGCTATCACTCACGACAAGATTTAAATTTCACCTTAATATGAGCTCAATTTTATATTTTTGAACATTCTTTTAGGAGCGAGTATGAGCATTTGGCATCAACCAATTTCATTAGAACTTTGTAAGCAATTAGATCAGGGTATTACAGGTCAAGGTACACTGATGAAAACCATGGGAATAGAGATCAGTGAAATTGGTGACGATTACTTAGTGGCCACTATGCCGGCAATTCCAGAGCATCATAACCCTATGGGTATAGTGCATGGCGGTGCCAATGTAGTGCTTGCTGAAACAGTAGCAAGTTATGCCGCTAACTTTGTAGTTGATTTCAGTCGATTTTATTGTGTTGGGCAAGAGATCAGCGCCAGTCACTTAAAAGCGTCACGCAACGGCACATTAACGGCTACCGCAAAAGCTTATCATATAGGTAAACGCAGCTCGGTTTGGGATATTAAAATAACCAATAGCCGCAATGAGCTTTGCTGCGTATCAAGAATGACCGCAGCCGTAGTCGAACGAAAAGGTTAAATTACTTTTCCAGAGGGTAAATAGTAACTTCTATGCCTGCGCCAATTGCAGATATGCGTAACAAGGTATCTGCATGTAGGGCCTGATTAAAACATTTTGGCGACGTTCCCGACTCAAACCCCATATCAAAGGTTCTACGAGAACAACTTAACCATTGCTTTAATGCATTGCGTGAACACGACTCAATTAGCTCACATAAATGATTAATTGCTTTATCGGGTGTGGTTATTTCACCAGCTACTTCGATGCGTGCCAGTTGGCGGTATTCGTCTTTATCATAATGTAAAATGGTTGCGACCTTTTTTAAATCAGCAACTAATACGCTAATATCTTGCTTTGACTCAAGCTCGAGATCTACATTTAAAAATTGAATTTCCGACATTGTTTCGTATTTATCCTCTAATGGTTACCTTGCAAACTTTAACGCAGTTTTATCGTTATACCAAATCAACACCCTATAAATAGATACTTTATCAGTTAATACTCTTATTTTAGGGTGTTATTGCGACTTACTATTAGCACTATTGTGCTGAAACTCAATTTGAATGCACTAGTGCGACATTTTGTCGCACCCGCCCTGCCTGCCATTCGCGTAAAATGTTTATTAAAAGTAATAAGATAAACACCTATGAAAAAAATATTTAAACCAGTACGTAAACTTCATAAATGGTTGGGCTACTTATTAGGTTTACAAATTTTAGCTTGGTTGCTTGGCGGTTTAATTATGAGCGCTATTCCGCTTGAAAAAGTACATGGTAAGCACCTAGCAACACGCACCCTAACCAACCCCTTTAAAAGCCATGATTACGTCACATTAATTGATGATATCGTATCCCAAGTAACCAACCCGACTAAAATAATCTTTACGCATTTTTTATCCACCCCACTTATAACTGTAACCAGTGCCGGTAACCAACAAAATTTTAATGGCATTACCGGGCAACCATTTAAAGCACCTAACAAACAGCAAATAATTGCTAATGCACACGCACACTTACTTATTAATGCTCAACTAGCAAGCGCTGCTTTATTAGCTACAGGCCCACGAGAAAGCGGTTATAAAAAAAATGTATGGCAAGTACAATTTAACGATACATTTAACACCACCCTCTATTTGTCATCAGATACAGGTAAAGTAATTACTGTTCGCAGTGATATTTGGCGAGTGTTTGACTTCTTTTGGATGCTACATATTATGGATTACGATGAGCGCGAGGATTTTAACAACCCGTTACTCATTAGCTTTGCTGCCAGCAGTGTGTTTTTTAGCTTTACTGGTTTTATTTTATTACTGCAAAATATCCGATTCAGAACAAGAAAACGTCAGCTATCCTGAGTTTTTAAGTGGACTCGGTTGAAAACTGATTTACCATTTAGATTATTCGCTTTAAAATCGCGGCTCCTGTAGTTCACTAAAGTGATAGGATATGCCGCATTTTATTTTTGCGTTATTGCTTTGCGTTGTCAGCTTTACTATTAATGCTGAGCAATTTACTCGTTTTTCCAGTGCTAAAAAACACTTAATTAAAACCTTACCAACCAATGCAAAAAGTATCTATTGTGGTTGCGACATAAAACGTAAAGGCAAAAAGTTAGTACCCGATGCAACCCATTGTGGTTATGTGCCACGCAATACATTTACCCGCTCAGGTAACGTGAATCAACGCGCTCTACGAATAGAATGGGAACATATTGTACCCGCTTGGGAGTTTGGTCATCAGTTACAATGCTGGCAAGATGGTGGACGCAAAAATTGCCGTAAAGTAAGTGCAAAGTTTCGCATGATGGAAGCTGATATTAACAATTTAGCTCCCGCAATCGGTGAAATTAACGCCGATCGTTCAAACTATCGCTTTGGCATGTTAGCCCAAAATGCTAATCAATATGGTCGCTGTGAGGTTAAGGTTAATTTTAAACAACGCGTTATTGAACCGCCGGTTTATGCACGTAAACGTATTGCCGATGCATACGCTTACATGCAAAAAACTTATGGTTTAAAAATATCAAATAAACAACAAAAGCTGTTTAATGCGTGGCAATAACAAGCTTATGCCGCAAACACCGACAGCAAAAAACTGTAAACTTATGTTTACAATACTTGGTGTGGTCCAAATATTTCGTAATGAATATTCGAGCTCTGCACACCTAAGTCAAGTAGTTGGCCTTTAACATAAGCCATGAACGAAGCTGGTCCACACAAATAAAATACACCCTCGCTAATAGGCAGTAATGCCTCAAGCACAGATAAATCCATAAGACCTGTGTAATCACATCCCCCACCACCTTGATTAAACCAGGTTAAGGTTTTTAGTTGTGGATACATAGCCGTTTGCTGCGCTAGGTAGTCTTTAAATGAATACTCAAGGCTATTTTCACACGCGTGTAAGTAACTAATCGCTTGATTAGTATTGCCACTCAATAACGTTTGCAGCATAGCCACCATTGGGGTTTGGCCAACACCTGCAGAAATAAGCACAACAGGGCTTGCTGCATCTTTCAAAAAGAAATCACCCGCCGGAGGGTATAGCTCTACTCGTGCGCCCTGCTCTAGTGAGTGTAAATAATTAGACACCACGCCAGGCTGTGGTTGGCACTCTTTTTTAACGCTAATACGATAGTTTTTAGCATTGCTCTTTTGCGAAATAGAATACTGGCGGATCTCTTCATATTCAGCCCCCTCAGGCTTAACTTTAATGCCAATGTATTGTCCTGGCTTGTGGGAAATAACGGCTTTGCCGTCTACAGGCGTGAGGATAAAGCTGGTTACAAATTCAGACTCAACATGTTTATGGGTAATTTCAAACTTCCGTGTGCCTACCCAGCCACCGTGGTTATTTTTACTGTGTGCATACAACGCTGCTTCTTCGGTAATACAAATATCAGCCAGTAGGTTATAAGCTTCTCGCCACGCGTATTCAACATCAGCTGTAAACTGTTCAGGAATAAGCTCTTTAAGTGTGCCGATCAAATGCGCCCCCACAATAGGGTAGTGCTCGGGTAAAATATTCAAGCTGGTATGCTTATGGTTAATTCTTGCTAATGCCTCTTTTAACACGGCTAAATTGTCAATATTTTGCGCATACGCAGCCAAGGCGTTAAATAATGCAAATTGCTGACGACCCGTTTCTTGATTAGTCATATTAAAAATATGTTTAAGTTCCGGGTTATGGCTAAACATGCGCTTATAAAAATGATCAGTGACTACTGTGCCCGCTTCTGCAAGCAATGGAGCTGTACTTTTTACAATCTTAATAGTTTTTTCAGATAACATTTTGGTTTCCTATGGGTGAACTAACCACTACGCCCATCAACACGACGCCGCGTTAATATAGGTGTGCAGTGAATTAAAAATAATAAAAAGGCCAGTAACCAAAGCACAGCGCTAAGCTGCCAAGCTAGGTGTGGTCCAATAAAAGGCGGGAGAAAAGCACGAATAATTGCAGCACTAAACACCAATGCAAACGCAAGGTTCATAAAACGCGGAATAGTAAGTGAGCGACCGGTATGCCCCAGTGATACTCGTGTCATCATGGCTAAAATCATCATGCCGATACCACCAATAGTGATAAAATGCAGTGCGTCTTTAAACAGTATTGCACTGCTATAAAAACTGATTGCCACTAACATTAAACCTATACCTAAGGCTAAATAGGCAAAGTGTAACGACCATAATAATGGGACTCTTAGCACTTGCTTATTCCACCAGCAAACACTGCGCACTAAATGCAAAAACGCTGCACTCATCACAACTAGTGCCGGGTTAATTACAGTAAAAAATAATTTGCTAATAAAAAATAATGCTATCGCCAATACCGATAAGTATAAAATAGCTTTATCTATGTTTGGTGTGCGTACCTGCTTAGATAAGCCCAGCCCTTTGGCGGTAAAAAAGGGTAATACACGCCCAGCCACAACCCCCACCAACAAGCTTATAACCAGTACTGCGGTATCAACCATTGCAAGCGCTAACTGCATTTGGTTTTTAAGCAGCAACATTAAGTACAACATATTGAGCGTAAATAAAAATGAAAGAATAAATAAAAACAAGTAGTTGCGTTTACTGCTCGCCTTTATCAACATGCTAGCTAACACTATGATTACCGAGAGCCACCAAACAACTTGTAAAATCAGTACCGCATAAACATTAAACTGAGCAATGCTAGGCACAACTATAAAAAAACTAAGTCGTGCACTAAGCCATATTAAGCTAAGCCACATCAATGGTTTACCATTAATACTTGCAACACCGGTCCACGTTTGTGCTGCAGTAAGTAAAAAGCCAGCCACAACCACGCCCGCAAAGCCAAATAACATTTCATGTGCATGCCACAAGTTAGCTGGCATAACTAAATGCCACTGTGCATCGCCACTTAAAATAAGTACCCAATAACCCACAGACAAACACGCTAGTGATCCAGCAGCTAAAAAAAGGGTCTAAACGCCAACATCCATAATGACCATTGTGATACTTGATGAAATGCGACCTGCGCTGGCATAGGTTCGGCTAAATTTATGGGCTTCATTAGCGCACCTCCTGCCCCAGTCCATGCTGCGCCACACAGCGCAGTATGTAACTCACCTTGACAATAGCCGCGAGGACAATCGTGCTAATGTGTGCAAAAATTTGTACCGGTATCGAAAAGTAGACTGCATAGGGATAACTTATTAACAGCGTAATCAACACCCCAAATACGCTAATACATAGCATCTTATTTGCATGAGATAGCAAACGGTAATATAGAGAATTAGACTCCACTGAATAATTAACCTGCTCTAAAAAAATACTGCTCATAACAACCCCAATCACTGCTTTCGTTATTTTGTTATTACACAGACCATGCCAATTAAATAAACACTTTAAATTCAATGTATTATTTAATTTCACTTTACAAAAAGAGTCTTTATGACCTACTATAAAAAACAATAAAATACACTAATAGGTCATTTTGACATGAACCAACAACTCAACCTGACTCAAGTTGCCTTGGAGCTTGCACAAAGCACCTTACATGCGCACAGTTTCGAGCAACTTTTAGCCACGGTTGAACGTATTATTCCAAGTGATGCTAGCGCCTTGTTAATTCGCCAAGGCGAGCAATTAAAGCCCTTAGCGATTAAAGGTTTAATGCCTGATAGCTTAGGCAGGCGTTTTAATATTGCAGAGCACCCTCGTCTTGATGCTATTTGTAATCACCGCTTGGCACTGCAATTTGCACATGACAGCCCGCTTCCAGACCCATATGACGGATTACTACTAGCTAAAACCGGTGATATTCCAGTGCATGCCTGCTTAGGTTTACCGCTTTACGATAAAGATTCGCTGCTTGGTATTCTGACCTTTGATAGCCTAAACGCTGATGCGTTTGACGGCATTACCGCTGATACACTCAACACCTTACAAACCTTGTGCAGTGCGCACTTTAAAACAGCCCTAGAGCTTGCCCATTACAAACAACATGCGCAGCACTCAAGTGAATTAGTACAAGCGTTAAACCGTGAGGCACTTAAACGTGATGGTGGTGAAATTATTGGCCAAAGCCCAGTAATACAAACCCTTAAAAATGAGATAAAACTGGTTGCGGCATCAAACTTTAGTGTCCTTATTTTAGGTGATACTGGGGTTGGCAAAGAGTTGGTGGCGCGTAATATTCACTTGCATTCAGCACGTAAAGATCAGCCATTGATTCATTTAAACTGTGCATCTCTGCCTGAAAACCTCGCAGAAAGTGAGTTTTTTGGCCATGCAAAAGGCGCCTTTACGGGTGCGCAAAATGCTCGCCAAGGTAAGTTTCAATTAGCCGATGGCGGTACCTTATTTTTGGATGAAATAGGCGAGCTACCACTGGTAATGCAAAGTAAATTACTGCGGGTACTGCAAAGTGGCGAAGTACAAACCGTTGGTGAAGATGAACTTAAATATGTTGATGTTAGAGTGATTGCAGCCACTAACCGTGACTTAAAACACGAAGTTGAACAGGGACGATTTCGCGCCGACTTATACCATCGCCTAAGTGTGTACCCGCTGAGCGTGGCGCCGTTAAAAGCCCGTGATGAAGATGTTATTTTATTAGCCGGTTATTTTTTGGAAAAAACAGCTCGCAAGCTTGCGATTAAACAACTAAAACTCAGCATTGAAACGCAATTACTGTTAAAAAGATATGACTGGCCAGGCAATGTAAGAGAGCTGGAACATGTTATTAATCGCGCCGCATTAAAAGCTAAACAGCATCAATGGCAGCAACCAATTATTACTATTGAGCCAGAACATTGCGAGCTAAATTTAAGCGCTATTAACACCTTAGCTCTTGAAAACTCAAACCAGCTTGCAACCACACCTTTGGCAAACAACATTTCGTTAAAGCAAGCCACCGATACTTACACTCAGCAGCTTATTATACAGCAACTTAAACAACATAATTATAACTGGGCAAGCACAGCTCGTAGTTTACAGGTCGACCGCGCTAACTTAACGCGGCTAGCCAAGCGCTTGGGTATTTCTATAAAAAAATCGTTGTAGCTTTTTTAACTTAATTTACGCTGCTTAAAATAGGTTTTTAATAACTGACTAAACGCTTGCACTTTCGCAGTACGATGCACTAAATGGTGCGTCACTAACCATAAGTCAGTAGGCCAACTTAGTTCGTTAGGTAATACAGGCACTAAATCAGAGTATTGCGCTGCAACATCATGCTGTAATCCGCCAATCCCTAGCCCCTTAACGATGGCGCGAGTAGCCTCTGAGGTTTCTGATACTCTAAGTTTAACTTGCGACGCAGGAATATTTTCATCAACCCACGCAAAATAAGGTACTTTGCCATTATAACCCGCGACTCCTGATACAAAATTATGCACCGAGAGTTGTGCTAACGTTTGTGGCAAGCCATAACGATTTATGTAATGTTTTGAAGCATAAAACCCTGACGAAAGTGCCGCTAAATGCTGAGCAATATAATCACCTTCATCCGGTCTAGGGCCTGCTCTTACAGCGATATGTGCTTGACCGTGATCTAAACGCAAACGCTTTTGATCCATAATCACTTGTAATTGCACTTGCGGATGCAAGGTTTGAAACTGCTCGCATACCTCACTTAATACATCTATAAAACCACTCACAGTGGTGAGTAACAAACTACCTTGTAAGGTGCTATCTGCAGCAATTATGTCACTGTGTAAGCGTTCTAGCTCACCATTAATTGCTTGTGCTGTGGTAAATAACTTAGCGCCAATCTCTGTGACTTTGTAGCCACGAGCATGGCGATGGAATAATCGCGCATTTAAGCTTTTCTCTAAGTTATTTATTCGCCTGAGCACTGTACTGTGATGAACATCTAGCGCTTCGGCTGCTGCAGTTAAAGTGCCTAAACGCGCCACTTCATAAGCAACCTTAAGATCTTGCCAATCATCAAATTGAATTGCCATGGTAACCACTTTTTAAGTTGTGCATATACGCACATAAGTTTTGCGTTTATTTGGCTTTTCTGCAAGCAATTATTTGTTAAAGTCACAGCTATACACAATCAACATTAGGATCAGCTCATGACTACACCAAAAATTATTGCCCTAGCAGGTAGCTTACGTAAAGACAGCTTTAATCAAAAACTTATTAATGAAGCAGCTCGTTTTGCACTAGAAAGTGGCGCTGAAGTAGAAGTGATCAAACTCGCAGACTTAGCCATACCTATGTTTGATGAAGATTTAGAAGCACAAGGCACACCTGCCGGCGTACAACAATTAAAAGACAAGCTGCGCACAGCAGATGGTATTTTACTGGCCAGCCCAGAATATAATGGTTCTATCACCGCAGTGTTAAAAAATGCCATTGATTGGGCGTCGCGCACCGAACAAGGTGCAGAGCCTGCATTTGCAAATAAAGTAACCGCTTTATATGCAGCATCACCGGGTGGACTTGGCGGCTTACGTGGGTTGAATCACGTGCGTGATATTTTATCTGGCATTGGCAGCTTAGTATTAGCTAACCAACTGGCAGTACCGGCTATTCATACTTTATTAGACGAAAACGGCCGTATTAACGACCCCACTACCGCTGAAAAAGTGGCCGGCCTTGCACAGCAGTTAGTTAGCGTAGCAAGTAAGCTAAAATAAGCAGCGGCTATAACTTTGTTGCTGCAAGCTTTGCAGCAATAAAGTCTTCATGGGTAACATACAACAAGTTTGCAACACGACGAATAACGTACTCTTCTTGAGGATCAAGTTCACCATCCGCGTACGCCAAGCGCCAAAGTAGCTCAACTATATCAATACGTTGCTGTGCACTGCATTGATTATTAATTTGCTTAGAAAATTGAAAATAATCAATGGCATCATCTAAACTTGAGCTTGCTTGTTCGGTTAACTCACCTACTGCTTCATCAGTTAAATCAAAATATTTTTTTAATGTCAGACTTAGCGTATATTGTTCATCTGCCTGTAAATCGTTATCCGCTCGCATTACCTCAATTAATAACGCAGCAACCGCTGTTTTTAAATCATGTTGTTCAATATCATAATCTTGCTGATCAATACTCGAAAAAAGCTGTTTAATTTGCTTGAACATCACATTTCCCCTTTTTGGGTGTTAGACTTATATAATAACGGGTGTAATAGATATGCTGATCACACTACCCAATATCAAGATGGAGTTAAAGGTTTATGAGTAGAAAAGCTAATCATTATCTATATGGAAGTATTAGCTGGGTGTTTTTAACAGCATGTTTGAATGTGTCGGCAGAGCAAGATGAAATGCAGCGGCTATATGACTTTGATGAAAAGGTGCATTACAAACAAACTCAAATAGACACTAACAACTATCATCTAGAGATCCAGTCTGATGACTACCCACATTTTAAAAACCAAAGTGTGTTTTTATTGCGCCACGCTAACCGCTTATGTCGCGATAACCCTTTTATGTTAAAAGTAACCGAAGGCGTGCAAGAGTATGAACGTTTTCCAACTAAACCACGCGCTTATCAGCCACCACTGAGTGTATTTGTGCAGTGTGAAATACCCGCAGAAAAAACCTCAAAAAAATAACCCCTCTTTACTTTTCAGTAAACCACTGAGTATTAAAACAGCCAGTGGCTTTACTGACGCTGAGTTTAGTTAACGCTATATCCCCACGGCGCAGCCGGTGGTGTGATAGGCTTAGTTAAATCAAAATCCACGCGGAACTCGCGACCTTGGCGAATGAGTCGGTAAGTGAACTTTTCAGGATAAATATACATTTGCCATGTATTGCCTACCGATTGTGGTATGCCTTGGCTAACAAATAACTCTTTTGAATACTGATCAGCAGGGAATGACTGCATGTTAGCAAAACCCGCATCAAGCGTATGACCACCATACATAGTAGACACATCATCGCTGCCATCTTTATGGCGGTGATCGTGCTTTAGGCTCAACCCACTGCCTGTTTTAGTAATGATCCACGTACGTGAAGCGTCATCACCCACATGAAACGGCACTTGTAGCTCACGTTCATTACACTTGCGCACATGCATAACTAATTTTTTATCGGCAAATGAACTCGGCCCTGTGGCATTATCAACCGTTACTTTACCCTCAAAAGCTTTACCGCAATGTGCTGCTATGTTGTTAAAAAAGCCATCATGGCTCGGTATTGATACTAAAGGCGCTGGGCGCGCTATTGCAGCTGTTGATGCAAGCATTAGTGCTGCAGCTGTTAATAATTTCATAATGTATCCCTAAACATGTAAAAAATTAGCTTAGCGTTTAAACAAACACAAAGACAATAATCACGATGAATAGCATCTGACAGCAATAAAAAAACGCGGCTTATGCCGCGTTTTACTATCAAGTATCTTTTAAATTATTCACTGCCAAGGACGCTCAGCAGCAAGTTTTGCTTCAAACGCATCAATTTGCGGATTTAAGGTCTCGGTTACACCAATAAAGTCTAAACCACTTAATAAACGCTCTTTCACGTCTTTGCGAATATCAAAGCTGATTGGCGCAAATTTATTGCTGCGCAATTGCTGGTTTTCTAAATCCACATCAATGTAAATATCGTCATGCTGCTCACTTAACACAAATAAGTCTTCTAATATTTGCGCTGGCAGTGCAATGGCAAGCATTTGGTTATTGCCACAGTTATTAAAGAAAATATCAGCAAAGCTTTCAGCCAAAATCACTTCAAAACCGTATTGCTTAAGCGCCCATGGTGCATGTTCACGTGATGAACCACAACCAAAGTTGTCACGGGTTAGTAGTATTTGCGCACCTTGATAGCAGGGTCGGTTCAAAATAAAATCAGGGTTTGGCTCGCCATTATCTAAATAACGCCAATCGTAAAACAAGGCCGCATCAAATCCGTCACGGCTGGTTGAAGTTAAAAACTGCTTAGGAATAATTTGGTCGGTATCGACGTTGTTTTTATCAAGTGGGGCCATTAAGCCGCTAAAATAAGTGCTCATTAGGCTTCTCCTCTAATATCAACAAAGTGGCCATGTATTGCTGCCGCTGCCGCCATTGCTGGGCTCACTAAGTGTGTACGCCCACCTCGACCTTGGCGTCCTTCAAAGTTACGGTTAGATGTAGATGCACAGCGTTTACCTGCACCTAAACGGTCGTCATTCATTGCTAAACACATAGAACAACCTGGCTCACGCCATTCAAATCCTGCAGCTTTAAATATGTCGGCAAGGCCTTCGTCTTCTGCTTGTTGTTTTACCAAGCCTGAGCCAGGAACAATTAATGCTTCAATACCTGCAACCACTTGCTTGCCTTCAACAATTTTTGCAGCGGCGCGTAGATCTTCAATGCGGCTGTTGGTGCATGAGCCAATAAATACTGTGTCTACTTTGGCAGTTGATAACTTATCGCCCGCTTTTAAACCCATGTATTTAAGTGCGCTACGGATGGCATCAGCTTTAATTAAATCAGTTTCTTTGTCTGGATCTGGAATACATTCGTCAACGCCAATTACTTGCTCTGGGTTAGTCCCCCAGGTGATCTGTGGTTGAATATTAGCGGCATCTAACTCTACCTCTAAGTCAAAGGTTGCGCCATCATCAGTTTTTAAGGTTTCCCAGTAGGCAACTGCAGCGTCAAAATCGGCGCCTTTTGGTGCAAACGGGCGCCCTTTTAAGTAGTCATACGTTACCTTGTCTGGGGCAATTAAACCGGCCTTGGCTCCCATTTCAATGCTCATATTACATAGCGTCATACGCGCTTCCATCGATAACGCTTCTATGCCTTCACCACAAAATTCAGCCACATAGCCCGTACCACCAGCAGTGCCTAGCTTGCCAATAACCGCCATAATTAAATCTTTAGCCGTTACTGTAGGACGCAATACACCGTTAATTTGAATTTTTAACGACTTCGCCTTTTTTTGTTGTAGCGTTTGTGTAGCTAATACATGCTCAACTTCTGAGGTTCCAATACCATGGGCAAGCGCTCCAAACGCGCCATGGGTTGAGGTATGGCTATCGCCGCATACGATGGTTGTACCTGGTAAGGTGATCCCTTGCTCTGGGCCAATCACATGCACAATACCTTGATTTACTGAATTTAGGTCGTACAGCAAAATACCAAATTCTTTACAGTTTGCATCCAGTGCCATTAACTGGTTTTTAGAGACTTCGCTGGCTGCATCTAATGAACGGCTTTTAGTTGAAACATTATGATCCATGGTGGCAATGGTTTTTTCTGGACAGCGCACTTTACGATTTTTTTCACGTAAACCTGCAAATGCTTGTGGTGACGTCACCTCGTGTACTAAATGACGGTCAATATAAAGTAAATCGGTTTGCTCATTAATGCTGGCAACAGTGTGTGCTTGCCAAATTTTATTGTATAAGGTTTGGGCCACTTGCTAACTCCCTGATCTGATTGAGCCACAGCCTAACGGTGCTGTGGCTTTAATAATTAAATACGTGAAACGATAGCTGCTGCAACATCGTTGGTGGTATAGCCGCCCTCTGGATAAATATCAGGCGTCCCTACTCCTGCCTCAACCGCCTCCGCGACTGCTTTTTCAATAGTGCGAGCCGCTTCATCTTGTCCTAACGAATAACGTAACATTAATGCAGCACTTAAAATTTGTGCAATAGGGTTAGCAACCCCTTTTCCGGCGATATCAGGCGCTGAGCCACCCGCGGGTTCATACAAGCCAAAGCCTGATTGATTTAAGCTAGCTGAAGGTAATAGCCCCATAGAGCCGGTGATCATCGCGCATTCGTCAGATAAAATATCGCCAAATAAGTTATCGCACAGTAATACATCAAACTGGCTAGGTTGTTTCACTAGCTGCATGGCTGCGTTATCTACATAAATATAATCTAAGCTCACCTCAGGAAACTCTTTACTAACTTCGGTTACCACTTCACGCCACAGTACGCTTGATGCAAGTACATTGGCTTTATCAACCGAGGTTACGTGATTGCTACGTAATTTAGCCGCCTCAAAAGCAAAGCGTGCAATGCGCTCTATTTCTTTACGTGAATAGGTTTGGGTATCAAATGCTGCTTCTTCAGCACCTTCGCCACTGCGACCTTTTTCACCAAAATAAATACCGCCGGTTAGCTCGCGCACACATAAAATATCAAAGCCTTTTTCGCTGATATCAGCACGTAGCGGCGATGCAGCGCTTAATGCAGGTAATAACTGCGCTGGGCGCAAATTACAAAACAAACCAAAATGTTTGCGTAGCGGTAATAGTGAGGCACGCTCTGGTTGTTCATTCGGTGGTAGGTTTTCCCACTTAGGACCACCTACTGAACCAAATAAAATAGCATCGGCGTTTTCACAGGCTTTTAAAGTTGTATCAGGAAGGGCTTTGCCAAACTCATCAATCGCTGCGCCGCCAATCGCGTGGTGTTCGCGGTTCAGAGTAAAACCAAATTTATCACTGACTGCATCAAGCACTTGCTCTGCAGCTGCCATAACCTCTGGGCCAATACCGTCGCCTGCTAATACGGCAACGCTGTAATGTGTTTTACTCATCCTGCTTTCCTTTGTTGTTTTAAATCAGACACTTTTTGTGCTCGATAAATTAAGTTATAAACCCGAACCATAGCTCGAACAGAGGCTTCAACCACATCAGCCGCAATACCAGCACCGTGGTAAGGACGACCATCGTATTTAGCAATAATATTCACTTGCCCTAATGAGCTTGCGCCTTGGCCGGTGGCCTCTAAATTGTATTCAATCATTTCAACGCTCATACCTGTTAAGCGTTCAATAGCAGCAAACGAAGCTTCAACTGGGCCATTACCTGTGGCCGCTTCTTGTTTTGCTTCGCCATCAATCAGCAAGCCTATGGTTGAGCTCGCCACCGATTGTGAATTAGACGCAGAGTTAACAAACTCTAACTGATACTTTTCGTCTTTGTCGTTAATTTGATTAAAGTAAATCATGGCCTCTAGGTCGTAGTCGTATACTGTGCCTTTTTGGTCAGCCAGCGCAACGAAACTTTGGTATAAGCTATCCATGTCGTAATCTGATTTTTGATAGCCTAATTCTTCTAAGCGGTGTTCTATAACATGGCGGCCTGAACGCGAGGTCATATTTAATTGATTACTTGGTACGCCAACACTTTCTGGT
This sequence comes from Pseudoalteromonas sp. RW-H-Ap-1, assembly GCF_048318575.1. Lineage (GTDB taxonomy): Bacteria > Pseudomonadota > Gammaproteobacteria > Enterobacterales > Alteromonadaceae > Pseudoalteromonas. The sequence goes on from NZ_CP166996.1 coordinate 3,156,069, forward strand.
GACATAATTTCATAAGTGTTTTGCGCTTTTAATACACCGTCTTGATGAATACCTGAGCTGTGAGCAAAGGCATTTTCGCCAACAATAGCTTTATTTGGCTGTACCGGCATATTACAAATTTTGGCTACCTGGCGAGAAGCGCGATAAATTTCTTCGCTTTTTATGTCGGTATATACGTTTAAGTGGTCTTTACGCATTTTCATGATCATTGCCACTTCTTCAAGTGAACAGTTCCCCGCACGCTCACCTATACCATTAATGGTGCATTCAATTTGGCGTGCACCGGCTTGCACGGCGGCCACGGAGTTGGCAACGGCTAAACCTAAATCGTTGTGGCAATGCACACTTAAACGCGCTTTATCTATATTTGGCACGTTATTCATTAAATGACGGATCATTGCTGCGTATTCATCTGGGGTTACAAAACCGACTGTATCTGGCAAATTAATTGTTGATGCACCGGCGTTAATTGCTTGCTCAACAATTTTGCATAAATCCCAATGCGGTGTACGCCCCGCGTCTTCACACGAAAACTCAACATCATCGGTATAGTTACGCGCTAATTTGATAGATTTAACAGCCATTGCAGTGGCATCATCAAGGCTCATACGCAACTTGTGTTCAAGATGAAGCGGGCTGGTAGCAATAAAAGTATGAATACGACTTTGCTGTGCAGCACGTAACGCTTCGCCACAGGCCTCGATATCTTTGGCAACCGAGCGAGCTAAACCACAAATAATAGGGCCTTTCACCTCGGTGGCAATACGTTGCACTGAGCGAAAGTCAGCTGGGCTCGACACCGGAAACCCTACTTCCATTACATCGACATTTAAGCGGCTAATAGTATGCGCTAGTTGCACTTTATCGTCTTCTGTTAGGCTTGCTTTTAGTGCCTGCTCACCATCACGTAAGGTGGTATCAAAAATCCATACTTTATCTTGCTGTTGCATAACTGCCCCTCAATTGCTGTGTTACCCAAATTTCGATTTATCCCTACAGCGAGATAAAAAAAACCCCGCGGTTGCGGGGTTTTTAATGTTTAACTCAATGCAAACACACTAATCCCCGCTCACTTGCCACAGCAGTAAGAGGTTTAGGTTCAGTGTAATTAAGCGAATAGTTTGCATCTGTTTTCTTGTGTGTGTGTCCAATGAGGCTTATTTTTATCATTGCAACGCAGTTGGTGCAAGCATAAAAATACCAAGCAAATAATTAAAGGGGACTTTTTAGGGAGTTTAAATTCAAATAAAACTGAATAACAGAATAAAATATCCAACTTAAACCTAGGTAAGGTTTAAATTAATAAGCGCTGTAAAATACAGCGCTTATTTTAACTTTTTTAATATTTATTCTTTATTTTCAGCACGTACGTAATTTGACGCGCCGCGCGTAATATAACGTAACTGCCATATAACTCGCTCAATCAGTTCATCGCGTTGCTGACCTTCAATATCGAGCGCTTCAGCGCCTGCATTAAATACCAAAGTCACCATGGCTTCTGCCTGAATATACGCATGAATAGCATCGCAGGGGGTTTCACTTTCTAAATAATGTGCGAGTTCTAAAATAAAGTGTTTTACTTCACGTGCCACTGCCGCTCTAAATGCTTTTGAAGTCCCTGAGCGTTCACGCAGCAAAAGTCTAAACTGATTGCTTGAGTTATCAATAAACTCCATAAAAGTAACCACAGAGGTGTTGATTACACTGCCACCACTGGCTATTCGTCTGCGTGCTTGGCGCATCAGCTGGCGTAGGGTTAAACCCGCTTCATCAACCATAGTTAAGCCCAACTCGTTCATATCTTTAAAGTGACGATAAAAAGAGGTAGGCGCAATACCTGCTTCGCGTGCAACCTCACGCAAGCTTAAATTAGAAAAGCTATGATCAGCACTAAGCTGATTAAATGCAGCTTCAATTAATGCTTGTCGTGTTTTTTGTTTCTGTTGTGCTCTAACACCCGACATCAACAGCTCCCTGAGTGAGTTTGTAATAAATTTTTAATTAAAAAAATAGCTAATAGTACAGTCTAATACTTGACGGCAGCAGATTGAAATATTATTTTAGCTTACAGTTGTACGCTGAGAAATGATAAACATGAAAAAACCACCAATTATATGGACCAACGTCCTTTTCTTTAGCCTGACGTTTTTGGCTGCTATTACACTTGTACCTTGGTATGGGTTTAACTATGGCTTTACAGGCACGCAATGGGTTGCTTTTGTAGCTTGCATGTTTTTTGCGGGATTATCGATCACCGCGGGCTACCACCGTTTATGGGCACATAAAACCTATAACGCACACCCTGCGGTTGAATTTATTTTTGCCCTTGGTGGTGCTTTTGCGCTACAAAATAGTGCGCTGCATTGGAGCAGCGATCATCGAATTCACCATGGTCAAGTTGATGATCCAGTTAAAGACCCTTATGCAGCCACAAATGGCTTTTGGTATAGCCACATTGGTTGGATGTTACGTGACTACCAAGGCGACAGCTACGATGATTACAGCAACTGTCGTGATTTACAGCGAAATAAAATTGTTATGTGGCAGCACAAAAATTACTTAAAACTGGTGATTGCCATGAATGTTGGTTTACCGCTAGCACTCGGCTTAATGCTTGGTGATGTATGGGGCATGCTATTGTTAGCAGGCTTATTGCGTTTAGTACTGAGTCAGCACTTTACCTTTTTTATTAACTCAGTAGCGCACATTTGGGGTTCACGTCCTTACACTGAAAAAAACACCGCGAGAGACAATGGCTTTTTAGCACTGTTTACCTACGGTGAGGGTTATCATAACTTCCATCATATTTTTGCCAGCGATTATCGCAATGGCATTAAATGGTTTCATTACGACCCAACAAAATGGATGATCCGCTCACTCGCTGCTATTGGTTTAGCGAGTAAATTAAAGCGCACACCGGTTGAGCGCATTGAAAAAGCCAAAGCAGAAACCTTAATGAGCAAAACACAAGGTCGCCTTGCAAAATTGCCTTTAGCGCAAGATAAGCTTACATTATTACAACAAGAGTACGATTTGTTGCTTAAAAAGCTGCAAAATTATTGCTCATTACAAAAACAAGTGTTGGAAGCTAAAAAAAATAATATGGCAAAGCAGTGTGAATGCTCAGCATTAATGGCACAATATCACGAGCTTGAAGCCGCCTGGGAAACACAAAAACAGGCATGGCTAGCACTTAATGCGAGGTTATTAAAAGCCTCTTTTAGTTAAAATAGGAGTGGCTGTGGCCAAACAACCAGAAAAGAAAAAAGTACCCGTGAGCTACCAATATGATGCAATCATTATTGGCACGGGTCCTGGCGGTGAAGGGACCGCTATGAACCTCTCTAAAAGCAACAAAAAAGTAGCAGTAATTGAACGTCAAACTGCTGTTGGTGGTGGTTGTGTTCACTGGGGAACCATTCCTTCAAAGGCACTTCGTCATTCGGTTAGTCGCTACATTGAATACAAAGCAAACCCTTTGTTTAATGTAGGTGAACGTCCAGTAAGACTTACTTTTCCTGATATTTTGCGCCATGCCAGTTCGGTGATTTCAAAGCAATCAAACTTACGCAGCAGCTTTTACGATCGTAACCGCATTCATATGTTTCAGGGCGATGCTAGCTTTGTTGATAAGCACACCATCGAAATTAGACGTAATGACGGTTCAACTGAACGCCTAACTGCACAAACTATTGTTATTGCGACCGGCTCACGCCCTTATCGCCCACCAGGTGTTGATTTTACCCATTCGCGTATTTATGAAAGTGACACAATTTTAGGCCTTGAACACGACCCTCATCGCGTACTTATATACGGTGCGGGTGTAATTGGTTGTGAATACGCATCTATCTTTAAAGGGCTAGGTGCAAAGGTTGATTTAGTAAATACTCGCGATCGCCTACTTGCGTTTATGGATGCTGAAATATCTGATGCGCTTAGCTATCACTTTTGGAATAGTGGCATTGTTATTCGTCATAACGAAGAATTTGATCGCATTGAAACCCGCGATGACTGTGTTGTTATGCATTTAAAATCGGGTAAACGTGTAAAGGCTGACTGTATTTTATTTGCCAATGGCCGTACTGGTAATACTGATACATTGAATTTAGAAGCAATTGGCTTAAAAGCAGATAGCCGCGGACAAGTAAAAGTAAACGAAACCTACCAAACAGAAATAGACAACGTATACGCGGTAGGCGATGTTATTGGCTACCCAAGCCTTGCTAGCGCTGCCTTTGATCAAGGTCGAATTGCCGCAGATGCCATCGCTTGTGGTAACTGCGATGAAAAGCTGATTATTGATATTCCAGCCGGTATTTATACTATTCCTGAAATGAGTTCTGTTGGTAAAACAGAGCAGCAATTAACTGCCGCAAAAGTACCGTATGAAGTTGGGCGTGCGCAATTTAAACACTTAGCCCGTGCGCAAATTGCAGGTACCGATGTGGGTAGTTTAAAAATATTGTTCCATACAGAAACCAAAGAAGTACTTGGCGTGCATTGCTTTGGTGAGCGTGCTTCTGAGATTGTTCACATTGGCCAAGCTATAATGGAACAAAAAAATGGTGGCAATACCATCGACTACTTTGTAAATACTACGTTTAACTACCCAACAATGGCAGAAGCTTATCGAGTTGCGGCATTAAATGGCTTAAACCGCTTGTTTAAGTAAGTGCTTAAGTAAAATAGTTTGCACAAAAAAGCCCGCTAATTAGCGGGCTTTTTATTGTTAGTTCATAACTTACTTGTGATATTGCGCACTTAGCTCATGCACAGCGTTAATAAATACACCCGCATTTTCTGGGTCAACATCTGGTGTAATACCATGCCCTAAGTTAAATACATGACCATTGCCAGTGCCAAAGTCTTCTAAAATAGTGCCAACTTCTTGGCGAATACGATCTGGCGTGCCGTGTAGCATTGAAGGGTCCATATTGCCTTGTAGCGCCACTTTATCGCCAACACGACGTTTTGCATCACCAATATTAATAGTCCAATCTAGGCCTACTGCATCACAACCTGTTGCTGCAATTGCCTCAATCCATTGGCCACCATTTTTAGTGAACAAGGTAACCGGTACTTTACGGCCATCATTTTCGCGAATTAAACCATCAACGATTTTATGCATATACTGCAGTGAAAACTCATTGTAGTCACGCGGGCTCAATACACCGCCCCACGAATCAAATATCATCAGCGATTGTGCACCCGCTTTAACTTGCGCGTTTAAATAATCAATCACTGAATCAGCTAGCTTATCAAGTAGTAAATGCAGTGTTTGTGGCTCAGCAAATGCCATTTTTTTGATTTTACCAAAAACCTTACTGCTTCCGCCTTCAACCATATAAGTTGCAAGTGTCCAAGGTGAACCCGAGAAACCAATTAATGGCACTTCACCTTTAAGCTCACGACGAATAGTGCTTACAGCATTCATTACATAGCCAAGCTCATCGGTAGGATCAAGTTTAGGAATTTTTTTAACATCGGCTAATGATGAAATTGGGCGTTCAAACTTAGGGCCTTCACCCGTTTCAAAGTACAAGCCTAATCCCATTGCATCTGGGATAGTTAAAATATCACTAAATAAAATAGCGGCATCTAACGGGTAACGGCGCAGAGGCTGTAATGTTACTTCACAGGCTAACTCAGCATTTCTACACAGGCTCATAAAATCGCCCGCTTGTGCACGTGTAGCACGGTATTCAGGTAAATAACGTCCAGCTTGACGCATCATCCATACTGGCGTGACATCAACAGGTTGCTTGGCAAGGGCACGTAAATAACGGTCGTTTTTTAATTCGCTCATAGCGTATAGAGTCCTAGGGCTTTTAGAAATTGTGCAAGATTGTACCACCATATTTGCCCCCCTCTATCGCTAAGCGATTAAATCGCCACAGAGTAGCGCCAGATCAAGTAATTTTTTGTTTTCATTTCGTTTTGTACACAAAACAACCAAGCAAACGTTAATAATAAAAACTTTTCATTAAACTATTTGCAACATTTATAAAAGCTTGATATTGTTATTCCGCGTTAACATAACAATAACAAAAATCGTTAATATAAAAATAATAAAAATCTCTAATAAAAATAAGAATGCTTGTTTAAACAAGTCTAATAAAGAAATTAAACCACCGTAATTGGTGGTTTTTTCTTTCCTGCAATAAATACTTACAACTTATACCCTTAAACAAAACCCTCTGTGGTACTACATCTATTTTACTTGTTGATATACACGTCAATTAAATATATCTTGGATAATATAAACATTATTACCAATTAAAAATCCAACCCAGCTTAGGAGAAAAATTATGCTGAAGCGTGTAGAGAAAGCTCAACAAAAGTGGGGGTAGCCATACGGTCATCGACAATTGGTTAAACGAACGCCAAGAGCTGATTGTACTTTATTGTAAGATTGCAGGCTTTTCACCTTACGAGAAAAAAGATCAGTCTTTGCCTGAACCGTCTCAAATTCAAGCTTTTTGCCAAATATTGATGGATTACCTATCGGCTGGGCACTTTGAAGTGTACGACGATATTGCTAAAGCTTGCGAAAAGAAAGGCCTAGAAAGCCAACAACTAGCAAATACTATATACCCACGTATTTCAGATACCACAGATATTGCTTTGGATTTCAACGACAAATACGCTGAGGTAGATGCAGAAGATTTATTAGTAGGATTTGATAACGACCTATCGGTAATGGGTGAAGCACTCGAAGCTCGATTTGCACTTGAAGATGAGTTAATTGATAACTTATATTCTAATCACGCAGATTAATCAGTTATTCAGTGCAATAAAAAAGGGACCTAGGTCCCTTTTTTGTTTTATATAAATACTTATTCTGCAGCGGCAGTTTCTGCATCATTTTGAATTTCTAATAATTCAACTTCAAAAATAAGTGTTGAATTAGCAGGAATTTTACCTAAATCACGGTCACCGTAAGCAAGGTCTGAAGGAATGGTAAATTTGTACTTAGAACCAACAGTCATAAGTTGTAAGCCTTCAGTCCAACCAGGAATAACACGGTTTAGTGGGAAAGTTGTTGGCTCATTGCGTGAGTAAGAGCTATCAAATTCAGTACCGTCTAAAAGAGTACCTTTATAATGTACTTTAACCACGTCAGTCGCTACTGGCTTAGCGCCTTCGCCTTCGCTCATTACTTCGTACTGTAAACCAGACTCAGTAACCATTACGCCTTCTTTTTTAGCATTATCAGCTAGGTATTTTTCACCCTCAACTTTGCTTTTTTCAGACTCTACCTTTGCTTTTTCTTCTTGTTTAGTACGCACTGACTCATCTAATGCTGTTAATACTTCACGAATTTTTTCTTCGTCAATTTTAGCATTACCGGCAAGTGCATCTTCAAAACCACGCATTAATAATGCTTGATCTAATTCGATACCAATTTCTTTTTTATCCGCTAGGTCTTTATTTAAAAAGTTACCTACAGATGCACCAATACCGTATGCTTGTTGTTGCGCTACAGTATCTAGTTTAACGTCTGCTTGCTCTTTTTTTGCTTCTTGATTACAAGCTGTAAGCGCTAAAACTGACGCTGCAATCAATGACAATTTAATCGTCTTTCTCATTTTAAATCTCCGACACACTTTGCAGTTGTCATTTATTGTAATATTACTAGTTAAAGATTAACGGCCTACATGGTAGGCTGCTTGTTTAATAGCTAAACTAAAAACATATCCAGTGATTAGACAAACAACCTAGGCGTTTTTCGCAACCTAGTCTAACCTCTCAGTCACGAAGAGTTAAGAGGAAATACCTGTAATATGTCGTTATTTCGTACTTTTTTAGTTGCTACCTGCTGTTTATTGACAATTGCATGTAGTGATGAAAAACAACAAGCAGTGGCTAGCTTTGAGCACACAGCACAAGGTGCTTTCTCATCCGCACTATCGCATGATGGTCAATACAGCTTAGTGTCTTCTATCAATCATGGGGTCGCACTTTGGGATAATCAACAGCAAGCCCTTAAATACCAATGGTTTCAACAACAAGCGCAAGATAGCCTCGTTTACGCTGTAGCCATTGCTTTTGATAATAGCGTGGCTGTTACCGCCGAAAAAACCACCTTCGCCGTTTGGGATATTGCCTCAGGAAAAAATAAAGGCTTTTACAAAATACAAAAAGCCAGCATCCGCGATATTGCCATTAGTAACCAAGGTAACAGTGTTGTATACGGACGTAGCGATGGCGTTGTAGTATTTATAAACCTTAACACTGGCAGACGCATTGAATTTTTAGGCCACCAAGATAAAGTAAACACCGTAGACCTATCACCTAATGGGCGCTATGCATTGAGCGGCTCAAACGATTATGTGGCCTACTTATGGGATACCCAAAGTGGACAAGTTATTCATCGCTTTAATCACTCAACCCGAGTAACCCAAGTCGCTTTAGATCCTCAAGGACGTTATGCTTTTACCGCCGACAGTATGGCACAAGCAAATGTATGGAAGCTGACTACAGGTGACCTTGTTAGTAAACTAAAGTATATTGCGCGTCAGAAAATTTTTACTGCGGTGCGCTTTAACGACCAAGGCACTTTATTAGCAACAGGTTCACCCAACAAACGAGTGGATTTATGGCAGCTAAATAGTGGTGAAAAAATTCAAACATGGCAAGTGACCCCACGAGAAGGCAGCAGGCCAAAATCGGCAGTGGTACTTGATGTGACATTTACAGATAACGGTAAATCACTGTTAACTGAAAGCTCAAGCGGAATCGCTGAGCGCTTTATTATACGAGAACCAAATGAACACAATTGAACATCGGTTAATGGAACTTGAGGCTAAAGTGGCTTTTCAAGACGAAACGATTGAAATTTTAAATGATGAAATAAAAGTTCACCAGCAACAGTTGGCAAAAATAAAGCGCCAAACCGAGTTGCTGGCTGAAAAACTGAAAGAATCGCAGTCATCACAGCCTATGATATCGAATATGCCAGAGCCACCGCCGCCGCATTATTAAGCAGCACTAATAAGGCACTAGTCGCCTGGATTAAACACGCCAATGATCTGTTCAAATTGGCGTGTTGATGCCTGCACAGCTTGCTCTGGTTGAGCCATTTTATGGCCACACTGCATACATTCTACTTTTTCTACGTCGTGCTCTTTGTAAAGCATTAACATATCCATAGTTTTACAATCAGGACACGTTGCTCCAGCAATAAATCGTTTTTTATGTTTCACTTCGCTTTTCCTACCATTTTGACTGACGTCATTTTATCGCAATATTTGCCTACTTGATACGATTGATATAGCTAATAAGATCCGTGTTATAATGGCGGCAATTCAATCAAGGCACAGTAAAGTAAAGTATTTATGATCCAAATCTCAGAAATAGAACTGCTTCGCGGTGGCAAAGCTTTATTAAAAAATGCATCGGCTACACTATTCCCAGAGCACAAAGTAGGCCTTGTTGGTGCTAATGGCTGTGGTAAGTCAACGTTATTTAGTTTATTGAAGTCTGAGTTACAGTTGGATGGCGGTAATTGTAGTATTCCTAAAGATTGGTCACTGGCCTCGGTAAAGCAAGAAACCCCCGCCCTTGAAATAAGCGCTATAGATTACGTACTGCAAGGCCACCCTGAATACTACGCACTAAGAATTGCGTTGCGTGAAGCCGAGCAAAATAACGATGGCGACACTCAAGCTAAAGTGCATATTCAGCTTGAAAATATTAAAGGCTATAGCATTGAAGCCAAAGCCGGTGAGCTGTTACATGGTTTAGGCTTTGCTAATAATCAAATAGAAAACCCGGTAAGTGCATTTTCGGGTGGTTGGCGCATGCGCTTAAACTTAGCCCAAGCGCTTATTCGCGATGCCGACTTACTGTTACTGGATGAGCCAACAAACCACCTAGATTTAGATGCCGTGTATTGGCTCGAGCGTTTTTTACGTGCCTACACCGGCACGCTAGTACTTATTTCTCACGACCGTGAGTTTTTAGATGCGGTAGTCGATCAAATTTGGCATATAGATAAACAGCTTATTAATGTGTACAAAGGTAACTACTCGCAGTTTGAGCGCCAAAAAGCTGAGCGTTTATTACAACAGCAGGCCATGTTTGAAAAACAACAAGAGCAAATTGCCCATCTTGAGCAGTTCATTACCCGCTTTAAAGCAAAAGCTAGTAAAGCCAAACAAGCACAAAGTCGCGTTAAAGCGCTAGAGCGCATGGAAAAACTTGCCCCAGCACATGCTGACTCGCCATTTGATTTTGAATTTGCCGAGCCAACAGCTCTGCCTAACCCGTTAATGACACTCGACAAAGCCAAAGCCGGTTATGGCGATGTAACCATTTTAAACAGTATTAAGCTGAACTTAGTCCCAGGCAGCCGTATTGCACTACTTGGTAGAAATGGCGCAGGTAAATCAACACTGATTAAGTTACTATCAGGTGACTTACAGCCTCAAGCGGGTGAAGTGTTTCAGCACCAAGGCTTAAACATTGGCTACTTTGCGCAGCATCAACTGGAGTCTCTAGATTTAAAAGCCAGTGCCGTCACCCACCTGCAACGCTTAAATCCAAAAGCCAGCGAACAATCATTGCGTGACTTTTTAGGCGGCTTTGCCTTTGTAGGCGATAAGGCACTCGACCCTGTAGCACCCTTTTCTGGCGGTGAAAAAGCCCGTTTAGTACTGGCTATGTTAGTTTATCAAAAACCAAACTTGCTGTTACTGGATGAGCCAACCAACCACCTTGATTTAGAAATGCGTCATGCATTAGTAATGGCTTTACAAGGCTTTGAAGGCGCTATGGTCACAGTATCGCATGACCGTCATATGCTTAAAAATACCGCCGATGAATTTTATTTGGTTGATAATGGCGAGGTCACTCAATTTGGCTACGACCTAGATGCATATTATCAGTGGCTGCTTAATGCTAATAAAGAAGCCGCTAAAAACGACACCGACGAAGAGCCAAAAGCCCATTCACAAGTTAACCGTAAAGAGCAAAAGCGCTTAGAGGCCGAGTTTAGAAAGGCAATTCAGCCGCTGAAAAAGCAAATTGAAAAACTTGAAAAGCAATTAGATAAATTTGCTGCAGAACTAGCTGACGTTGAAGAGGCACTAGGCGATAACACTCTCTATAACGACGAAAATAAAGGCAAGCTTAAAGAGTTAATTACTAAACAAGCCACACTTACGCCTAAGCTTAACGATGTTGAGGAAGAGCTACTTATGGCCCTTGAGGAAATGGAACAAAAAGAGCAGGCATTCGCCGATGAACTTGCTTAATAGCGACAACTTTTGGCAATTTGCATGTCAGCTTTATAGCGAAGATGGCATGCAAGCGCGCCTGTTAAATAACCAAAACCAACTAGGTAAAAACGTAAACCTGTGCTTGTTGTTGTATTACCTAGATTCTCTCAATCTAACAATTAGCCAAACACAGCTAAATAAGCTTGAGCAATCAATTAGTGAGCTTGATAAGCGGGCATTGAAGCCTCTACGAGCCACACGTGCCTATTTAAAAGCCAATCAAACCGAGATTACAGATTACGCCGTAATTCGAAAGGCACTTCTCGGCGCCGAATTGAAATTAGAAAAGCAGCAACAAATAATATTAATTGATGTAGTTAATAGTATGAGTTTAACACCTTGTGCAACGCCCAATAACAGCGATAAATATTTGGCATAATTTTTCACTATTAATTTCATCAGATCATAAAACCATTTATATTATGAATATTAGCTCTTATATACATGGTTACTTTGGTTTACTTTTATACACCAAGCTATAAATCTTTAGTTTTGTATTGAAACACCTCTTCTAAAGGTAAGTTAAAAACTAAAGAAATTTTAAAAGCCACCTCTAAAGTGGGTGAATATTTATTTGCCTCAATAGCCATTACCGTTTGCCGCGTTACGCCAATAGCATCTGCTAGCTGCTTTTGCGTCATTTCATCGCGTAAAAAACGTAATGTTCGAATAGAGTTAGTTATTGCATACTCACTCATAAATATCACCCGTTCTGCCTTTAAAAAGCTGCGCTATGTAATTGACTATTTCGGCAATCAAAAAAGCGCCTACCATGATATGCATTGGTAAATATGGAATATTATATTCGATAGCTGGGCCCCAGTTATTAGCTTCAATTTGATATTGAAAAATAGCAACACAAATTCCCGCCTGTAAGATTATGGCTTTGTATTTATAACCCACTAAATTTATTTGCTTTTCTCGCACATCCGGTGGCTGATTTAATTCATTATCACTGACAAATGCAAGTAATAAATAGCTCAATACTATAAGTATCACAGAATAAATTAACACCTGTAGCAATAAGCCAGATAACCAAGAAACAGAACTAAGCTGCTGCGTACTCGCATTCATTAGACTGTTTACATAAAAGTAAGATATGTACACGCTTACTAGTAAATCGATACTCAGCGTCAGTTCTCTAAAACTTATGCTTTGTAAAAGTTCTTTAAAGTGCTCTGAACGAGTCATATAAAGCTAACTCCAAGTAAAATATTTTTGACTTTTAAACTATAAGTTCACTTTTTATTCATGTCAAATATATTTAACACCAGGTTTATTTTATTTAACCTAAAACAAAACAACGGTTATTCAAAGCTGAACTTTGCTGACAATCTTTATTATAAAAGTGATTAAAAAATCGCAGATAATTTACTAAAAAGTGCAAAATTGACTTAACTTTATTGATCAAAATCAACATCTGCATTGCCCATTTTATAATCTGTAAAATAGCTTGATCTGGATCATATCAAGCACTGCTGAGCCAGCCTATGATTACCCCATAGACATCAGGAGGCAATTATGGACGTATTCTTTAGAGATTTTTTTAGCGACCCAGTACTATTTTTATCATTTGGATTTTTAGGCGTCGTTATTAGTTTATGCCTCTTCTTTGTGTATTTTTTCATGAAAAAAGTACACGATGCAGACATTAAAGAACAGCATTAAGCACGACGCACAAAGCGCCTTATTAGTTTACTGATTAGGCGCTTTTTATTTTTAAATATAAAAAATTTGCTACACTAGCGCTTCGTTAATTGCAAAGTGCGTAGTACAGACATGATCCCTAAGTTCAAACCCGCATGGTGGATGACCAACCGACACGTTCAAACCATAATACCGCGTTTTTTCCGCCCTTTTCATCATACTCGCTACGAACTTGCGCAACTTGATACGCCCGACGGTGATTTTATTGAGCTTGCTTGGTCACTCCCGCATAACGAAAAAGCACCGCTCGCAGTGGTACTTCATGGGCTTGAAGGCAACATAAACAGTTTTTATGCCAAAGGCATGATGAAGGTATTAAAAAAGCAAGGCTTTGCTGTCGTATTGATGCACTTTAGAAACTGCTCAACCGAAGTAAACCGCTTACCCAGAGCCTACCATAGTGGCGATACCGCCGATTTAGCTTTTTTTATAAATCATTTAAAACAACAATTTCCAAATCGCCCTATCGTAGCGGTGGGGTTTTCATTGGGTGGTAATGTGCTCGCTAAATATTTAGGCGAAGAAAACATCCACTGCCCTCTTAGTGCAGCCGCCGTGATATCTGCGCCCTATGATTTGTCATCATCTAGTGATGTTATTCGTAAAAGCTTAGGTAAAATTTATCAAAAATATTTGCTCGATCGAATGAAAAAGTCGATGCAACGTAAATTACCGCAAATTAAACAACAGATACCGATCACCACTGATCAATTAATGGAAATTGACGATTTATTAGAGTTCGATAACCAGCTTACAGCACCGTTGCATGGCTTTGAGAATGCACACGATTACTACAAAAAAGCCAGTGCGATGCCGTACTTAAAAGATATTGCGACACCTACACTAATTATCCATGCCAAAGACGACCCTATGTTGTCGATTAAAGCGGTTCCAAGTAGTCAGGATGTAAGTGAGCATGTTACGCTTCGTATCTCTGAAAAAGGCGGCCACGTTGGTTTTATTAGCGGTAACAACCCGTTTAAGCCTGTGTATTGGTTAGAGCAAGTGGTGCCTGATTATTTTAAGCAATGTGTATTTAATAACACCGATAAAGAGTGACTATGATTATTCCTTTTGAACAACTTGATAAAGACACACTGTACAACCTAATTGAAAGCTATGTACTGCGTGAAGGCACAGATTATGGCGAACAAGAATTCAGTATTGAAAGTAAAGTGGCGCAAGTAAATCAGCAATTAAAAAGCGGCGAAGCTATGGTGTTTTTCTCTGAACTGCACGAATCGGTCACCATAATCTCTAAAAGTGAATTCAAAGCACTGCAAAGTGAAGCGCAATTCGACGAGTAAACTTGTCAGACACGACGTAAAAATAGACAATGGTTTTTTTAACTCAAAGAGCCATTATAAATGATAAAACTAAGCTCACTAGTTGCTGCAATGTCGATTGCATTAACCGGCGCAGTCAGCGCTGAAATAACCCCTTCAGATAAAGCAATTAAGCTTGCTCACGATACCATTTTAATCGACACTCACATTGATGTACCTTACCGCATTCATGATAAATGGGCGGATGTAACTAAAGCCACTGAGGGCGGCGATTTTGATTACCCTCGTGCAGTAAAAGGCGGTTTAAACGCGCCATTTATGTCGATTTATATTCCTGCTCATTTAGAGTTTGAAGGCAAAGGAAAAAGCTTCCAATTAGCGAATCAATTGATTGATGGTATGGAAGCGATTGCGTTTCGTGCTCCAGATAAGTTTGCCATTGCTGACTCAACACAAGACATTGAGCAACAGTTCAAGGACAATAAAATATCAATCGCCATGGGCATGGAAAACGGATCGCCTATCGAGGGCGAAATGAAAAACCTACAACACTTCTTTGATCGTGGCGTACGTTACATCACCCTAGCTCACTCGCAAAGCAATCATATTTCTGACTCATCATACGATATTCGTCGCAAGTGGAAAGGCTTAAGTCCATTCGGTAAAGAGCTAGTAAAAGAGATGAATAACATCGGCATGCTGATTGATGTATCGCATATTTCGGACGATGCATTTTATCAAGTAATGGAATTGTCTAACACACCCGTTATTGCATCACACTCTTCACTACGTAAATATACGCCTGGTTTTGAGCGTAATATGAATGACGACATGCTGTTAGCCCTTAAAAAGAACGGTGGTGTGATTCAAATTAACTTTGGCTCAAGTTTTGTTACTTCAAAAGCCGGAAGTTGGTACGATCAATTCAAAAGTAAAAAGCAAACAATTACTGAAGAAGGCAAAAAAGTAGCTAAAGATTTTGATGCTATGTACCGCGCTAAAAATCCATTCCCATTTGCTAGCCTTGAGCAAGTGCTTGATCATATTGATCACGTTGTGAAGCTAATTGGTATCGATCATGTTGGTATTGGCTCTGATTACGACGGTGTAGGTGACTCACTGCCTATCGGCTTAAAGGATGTATCTAGCTACCCTAACCTAGTTCAAGGTTTGATGGACAGAGGTTACAGCGATACCGATATTAAAAAGATTTTAAGCGGCAATACACTAAGAGTGTGGAAGCAAGCTGAGCAATACGCAAAATCGCATTAAGCTTTATGCGCTAGGCTTAGGTCTAGCGCTTTTAGCCACTTAAAACACCGTATTTCGCCACTCACGCCCCGCCTTCTCAATTAATCCGTATATTTCATCTTCATTTAACACACTTTTTAACAGACTTATATTTCGAAAACAGATAAATTACCCATTTTAGAGGCAGATTATTTTATGACTATAAACAAAGGAACTATTGCGATTACTATAGCAACACTTGCCTTGGTAATTTCATGCTACGGAACATTTTTTAAAAATCAGCCCAGTTCGCTTAATAAACCCAAGCAGCAACAGCTAAGCTCCACAGTTTCTATTAGTACTCCTACAGAATACCAGCAATCAAATGAAGCCTTAATTGACGAACTAAGCAAGAAAGTAAGTTCGCTACAACGCCAATTAGCTAACTTAAAACTACACGCTAATGGCTCTTATCAAGAACAAGATACCGACGAATTTAAGGAACTTGTTCTTAACGTACTTGAGGAAAAGCAGCAGCAAGAAGCTGAGGAACTGCGCGAGCAAAATCCTCTTTATGGTTTTTATGCAGATTTACCAGAAGACTATGATTTAAGGATCAAATCAGAACCTGATTATGCTAAACAAATAAACTCTCAATTAAGAGAGCAAACTTTAGATCCAAGCATGGCAGATTTAGATAGGTTAGCTGCACTTAGCCAACTGCAAATGAATATGTATATTCTAAATAAATCTACTATGCCTGAGTATGACTATGAAGTAGTAGGTAACATTTTAAATTTAGCGAACAACAGTAGTAACGAAAAATTTAAAATTCAAGCTGTTGAGTTAACAACTCAAACACCGGTACTTGATTACCGCCTTGCAGAGCAATTTACAAACTTGTTAGAGCGAGACACGAATGATTATATCCGTCGCTTAGCTGCACAAGGGTTGATGGCGCAATACTACCAAGCTCAAAATAAGCAAGATGGCTACACAAAGCAAATGGCGCAGCATCTACTTTCAGTTTATGACAATAGCTCTGACAATGCAGTCAGAGCAACGCTTGACGAAATGATGGGTAACCAAGATATGCTTGATGAGTTACGTAAGAATGCTGGTTACTAACTGATTAAGTTCATGCTCCTACCTTGTTACAGCAATAACATTAATACTTACACTTTACCGCAGACATTAAAAAACCCGAGACTTAGCTCGGGTTTTACTAATGCTTAATGCATTACAACAGTTGATTGCTCAACGATAATTGCCACAAAGCACCTACGCCTAAGGTAAGAGCGCCACCTTCATGCTTTATTCTCTAAATTGCAGGTATTAAAAAACCCGAGACTAAGCTCGGGTTTTTTTAATGCTTAATGCATTACAACTGTTGATTACTCAACGATAGTTGCAACAACACCAGCACCAACAGTACGGCCACCTTCACGGATAGCGAAACGAAGACCTTCGTCCATCGCGATTGGCGCGATTAGAGTTACTGTCATCTTAACGTTATCACCAGGCATTACCATTTCTACGCCTTCTGGTAACTGTACGTCACCTGTTACGTCAGTTGTACGGAAGTAGAACTGTGGACGGTAACCTTTGAAGAATGGAGTATGACGACCACCTTCATCTTTAGAAAGTACGTATACTTCTGAAGTGAATGTTGTGTGTGGGTTGATTGAACCAGGCTTAGCTAGTACTTGACCACGTTCAACGTCTTCACGCTTAGTACCACGTAGAAGTGCACCAATGTTCTCACCAGCACGACCTTCGTCAAGAAGCTTACGGAACATTTCAACACCAGTACAAGTAGACTTAGTAGTCTCTTTGATACCAACGATTTCAACTTCGTCATTCACGTTGATGATACCAGCTTCAACACGACCAGTTACAACAGTACCACGACCTTGGATTGAGAAAACGTCTTCGATAGGCATGATGAATGGCTTATCGATGTCACGCTCTGGCTCTGGAATGTAAGAATCTAGTGCTTCTGCAAGCTCTACGATTTTAGCTTCCCATTGCTCTTCGCCTTCAAGTGCTTTAAGTGCAGAACCTTGAATTAGTGGTAAGTCATCACCTGGGAAGTCGTATTCAGAAAGAAGTTCACGAACTTCCATTTCTACTAGCTCAAGTAGCTCTTCATCATCAACCATGTCACATTTGTTCATGAATACAACGATGTAAGGAACGCCAACTTGGCGAGAAAGTAGGATGTGCTCACGAGTTTGTGGCATAGGACCGTCAGTCGCAGCAACTACTAAGATAGCGCCGTCCATTTGAGCAGCACCAGTGATCATGTTTTTAACATAATCGGCGTGACCAGGACAATCTACGTGTGCGTAGTGACGAGTAGGTGTATCGTACTCAACGTGTGAAGTTGAGATTGTGATACCACGCTCGCGCTCTTCTGGAGCGTTATCGATTGATGCGAAGTCTTTAGCAACACCGCCGTATACTTTTGCAAGTACGTTAGTGATTGCTGCAGTTAGTGTAGTTTTACCGTGGTCAACGTGGCCGATTGTACCAACGTTTACGTGCGGTTTTACGCGTTCAAACTTTTCTTTTGCCATGACGGAACCTATCAGTTTTGTGTATCTAGATTACATATGAAAATAATCCACCATAGGTAGATTAAGTTAATTTTTTCAAATTTCAAATAGTTTTTTCTGACAGATAAAGGAAGTGTTTAAGGAGATTCAATTGACTGGTGCTGATAGGCAGATTTGAACTGCCGACCTCACCCTTACCAAGGGTGCGCTCTACCAACTGAGCTATATCAGCATCATCAAATTGGAGCGGGCAGCGGGAATCGAACCCGCATCATCAGCTTGGAAGGCTGAGGTAATAGCCATTATACGATGCCCGCTTTAAGGAACCTGTTCTTAAACTACCTCTAACCGTCTAGAATAAAGTGGTGGAGGGAGCTGGATTCGAACCAGCGAAGGCTGAGCCGTCAGATTTACAGTCTGATCCCTTTGGCCGCTCGGGAACCCCTCCACGATAATTCTTTATACTAAGCACTTCCGGTAAAAGGAAAGTGGTGCCGACTAACCGAGTCGAACGGTTGACCTACTGATTACAAGTCAGTTGCTCTACCAGCTGAGCTAAGTCGGCACTGCTTTAGTACGGGGCGAGATTCTAGAGTAAGGTTTATTGGGATGCAACCAAAAAATTAAAAAAAATGTGATTTTATGCTTCAAACGCTCACTATTCGCGCAAAAAGCAGTTTTTTTGTTGTTTTTAACTCTTTTTAGCTAACTCATACCAGTAATTTAAGCCTTTCATCACTAGCATTGGGTCGAAAATACTGTCTGAAAAATGACCTTGTAATAGCTGACCATAACCACCAGCAAAAATTAAAAGGCTATTTTTTGTATTTAAATGCAGCTTTGCTTGTTCAATTGCGCCAATAGTTGCCACTAAAGCGCCGTTTTTTAATCCGTTAGGGGTATTTTTGCCAAGTTCATTAGAAAATGGCGTGTTTGCATCATCAAATACGCGCTGAGTATTTTGAGTGAGTGAGGCAGTCATTAAATCAAGCCCTGGTAATATCCAACCACCTAAGTGCTGCCCATCATTATTAAGGATGTCTATAGTCGTTGCCGTGCCTGCATCAACAACAATTGCGGCCGTATTAGGGTAAAGCGTGTAACCACTAATGAGCGCCAACCATCTATCTATACCCAAATTACCCACTTGTTGATACGCGCAATGTAACGTACCGAGTTCATGACTAACCGTAGCCTCAAAGCAATCGATATTTTGTGCTTGGGCTTTTTCTAATAGCTGCTTGAGTAGTTCACTACGGCCCACACAAGCGTATACAACAACCGTAATTTGCAGCCATGGAATATTATTAGTATCGCATGGCTGTATTTGCCCATCTTGCCACAATACAGCTTTGAGTGAGGTATTACCTACATCAATGAGTAATCTCATGCTTGCGCCTTTCTTAATGAAATCTCACCGCCATAATAACTTTTCACTTCACCGTCTTGGCGAATACGTACACCACCGTGCGCATCTATACCTTCACAAATGCCACACCAACTTCGATGTCCGGTATTAAGCTCTACCTGCTGACCAGCAAATGCATTTAATGCATTCCATTGTTGGTACATAGTTTGTAAGCCATTCTCACGATATTGCGCTAAGCGTTGCTCTAAACAATAAGTTAATGAAGCTACTAGTTGATTTTTATCTAGCTGCTGGGTGTGCTGACTTAAATCGGTCCACGCTTGGTCAATGTGCTGACTGGCACTTTCTGGCATATTTAAATTAATACCAACCCCTATCACTAACTGACAGGGTCCTTGTGGCTGCCCGTCTAATTCGACCAAGACACCTGCGAGTTTTTGTTTGTTTATATAAATGTCGTTTGGCCATTTAAGCTCTACTTCAATATCATAAAGTGCTTTTATCGCATCATACACAGCTAAACCAACAGCAATCGATACGCCCATAGCGGCTTGTAAACCATCGTCTAAGCGCCAAAAATAACTGTAGTATAAGTTAGCACCAAAGGGTGATTGCCATACTCGGCCTCGACGCCCCCGCCCTGCTTGCTGCATTTCGGCTACAATCACGGTACCCGATTTTAGTGCTGCTTTAGCTTGAATGCGGCGCATTAACTCGCTGTTGGTTGAATCAATCAGTGGTTGCACTTCAATATTCGCGGTATTAGCGCCTAACTCAGCATAGTGCTGCTGTATGCTTTGCTGATTAAGTAAACCTACTTGGTTATTTAAGCAATAGCCTTTACCTGTAACTTTAAATACATCTAAGCCCATAGCCTGTAAGCTTTGAATATGCTTACTTACCGCCGCGCGACTTATTCCTAATTCATCGCCTAGTGCTTGCCCAGAGACAAACCCACCTTCATTCAGTGCATTTAAAATAGCCAGCTTGTTTCCATCAGGTGCCTTCATACTGATTGCTCCAAAGAGATATGGCATTCATTGTCTTGATCAATTAACCGCACTTCGTGTTCTAAACTTATGTTGTAACGTGTTAAAACAATATCCTGAATGTGAGCAATCATATTAATTAAATCATCCCCTGTACTATTACCATGATTAACTAGTACCAGCGCTTGTTGTTGATGCACTTCTATACCTGCAATTTTATATCCCTTTAATCCCGCTTGCTCTATTAACCACCCTGCAGCCACTTTATGGTGACCGGCACCATGCGGGTAATGAGGTACCTCAGGATACGTCGTAATTAACTGCGCTAATTCACTATTGGTGATAATAGGGTTCTTAAAAAAACTGCCCGCATTAGCCAGCTTATAGGGATTTGGGAGTTTGCTGTTACGCGTTTGTATCACTTGTGCGCACACTTGCTGTGGCGTCGGGTTTTTTAGTTGTTGTAGCGGGCCATAACTGAGTACTGGCTGCCATATTTTGGACAACTTAAAGTGCACTTGGGTGATCACTGCTTTATTTTTTAGCGCGTGTTTAAATACCGATTCACGATAAGCAAAATGACATTGCTGATTAGTTAAAGATTTAAAGCTACCGCTATCAATATCAAAATAATCAACAGCTTCAATAAACTGAGCTATTTCTACGCCATAGGCACCAATATTTTGTACTGGTGCAGCACCGACTGTACCGGGTATGAGGGCTAAGTTTTCAAACCCCGCGATACCTTGCTCCAGCAAGTAAGTCACTAATTGATGCCAATTTTCACCGGCAGCTACACTAACTAAAAAGTCATGCGAGCGCTCAGTTATAGTAATGCCTTGGGTTGCCATTTTAATGACCGTGCCTGCATAGTCATTTAAAAAAATAGTATTGCTGCCCTCACCCAACAAACAAAAAGGGACTTTAAAGCACTGACTTTTAAGCTGCGCTGAGTCGGTAATCTCGACAAAATTTTGGCATTGGCTACTTAATGCAAATGTATGTAAGGGTTGTAATGAGTGCGGCACAAAGCCCTCTGAAGGTAGCAATAATTAATCGCTCTAGTTTAACTCATCGTCGCAAATTGCGCATCAGCTTGTAAAAATTGTTCAACCCACTGCAGCAATCATGATATAAAACCTGCACTTTTTTATTTGTACTCAAGGTAATTATGAAAATCACACCTCTTTTTTTAAGCCTCGCTATGGCAGGTATGTGCTCGCAGGCAATGGCCAGCGCTATTGATCAAAATTCCTACGCCAACCTTGATGATGTTATCACCACACATTTAAACCTTGATTTAGACATCGACTTTGCCGACAAGCAATTAGAAGGTTTTGTTGAGCATACGCTACAATGGCAAAATGCCAGCAGCAAAAAGCTAGTACTTGATACCCGTGACCTTGATATTGATAAAGTCATGTATCAAACACAAAATGGTAATTGGCATAAAGCTAGTTTTAACCTTGCTAACCGTGATGATGTTAAAGGTTCAAAACTAACTATTACCTTTAAAAATCAAGCAAAGAAAGTGCGTATTTACTACAACAGCCGCCCAGAAGCGTCGGGCTTACAGTGGTTAACGCCAGAGCAAACTGCCAGTAAAACGCACCCGTTTATGTATAGCCAGTCGCAAGCGATTCATGCACGTAGTTGGATCCCAGTGCAAGATACCCCAGCAATGCGCGTAACTTATAACGCACGCATTCATACCCCTGAGGATATTCGTGCGGTAATGAGCGCTGATAATAAAGATGCTCTTTATAAAGATGGTGATTACCACTTCACTATGCCACAAGCAATTTCACCTTACTTAATTGCAATTGGTGCAGGTAACTTAGAATTTAAGGCCATGTCTAAGCAAACTGGTATTTTTGCAGAGCCAACTATTTTAGATGCTTCGGTTGCTGAGTTTGATGACACCCAAGCGATGATCGACAAAACCAATGCTATGTACGGCGACTATGCATGGGGTCGTTATGATTTACTTATGCTACCACCTAGCTTTCCATTTGGTGGTATGGAAAACCCACGTTTATCATTTATTACCCCAACTGTTGTGGCTGGCGATAAAAGCTTAGTTAATCTGATTGCGCACGAGCTTGCACATTCTTGGTCTGGTAACTTAGTGACTAACGCCACATGGGAAGATTTATGGTTAAACGAAGGTTTTACCTCTTACGTTGAAAACCGCATTATGGAAGAAGTATTTGGTCGTGACCGTGCTGTTATGGAACAAGCACTTGATGCAGCTGGCCTACGTGCGCAACTTAAAACCATTGATGCTCCAGACACACGCCTTAATTTAAAACTTAATGGCCGCGATCCAGATGATGCGTTTAGCTCAGTGCCTTACACAAAAGGTCAGCTATTTTTAATCTACCTAGAAGAAAAATATGGCCGTGATAAGTTTGATGACTTTGTTAAAACCTACTTTAATGAGTTTGCATTTAAATCGCTAACCACAGCGCAATTTGTTACTTACATCAAAGCTAACTTAATTGAAAAGTATCCAGGCGTAGTGACCATGGATAAAGTAAACGAGTGGATTTTTCAGCCAGGTTTACCAAGTGATGCACCTAACCCAACCTCTGACGCGTTCGATAAAGTCGATACTGCAACAGCGAGCTGGTTAAAAGGGGATACAACTGCCGCACAATTACCCACTGCAAATTGGACTGTGCATGAGTGGCTACACTTTTTAAACAACTTACCGCGCGATTTAAGCATTGAAAAAATGACTGAATTAGACGGCGAGTTTAACTTAACCCAATCAACCAACGCAGAACGTGCGTTTGCATGGTACATGCTAGCAGTAGGTAATGGTTACCAACCAATTTACCCTGCGCTTGATAAGCATTTATCGGGTATTGGTCGTCGTAAGCTTATCGTGCCGCTTTATAAAGCGCTTATTACCAATGGTAAAAAAGATTGGGCACAAAGCGTATACTTAAAAGCACGTCCGGGTTATCACCCACTGGCACAAGGTACCATTGACGCATTATTTAAATAGCGTTATCAATAAATTAAAAAGGGCCAACTTGGCCCTTTTTTAATGCTTAATTATTTTGTTACTTTATCTAAAAAAGCCTGCCTTTCAGCGAGCGTTGCTTGTTGCCACCAAAAGTCGAGCATATTGGCAGCGCTTGGCATGCCCTTACCATTAATTGGCGCAATCGGTTTAATTGGGCGGCTTGGTTTTTGTGGGCCGGCAGGGGTTTCTGAGGCCTGCTGATTAAACTGTGAACTTTGTAGTTGTCGTTCAGCTATCACATTTAATGGCTCAGCTAAGGTACTGCCTTTTGCTTTTAAGCTTACTTGCGGTGCCTCAGCAAATACTTTCGCTGCCACCGCATTTTCAGCACGATTAAATACTAAGGTGTAATCTTTACCTGCTTCAACAGTTACATTAACCCAAAAAGGCTCTGACTCAATCACTTCGTGATCGTCATAACCTAAATCATATAAATCTGTGTATTTAAGCTTTAACTGATAAGTACCCGGTGCTAATTCAACATCATCAACACGACTAAAAATCGAACTTTCAATGACTCGTTCACCCACTTGTAAAGGAACAAACTCCTCGGGAAAGTGAATGTTTTCTGCCAAACTCGATGCACTCACCAAGAGCGCCGCTACACTGCCTAATAATATTGATTTACGCATAATTACTCCTTTAGTTGATTTCAGTTTGACACTGCTGACAAAATTTGTCATTAGTGACATATATATTAATCGAACAAATTAGAGTCATCATTATGAGTCAAGAGACTATTTTTACTAAAATTATTAATCGTGAAATTCCTGCTGACATTATTTACGAAGACGACCTAGCACTTGCGTTTAAAGATATTAACCCTCAAGCACCTTTTCATGCGCTGATTATTCCTAAACAAGCCATTGCCACAATTAACGATGTCACTGAGGAAAACTCACACCTTGTTGGTCATCTATATGTGGTTGCAGCTAAACTTGCCAAACAACTTAATTTTAGCGATGACGGCTACCGCGTAGTGATGAACTGCAACGAACACGGCGGGCAAACTGTTTACCATATTCATTTACACATGCTAGCGGGAAAAGAAATGGGCTGGCCTCCGTATCAAAACACTAAAAAAGTTGCGCTATAATCGCCCATTAAATCCTGTATCTTAAAAAATACATTAAAAATACGGCGTTTTTCTTATATACCAAAAAAACAATTACTTATTTGCAACATTTTATGTTTAAATAATCAGAAATCGCACCTTTTCGCCAGTGAAATTGTTACTCCCTAATACAAAAGGTGTGCAGGGATCGTGGTAAGATTAATTAGCCAGCTTTATAAAAGAGTAAAATACATGAGCAGTTCAGCCTTTTTGTTGTTAGATGAAGAACCAATTAACACTATTGGTATTAACGTTTTAGAGCCTTTGTTAAAAACGCAGGGCCTAGACGTAACTACAGGTACGAATATTTTAGATGTTCCGGTAGGTACTCGCTTATTGTTCATTGAAACATCAAGTAAAGACGCATGGACTAAGCTAAAAGAGCAACTCGTTAATTTACGCGTCAAATGCGATATTGTGTTATTTAATTTAGATGAAAACCCAGAGCTTGCTAATCGTGCATTACTCAGTGGTATTCGCGGTGTATTTTACACCACCGATAATGCTGACGTATTAATGAAAGGGATTCGTTTACTACTTGAAGATCAGCTTTGGTATCGTCGTGATATTATGTGTAATGCGCTCAACCGCATGCTGCAATTTAACAAAGACGCACTACATAAGCTAACTGATGGCGATATTGAGCCAATCAAACTCACTAAACGTGAAAAAGCGATTATCTCGTTAATGAGTAACGGGTCAAAAAATAAAGAAATTGCTGAAGAGTTAAGCATTAGCCCGCACACGGTTAAAACCCATTTATACAGCGCATTTAGAAAAACCAAATGTCGTAACCGTATTGAACTACTCTCTTGGGCACAACAAAATATCCCTGACGAAATTCGTTAAGGCTTATTTAAATAAATTCAATACAGGCACTTCAGGTGCCTGTTTTTATATCTTCTTTAAAAATCGCTGTTGGGGTCTTAATGCTCGACTCATTTACGCTTTATTTTGCCAGTATCGCTGTTATGACAGTGATGACGTTACTGAACTTTTTAACTTGGCGTACCAATAAGCACGTACCCGGCACATTACTTTACATTTTCTATCCTCTATTCCTATTAGCTGCCATTGTAAGCTTTGCACTGGTACCCAAAATCCCTGACGAGATCGCACTCACCTTTGCAAATAACATTCTTTTTTTAGCGTCAATAGTACACTGCTTATCACTAAGTCAGTTTTTAAATTACCGCGGCTATGGTTTTAAATTAGTCTGTATATTTACAACGTTCAGTGCTCTATTGCTTATTTACTTTACTTTTATACAACCATCTATGCGCTCACGGGTATATATTTGTGATTTTCAACACATCCTTGAGGCTATTTTTTTACTATTTATATTTATAAAATATGCGCGTAGACCCTATCCAAATGGCAGTATTGTTTATATTATAATTCTAACGTTGGTCGCTTTTAGTTCGGTTACTCGCACTTTATTTATGAGTGACATCGATCAACAAGATGTTACTCAGGCTCCATGGTTCACCTACCCATTATTTTTAAATAACGTCATTGCCCCTATGTTTTATGCAGCCGGTATGGCGCTATTGTGTAATGAACGCAGGGAATTAAGGCTTAATAAGCTCACCGAAAAAGCACACAAAGACCTGGAAATTCGCGGACTCTTTTTATCCACTATTAGCCATGAAATACGCACCCCATTAAACGGCATTTTAGGTAGCGCACAACTGGTGCTGAACCAAACTAGCGATAGCCGCAATAAAGCCTATTGCGAAGCCATTATCAACTCAGCAGAGTCACTCAACTTACTGGTAGATAAAGTGCTGGAATACGCAAGCTTAGATCAGCATGACGAAGCCTTGTACGAAGAAGACATAGAGTTCAAAACTTGGCTACAAAACTTATGCCTGCTGTTAAGCCCTTTGGCCGAACAAAAACAGCTTAAATTTGAGCTTGCCTGTAACATCCCCGATAAAGCCTGTTATTACTGCGACCAACAAAAGCTCAGACAAATCATTATTAATCTTGTGGGTAATGCGATTAAATTTACCGACACCGGCACAGTAAAAGTGCAAATTGATTTAATTAATGAAACTCAGCTCGATCATACCCTTAAAGTAAGCGTACTCGATTCAGGCCCGGGTATTGAAAAAGACGAAATTAATTATTTAACTGAGCCCTACATTCAAAGCAGCGCTGGTAAGGAAAAAGGCGGAACGGGGCTTGGTTTGGCTATAACTAGTCGTTTACTCGATAAAATAAATAGTCAGCTAGAAATCACTAGTGAACTGGAAGTCGGTAGCGTATTTAGCTTTAACATGACGTTAGCCATAGGTGAGCTTAGCCTTGTAGAGCAGCGCCATCAAAGTAAAGACTATCTGACCGGGCTTGATGTGTTACTTGTTGAAGATTTAGATTTAAACCAAAAAATAGCCGTTGAATTTATGGCTGACGACGAGCATAAAATTAAGCTCGCTAAAGATGGCAAAAGTGCGATTGAGTTGATGAAAAAATACCACTTTGATGTGGTGTTACTTGATATGAACTTACCCGACTTAACAGGGCAGCAAGTGCTAAAAACACTCAAACGAGTGGAGCATAAAAATCAGCGAACTCCAGTGCTGGCCTTTACCGCCAGTTTGAGCCCTGATGAAATAAAAGAATACTTAGCACTGGGTATTAAAGACATTGTTGGCAAGCCATTAAAGCAAGAAAAACTACGCCAAGCATTGAGTGATTCACAGTCAACACAAACCGCTAGCATTGCCGTCGAGCTGGTTGATACGTTATACGATGAAACTGCCACAGAAACCCTAACAAGCTCTTTTAGTATTGATGAAGTATCTTCTATTTATAATGAGTTTATCCTATCTGCGCGTAACAAACTGAGCCGTTGCCAAGCTTTATTAGAGCAAGACCCCGAGCAATGCATTAAGTTATTACATCGCCAAGCCAGCACCGCAATGCAACTTGGTTTTAATAGCTATGGACTGGCACTGAAAAAAATAGAACGACGCTTACTTGATAAAAAGCCATTAAATAACTCATTAAATGAAGCCAGCACACTGTGGCAACACAGTTTAGAAGCCTATTTAAGGTATGTGCGCCAAGGGCTAGAGTAATACGGTTACGGGCTACCAAGTTTTACGACCGTAACAAATGATCAACCATATTTACTATTTATACTGTTATTTTCTACCGTATACATCATCAAATCGCTCTATGTCACTTTCATCCAATATGGCACCCGTTTGCACTTCAATAACAATTAACGGCTCGGGCTGATTATTCGCTAAGCTGTGCAGTTGTTTTGCACCAATATAACAAGATTGGTCATGGGTCAGTGTTAAGCTTTGCTGGTCAATACATATATCTGCAGTACCTGAGACAACCACCCAATGCTCGGCACGATGCTGATGACGCTGGGTTGAGAGTTTTTCACCACTTTTTACGGTAATTTTTTTAACTTTAAAGCCGATACTTTCTATTAACGTACGATAATGTCCCCAAGGGCGGTAAACCACCTGATGATGCGCCAGTTTGTCATTTTGCGTAATTGCCAATTGCTTAAGTATTAAAGGCAAGCCTTCAAGCGAATCTTGTTTTGCAATCAAGGTGGCATCATGAGTATGTACAATCGCTAAATCGCTCACACCTAAAGTAGCAATTGTGTGCCCATCTTCACTAATAACTAGGTTATTAATACTATTCTGTGCAATATGTTGCTGATTTTGACTGTTACCCTGCGAATCTTTTTCTGCAAGCGCAGCCAGTGCAGAAAAACTGCCGACATCGCTCCACTTTAACGCCACAGGCATTACCACTACATTATTGCTGCGCTCTAAAATAGCGTAGTCAATTGAGTCATTTGGGCAAGATTCAAGTGCATGGGCATTTGCTCTGGTAAACGCTAAGTCTTGTTTAAAGTCAGTGGCACTAGCAACACTTTTAGCAATTTTAGGGGCAAAGCGTTCCAGTTCTTTTAGATATGCCGCGGGAGTAAATAAAAACATACCACTATTCCAACTATAACCGCCCTCAGCTAAATAAGTTAATGCAGTTGCTAAATCAGGCTTTTCCTTGAACTGGTCAACTTCAAAGCAACAGGTATCTTTAATGGCTGCGCCCTGTTTTATATAACCATAACCTGTGTGTGGCTCTGTCGGCGTAATTGAAAATGTAACTAATTTACCTTGCTCAGCAAGTTTAATCGCATCGGATAACTGAGCAGTTAATCCGGTAAAGTCTGCAATATGATGATCGGCAGGCATCACCAGCAAAGGGCCCGTAATATTATTTTTTAAAGCGTAGTGCGCGGCAAGGGCAATAGCTGGTGCGGTATTTTTGCCTTCTGGCTCAAGTACTATGGCATGGGGTTTTGCAAATGCAGCCTGCTCCGCAGCAATAAATCGATGCTGCTCATTACAGACCAAAATAGCGGGATTAAAGTCCTCAGTTGTAACACGTAATAAGGTACTTTGTAATAATGACTGCTGATTTTTATCATCAAGCAAAGATAAAAACTGCTTTGGCATTGCTTGGCGTGATAGCGGCCAAAGCCGTGTGCCAATGCCGCCTGCTAAAACTACCGGTGTAATAGGGGTTGTATTCATAAAGCCGCCAATAAAAATATCAGCGGCTATTTTAGCACTTTATCGGCTGGGCGCTAATTTATACCAATGCAAAAGCATCGGCATCTAAATGTGCCGGAAATTTAGCTCTAAATTCATTGAGCGGCGCTTTATTTAATGTGATTGTTAGTAATGCTGGCTGGTCATCATTTGCTTTAACCAGTGGCTCACCTTTAAAGTCATACACTGCGGTTCCACCACTGTGCTCAATACCATTACCATCTTCGCCAACCCGATTTACGCCAACCACGTAGCATAGGTTTTCCATTGCTCGCGCCATTAATAAAGTGTCCCACACATTACGCCTTGCCGCAGGCCAGTTGGCAATATTAATCATCACGTCGTAGTCATTGTTATTGCGCTGAAACACCGGAAAACGTAAATCGTAGCAAACTTGCGGTAAAATTTTAAACCCATTGAGCTCAAACACTTTACGGGTTTGTCCTGGCACTACAAATTCACCCTCGTTACCCAAACAAAATAAGTGGCGCTTATCGTAATAGCTCACTTCTCCATTTGGTTGTACCCAATAAAACCGGTTGGCCTTTTTGTCTCCTTGGGTTACCAATACTGAGCCTGCAATCACTGCATTATGTTGTTTAGCTTGTGTTTTAAGCCAACTCAGTACTGAGCCATTTTCAGCCTCACCACAATCAAGGTTAACCGCAAATCCAGTGGCAAAGGTTTCGGGCAATACAATTAAATCTGGTTTATTGGTGATGTTGGCAAGTTGTTGTTCAAACATAGCTAAATTGGCTTTTTTATCGAGCCAATGCAATGAGTTTTGTAATAGTGCTAAAGTTAAAGTTGACATAAAATCTGCGCCGCCTCTATTAGGATTTGATCGTTTTAAGCAAAACATAAACGAATAACTTTATCGCCATTAGGCTGCTTGTATTGCATATCCATCGATTACCACAACAGTGGTCTCATTTAGAAACCTTAAGCATTCCTATTTTTGATAACGGCCAAGATATTGACCGTTTAAGCTTATTAGTTAGCGATCACCATTTGCACTCACCGATTAAATTTGGTGTATTAATTCGCGGTCATGGCTTATATGCAGCTGGCAAAAATATTGCTGAAGTGCGTCGCCACCTAGAAGCACTAGAGTTTTTGTTTAGCTGCGAATTAGAGCGATTAAAAATCACCGGCATTCGAGCGAGCAATACACCTCATCACCGATAACTAACAAGCAAGTATTTAATGGTAATGCTCGTACATTTTATCTAGCGGCTCAGAAAGGCCACTTTCTTGTACTATACGTACATGTTTGCGTTTTAATTCGCGAGCACTGGTAACGCCACAAGAATGTGCAATAAGCCCCGCACCGTAATGGATGTATTTATTATAATTTGCAACTCGCTGCGCTTTATCTTCAACATTCAAACCACGTTGTAAACGTTCATTATGCGTAGTAATTCCTGTTGGGCAAGTATCTTTATTACATTGCATAGCCTGAATGCAGCCTAGTGCAAACATATGCCCTCGGCCAGAAACTACAAAGTCGGCTCCTAGTGCTAATGCCCATGCGACTTTGGAAGGCACAATTAACTTACCCGAAACAATAATTTTAACTCGCTCTCTAAGACCATGTTTCTTTAATAGCTGTATAACTAAAGGAAGGCTTTCTTTAAGCGGTAACCCTACAGAATCTAATAAAGATTGTGGTGCTGCGCCGGTACCGCCATCCGCACTATCAATAGTAATAAAGTCGGGTGCGGACTCAATGCCGCGATGATTAATCTCGGCGAATAAACTTTCTAACCAAGTATATTCACCAATAACCGCTTTAAAGCCTGTCGGTTTACCCGTTGCAGTTCTGATGGTGTTAAGCATGTCTAGAATATCGTTTGGATTTTTTATTTCTGGGTGCCCGTTTGGGCTAATAGAATCCTGCCCTTCGGGTATACCTCTTATTTTGGCAATTTCAGCATTCACTTTTCGCCCAGGTAACATGCCGCCTTTGCCTGGCTTGGCACCTTGGCTCATTTTCAGTTCAAACATTTTAA
The DNA here is from genome assembly GCF_048318575.1 of Pseudoalteromonas sp. RW-H-Ap-1. Taxonomy (GTDB): domain Bacteria; phylum Pseudomonadota; class Gammaproteobacteria; order Enterobacterales; family Alteromonadaceae; genus Pseudoalteromonas. The sequence goes on from NZ_CP166996.1 coordinate 3,187,245, forward strand.
CTGCTGGATGCGCAGCAACGGCTTTTAGCTTTTCTGTGCTTAAATTCCCTTGCTCGTCGCGTACACCGTATTTTGCGGTGCCAATTTGAAATACAATATCGGCGCCACCTTCTAAGTGATACGGACTAAGCCCGCCTTCCCCCGTGTTCATCCAACATCCTGCTAATTTTGCTCCCTTCGATAGTGCACGTACAGCAGGGCTTGATAGCGCACCAAAGCTCATGCCCGATATATTAAATAGCGAATTTGTGGTGTAAGGAAATTTACAGTAAGGGCCAAGAGTTACGCTGCTCGGCGCTAAGGCTTCTTCATCTAAGGTGGGAAATGCACAGTTCATAAACATGACGGTGCCTGTGGTTTCTAAGCTTTGAGTTGAACCAAAAGCGGCCGTGTGATCAACATCTTTAGCCGCGCGGTAGACCCAACTGCGCTCGGCGCGATTAAAGGGCATTTCTTCACGATCGAGGGCAAAAAAATACTGTCTAAAAAACTCACCTTGGCGCTCAAAGAAATAACGAAAACGTCCGATTACGGGATAATTACGCCTAATAGCATGCTTTGTTTGCGTAACATCTCGAATATAAAAAATAGCAATTAATACAACCAGCAATCCCAATGCAACAATAAATAGGCTGGCAAACACATCGATACTGAACATTATAAACTGACTCATTACTTATCCTTAAATGCTAAAAAAGCGTGATGCCATCAAATAACACCACACTTTTATAGTTTCAAAATAATGCGCTTTTAGCTATCTGTTTTTGCTAACTCTGTTTGTATATACAAACGTATTTGCTGCTCAAGCACCGATAAAGGCACTGAGCCATGGCGCAATATTTGATGATGAAACTCACGAATATCAAATTGCTGACCTAATGCTTGCTCAGCCTCTGCGCGCAGACGTTTAATTGTTAACTCACCAATTTTGTAAGACAGCGCTTGTGCTGGCCACGAAATATAACGGTCGGTTTCCGTTTTTACATTATGTAATGAAAGTGCCGTATTATCAGCCATAAAGTTCATTGCACGCTCTCGACTCCAGCCATACATATGCATCCCCGTATCAACTACTAAACGTGCAGCACGCCACATTTCGTAGGTTAAACGACCAAAGTTGCTGTATGGGTCTTGATAAAAACCAGCCTCAACCCCTAAGTACTCTGAATATAACCCCCAGCCTTCACCAAATGCTGATAAATAGGCATCTCGGCGATAGCTAGGTAAGCTTTCAAGCTCTGCATTGAGTGATATTTGTAAATGATGGCCCGGTACGGCTTCGTGCAGCGTTAACGCTTCTAAAGCATAAAGTGGTCGTTTATCTAAAGCGTACGTGTTCACCCAATAAAAACCGGCTTGATCATCACGGCTCGAACCTGAATAGCGCCCAGTAGTGTACTTAGGTGCAATATTGGCAGGCACCGGCGCTACGCCATAGGGTTTACGGGGTAAGGTATGAAATAGTTTAGGTAACTGTGCATCCATTTTTTTGGCAATGTACGCGGCCTCTTTTAATAATTGTTCAGGCGTTGTGGCGTAAAACTGCGGATCAGTACGTAAAAAGTGGATAAATTCTGCAAACGTGCCCTTAAAACCCACCTCTTGGATGACCGCTTCCATCTCACTGCGAATACGCGCCACTTCAGCTAAACCCAGCTCATGGATTTCTTTTGGGGTCATTTGTGTCGTGGTGTAATACTTAGCACGATTTTCATAAAAAGCTTCTCCATTAGGAGTTGACGAAATGCCAATATCACTGCGCGCGCCTGGTAAATATTCGGTATTAAAAAAAGTTAAGTAACCTTTATAGGCTTTAATAACTTGGCTGCTAATAATTGCTTTAGCTTGTTGTTGTAACGCTGCAAATGCACTATCACTTAAGCCAGCGGTATTGTTTAAAAATGGCTTATAAAATTCTGATTTTGTTACATCGTCAACAATGTAGGCAGTAATAGAATCTTGATAGCCAATTAATACCGGTTTGGGTTGAGTTAAACCTACTTCTAAGCCTTTACGCATCCAGCCTATATTTTGCTCAAAAAGCGCGGCACTTGCTGTAATCGCTTTAGGTAGTTTTGATAATCTTGTGCAGTTTTATAATCCGAGCTATTAACAATAAACGATAGGCTTGAATGAAAGCCATACTCTGACGTTAAAGGCATGTAGTGTGCGTTAAATACATATTCATCAACACTATTTTGCACTTGCGCTCGAATAATACTGTAGTTAATTTGATTCTCGTCACTCAGCTTGCTCATATCTATTGAATCTAAATCAGCCAATAACTGAGTGTTTTTTTGATACTGCTGCGCTAAAAAGTCAGCTGATAAGTTAGGAAGTAAATAGCCATCAACACCCTCAGGATTACTGTACGGACTTACATTTTGGCGATGTTTTACGATATTTTCGGCCGTTTGCGTAAATTGCTGATTGGCGTTAATTGTAGTTAGCTGACACGCGCTTAATGAACACATTAAGGTGACACTTAATAAGGAAAGACGCATTTTTTTTGAAAGAGATAAATTCATAGTTATTGAGCTTAGTGACGTTACAGATGTGATAAACCTATCGTAGCCTAAATAAATAGCAAATAAATATACGACCAATTGCAAAAATATACGGTAGTAATCATTTTATTAACTTAAGTTCATTAGAGTAATTGCTCAAAAAAACAACGGTTATTGAAATTATAGCGCCATTTTAGCCAACTACGACTCATTTTACTTTTAAATAACAGATATAATGATTATTGTATCTGTGCTTGGAAGCAAATTGCCTCATTGGACGAGTTTTATAAATCAGCATTTATGCGTATTTGGTTGGTAATTGCAAATGATGTTCCATGATTCCATGGCTATAGCACAAGAAAAAATGACAAAAGTATGTATGTTTTTAGAGCATCATGTTTTGCCTCCTACCCCCTTAAATTTTCAAGTTGTGTATACATACATTAGTAAAATCCATTTTGCGCTTAACAATGCTATTGATGATGCCATAGATGCCCAACAAAATATTGATGAGCTATTTATTGAGCAACTCTATTTTGAATATTTAAATCAGGGTCATAAAACCGAAGTAGCAATGATTGAAAACGTCAATGGCGTGATCAACTCACTATCGCGAAATGCACAGCAAACCGAAAAAAAACTTAACGATTTCGCAGGTCATGTTAATGACTGCTTACATTCTTTAGATGAAAATAATATTGCTAATAGCCGCATCGCCTTAGAAAGACTTAATGAGCAAACGCAGTTACTGTTCTCGCAACAAGCGCAATTTAAACAAGAACTAAGTCAGGCAAAAAAACTACACGAAACAACTAAAAAACAACTCAATACCTTGCGCAAACAACATGTCATTGATCCGCAAACAGGCTTATACAAACGCCATTATTTAACTAAGCAAACACAATTATGGCTAAAACAAGACAAGTCAATTTCAGCAATTGCCATTCAAATTGATAATTTAGAGCATTTTATTAATAACTTTGGTGATGCAATTGGCGAAGTGATTTTAAATAAAGTAGCTAAGCAAGTTCAAAAGTATGTTTCGCAAAGTGGCTTAGCCGGGCGCTCTGCAAAAGACCAATTTATCGTTCTACTTGCTAACATTGAGCCCGAAACAGCTAAATTGATTGCAGAGAAAGTAATAGCTGGGGTCGAAAAGCTACGTTTTATCAGTTCAAAAAGCGATTTAAAACTCCCTCCCATTTCTCTCTCATTAGGGATTACGGAACAACAAGGCGACTTTAACCAACTAGTTAAAAGTGCCTCAAACGCGGCGTTTAAATCACGTGCATCTCAATAGCAAAGCACACTGTTCACACAATAAATTAGCTGATAAATCATATTCAAATTGCACCCTTGGTGCACAATCAAGTACACTAGTCTCTATTACCACGATAGAGATTAATCATGAACGAGAACCCTGAAAAGACCACGCATTTTGGCTATAAAACTGTTGCCGAAACCGAAAAAGCTTCTATGGTTGCTGATGTATTTCATTCTGTTGCGACAAAGTACGATGTTATGAATGATCTCATGTCTTTTGGTATTCACCGTTTATGGAAACGTCAAACAATTGCTAGTTCAGGCATCCGTAAAGGTCATCATGTATTAGACTTAGCCGGTGGTACTGGCGATTTAACCGCAAAGTTTAGCCAACTTGTTGGCGATAGCGGTCAGGTTGTTTTAGGTGATATAAACTCTTCAATGTTAAAAGTAGGCCGTGAAAAGCTGCATAACTTAGGCCTTGTCGGTAACATTGATTACGTACAAATGAATGCCGAAGCCTTACCATTTCCTGATAATAGTTTTGATTTAATTACGATTGCCTTTGGCTTACGTAACGTGACGGATCAAAATAAAGCATTGCGCTCTATGTACCGTATTTTAAAACCAGGGGGCCGTTTACTGATTCTTGAGTTTTCAAAACCAGAGCAAGAGCTTCTCAGCAAGGCGTATGATTTTTACTCTTTCAACATTTTACCTACTATGGGTAAACTCGTTGCTAACGACAGCGAGTCGTACCAATACTTAGCAGAGTCAATTCGTATGCATCCAGATCAAGAAACCCTTAAGGCGATGATGGTGGAAGCAGGATTTGAGCAAGCTACTTATCAAAATCTAACTGGTGGCATTGTTGCCCTGCATCGTGGATTTAAATACTAAGGTTAGTAATTTATGGCGCTTGAAGAACACAGTAAAGAGCAACCGGCTGCAGGTAGTTTTTTTATGCTACCGAGCTTTGTACTTTCGCTCATTGAACAAGTATTAAATCAAGCGCTTAAACTTGACCCGAGCTTACTCGATAAACTAAATGTAGTAGAGCATCAGCGTTTATTGGTTGAGTTTAGAGACTGGCAGCAAAAAATAGCCATTACTTATGCCAATCAGCAGCTACATCTTTACACTGCATTCGAACATGCTGACGCAGACTGTATGATCAGTGCCAATATAGATACGTTATTAGCACTGAAAAACCCGGCCATGCTGACTCAACTTATTCGCCAAGATAAGCTTGATTTACAAGGTGATTTAAACATAGCCCAAAGCTATAGTTCAGCCTTTTCAAGTGTAGACATTGATTGGCCAGAGCAATTAGCAAAACATATTGGCGACGCGCCTGCACAACAACTTTATTTACATTTGCAGTCACTTAAGCAGCAAGGTAAAAAAGCAAAGTCTCAGCTCGACAGTACTTTTATTAGTGTATGCCAAGATGAGCTGGCAATCACTATTCACCCATTAGAGCTTGAGCAATTTAAACAACAAAATAGAGCACTAAAAGGCCAAGTTGCCGCCATTGAGCAACGTATTAACGCCCTAATTAAAGCCCTTTAACGCGCTAAGGATTTTTTGTGTCAACTGCCCGACTGTATTATATAACTAAAACCCTGCTTAGCTTCGGACTTGATGAGCTTATACCTAAACACAAAGTACCCTGGTTTGCTAAAATCACACGTGGCAGCTTGTTTTGGTTACGCAATCAACACAAAGATAAACCCCCAGGCTTAAGACTTCGCTTAGCTCTGCAACAACTTGGCCCTGTGTGGATAAAGTTTGGCCAAATGCTCTCAACTCGACGCGACTTATTACCTCATGATATCGCATTGGAGTTAGCCTTTTTACAAGATCAGGTAGAACCGTTTGAAGGTGAATTGGCACAGAAAATCATCGAAACAGCATTAGAAATAGATAATATTAGCCAGCTATTTAGCGACTTTTCACAAACACCTCTGGCATCGGCTTCAATTGCTCAGGTGCATACAGCTACCCTTGTTGATCCTCAAGGTGAACCGCAAGATGTTGTTATTAAAGTTATACGTCCTAATATTGAACAGCAAATAAATGCCGACTTAGCACTAATGGAAAAATTAGCTAAGGTTGTTGGTAAGTTAATTAACGAAGCCAAACGCTTACGCCCTGTAGAAGTGGTTAAAGAGTATAAAAAAACATTACTCGATGAACTTGATTTAATGCGTGAGGGCGCTAATGGTATTCAATTAAAGCGTAACTTTGAAGGTTCAGAATCACTTTATATCCCTGCAGTATACAGTGACTATAGCCGCAGTAATGTTCTGGTTATGGAACGTATTTACGGTATTCCGGTGTCAGATACTGAAGCATTGATGGCACAAAACACCAATATGAAGCTATTAGCAGAGCGCGGAGTAGAAGTATTTTTTACTCAAGTGTTTCGCGACAGTTTTTTTCATGCGGATATGCATCCAGGCAATATTTTTGTCTCCCGCGAACACCCGCACAACCCTAAATATATTGGTATTGATTGCGGTATTGTGGGAACACTCAATAAAGAAGACAAACGCTATTTAGCTGAAAATTTCATTGCCTTTTTTAACCGCGACTACCGTCAGGTAGCACAGCTACATGTTGATTCAGGCTGGGTACCACCTGATACCAGCATTGAAGAGTTTGAATTTGCTATTCGCACCGTTTGCGAACCTATTTTTAATAAACCACTGGCTGAAATATCATTTGGTCATGTATTGGTTAACTTATTTAATACCGCACGTCGTTTTAATATGCAGGTTCAACCACAGCTCGTATTACTACAAAAAACTTTGCTATATGTTGAGGGCTTAGGTCGCCAGCTATATCCACAACTGGATTTATGGAAAACAGCAAAGCCATTTTTAGAAGACTGGGTTAAACAACAAGTTGGTCCGCTGTCTGTGCTAAAGCAAATGTATGCAAACTTACCGTTTTGGGCAGAAAAAATGCCTGAACTACCCGATTTAATTTATCAAAATTTAAAGCGAGCACCACACTCTCACGTACCTGCAGTTAAAGTTTCACATAAACCATTGGTTTTAGGGTTGTTTAGTAGTGCAGCGATGATTGTCTCAGCTTTATTTTATTTACAACACAACTTAATCGCTGCTGGCGTTGTCTTAAGTTGTGCTGTTATTGGCTTTATAGCGGCATGGCGCCGCGCATAAACTAAGTGCTATTTGCCGCTTTGGGCGTATAATCAGCACTTAACCTTATTATTTTATGGCTTAAAAGCAGGAGAAAACCATGGGTTTTGGTGGTATTAGTATTTGGCAATTATTAATTGTACTTGCAATCATTGTACTTTTATTCGGTACGAAGAAACTACGCGGTATGGGTGGTGATTTAGGTGGCGCAGTAAAAGGCTTTAAAAAAGCCATGTCTGATGACCAAAATACTGAGAAACAAGCCAGCGAAGATAAAGCGGAACAGATACAAAATTCAGCAGAGTCAAAACCTGCCGATATAAATACAACTGACAAAACTAAAGACAGCAACAAGGTTTAACCAGCATGGGAATGTGGGAGCTTGTTGTGGTATTTATTGTCGGCTTGGTGGTACTTGGACCAGAACGCTTACCTGTTGCTATTAGAACCGTAAGCCGCTGGGTAAAAACAGCCAAAGCAATGGCTAACTCAGTAAAAGCGGAAGTAAGTGAAGAGCTGCGTGTAAACGAGTTACATGAAAACCTAAAAAAAGCAGAGCAACAAGGTCTTAAAGATTTAAGCCCTGACCTACAAAACTCTGTTTCTGAGCTGCAACAAGCAGCGCAATCAGTTACTCACAGCTATAAAAAAGATCAAAGCCAAGCCACTAATAACCAATCAACAGATGACTCTAAGTAATTATGGCACTCTCTTTTTTCATGCGCTTAATGCAGGGTATAGAAAACAATGACTGAAGAAGTAAAGTCAGGATTTGTCGCTCATTTAATCGAATTACGTGACCGGCTGATAAAATCACTATTAAGTATTTTAGTGATATTTATTGGTTTGGTTTACTTTGCAAACGATATTTATACGTTTGTGGCGGCTCCTTTAGTCGCTCATTTACCTAGTACTGCCACTATGATAGCAACGGATGTCACCGCGCCATTTTTTGCCCCCTTTAAACTTACGTTGTTTGTTGCCTTATTTGCTGCGATCCCTTGGATTTTACATCAAATTTGGGGATTTATAGCCCCCGGTTTATATCAGCACGAAAAGAAAATGCTCATGCCCATATTAGCTTCCAGTATTTTCTTATTCTATGGTGGCATAGCTTTTTGCTACTTTGTAGTACTGCCAATTATTTTAGGTTTTTTCACCAGTGCAGGTCCTCAAATGATGACCCTAGCACCGGATATCAGTAGCTATTTAGGCTTTGTACTTAAGCTATTTTTTGCTTTTGGTATTGCATTTGAAATCCCAGTTGCGATTATGTTGCTTTGTTGGAGTGGTGCAACAACCACACAAAGTCTAAAAGAGAAACGCCCTTATATAGTGGTCGGTGTATTTGTTGTGGCGATGTTTTTAACGCCACCCGATGTGCTATCACAAACCCTATTAGCATTGCCTATGCTGCTTTTATTTGAGCTTGGCTTAATTTTAGCTAAATTTTATACCGCAAAACCACAACAAGAATCTGAGGAATAATATGAATAAGCATTTACTTTCTTTACTCGCTTTAGCAAGTGTACCGGTTTTAGCCGCAACTCCTATTAATGAGCAAGCGTTACAAGCCTGTAGTTTTATTGAAAACGATTTTAATCGTTTACTATGTTACGACAACACTATCGCGGGAAAATCACTCACTCAACCAGCGCATAAACAACCACAACAATCTGTTAAAGCTAATGTAAAAGCTGACACGGCTGTCGCAACAGCACCTGTGGCTACCAAGGCAAAAGAGTTTGGTTTAGAGCATAAAAACATTACTAAGAATACTGAAGAAACAATTTCATCAACAATAGCTAATGTTAAAAAAGCCCCTTATGGTGAGCTAATTATTACCTTAGAAAATAATCAGCAATGGCGTCAAATTGGTTCAGATAGATTAAGTCTAGACAAAGGTGACACTGTTACTATTAGCCGTGGCGTATTCAACTCTTTTTTACTTAAAAAAGCAGATCAAAACCGCTCAATTCGTGTAAAACGTACTCAGTAATGCAATACACGTTAATTGATGCTGGCGTAAATTTAACTAATCATCAATTTGATGGTCAGCATCAAGAGGTGCTCGCGCGGGCAAAAGAGGTCGGCGTTAAGCATATGCTAATTATTGGCTGCGATATAAGCTCAAGTGAGGAGTCATTTATACTTGCTGCACGCTATGGTCAATATGCTAGCGCTGGTATTCACCCTCATGATGCAAAAACAGCAACCTCTGAACTTGAACAACAGCTCACTAAGCTCGCACAAAATGAGCAAGTTATTGCCATTGGTGAATGCGGACTAGATTACAATCGTGACTTTTCTCCAAGAGATATACAACGTGCTGTGTTTCGTCGTCAACTCGCATTAGCTGAAAAGCTAAATCTGCCGGTTTACTTACACGAACGTGATGCCAGTGACGACATGCTTGCTATTTTAAATGAGTTTACTGTTCGCGGTGTGTTGCACTGTTTTACTGGTGATGCACAAGCACTTGCAAGTTACTTAAAGTTAGGTCTTTATATTGGTATTACCGGCTGGGTATGTGACGAACGACGCGGCAAAGAATTACAACAACTGATCCCTAGCATTCCCATTGAGCGTTTATTAATTGAAACCGATGCACCCTTTTTAATCCCTCGCACTGTTAAACCTAAGCCTAAATCAAGACGAAATGAGCCAGCATTGCTGCATTATGTGTGTGATACACTTGCTCAGCTTTATGGTGTTTCTGCTTGTGAAGTGGCAAAACATACGAGCGACAACTTTAACCGCTTATTTGGATTAGAGAAAAAATAATGCGAACCTTTTGCGCTTTGCTGGTATTCATTATGGTGTTTTATGCATCCTGTTTTCCTGCAAGTGCAATCGAGATAAATAGCGAATTTAATTCAAAAAAAATAGAAGATATTCATTATTCGTTTGCTCCTACCTCATTAGAAGATGCACGACAAAGTAATTTACAAGAATGGCTGCTACTTAATAATAAGCCACTTAATTTAGGCCTCGAGTCTCGGCCTGTGTGGATTCAATTTAAAATTAAAAATCAGTTATCGCAGCCGCTAACGCCCTTACTGTCACTAGACAACCCTCTTTTGAATGATGCTTACCTTGCTCACTTTATGGGTGATAAACTACTCACATCAACTCATATTGGTGATACGCTTGCGCTTTCGCAAAGAGCAATCAAGAGTGAGTCTTTACTAGTCAAGTTAACTCTTCCCGCTAACAGTGAAACTACGGTGTACCTTAAAGTTAATAATGATTCAGGTATCGGGCTGCGCGTACCATTAACACTGTGGCAGCAAGACTCGTTACTAGCTTATAAAAGTATGGTGAATTTACTTTATGGATTACTAATTGGCTTTATTTTTTCTTTAGCGGTGAGTAGTCTGGTTTTATTTGCTTTTTCACGTAAACATTATTTTGCTTATGCTGGTTTAATTACGTTGATGCTCGGCTTCTTTTTAGCTTACTTAGGCGGATTTGGATTTCGTTATGCACCCTCAAGCATAGCAGACCTACAACAGTTAATGCTGCCTATTTTGCTGATGCTGATCACGATATCGTTTCTTCCTTTACAACGCCATGTTTGCACCGCTATTGAGTCTAATTTAGTAAAAGGACAAACAATAATTACCGCACTGTACGCATTAATTATTGTACTTATTTGGTTGCTTCCTACTCCCAGCGTAGCTTTATTTGCTATTTTAAGCATCCCTGTAATTTTAAGTTATCATGTTGTCACAACGTTATTTTATCTACGTAAAAACCCCACTAGCCCCAATAAATCTCTCTTAATGGCGCTTGGCTTCTTTTTAATTGTGGTTATTCATTTTTCCATTGCGTTAACAGGCTTTTACACTGTTACAAGAGCGAGTTTAATGCTTACCTTTGCAGCGTCTTTAGGTTGCTCATTTTGTCTAAGCTATACCGTCATAAAATTGTTTATATTGCAACGCGATGAGCAAGTAACAGCACAGCAAGCATTGATTGCACAAAGCGCCGCACAAGATGCGCTATTAAATGAGCGGATCGAATTACAAGAGCGCACCCGCCAAGAGCTTGAAAGCCAAGTAGATGAACGCACCTTTGAATTACAAGTTACACTTAGAGAGCTTGAAGATAAAAATCATGAACTTGAACAACTCAATATGGAAGATGCGCTGACTGGCATTAAAAATAGACGCTTTTTTGATAAAAAGTTACTTATGGAAATTCGTCGTTCACGCCGTGAACAAACGCCATTGAGTATTATCATGTTAGATATCGACAAATTTAAATCAATTAACGATAACTATGGCCACTTAACCGGCGATCAAGTTATCAGGGCGGTGTCTGATACCATTAAACAACAGCTTAAGCGCCCACTTGACGAAGTAGCGCGTTATGGTGGTGAAGAATTTGTCATTTTACTACCTAACACAGATAATCCAGGCGCACTGATCATTGCAGAGCAAACACGCCTAGCAATAGCAAATAATACTGTAAATGTAGCAGGTACAATTATCGACTTTACCATTAGTGCCGGTGTTTATACTCAAATTGCCGATGACATTCATAACCCTGAACTATTTACTGATTATGCCGATAAGGCACTCTATTTAGCAAAACAACATGGCCGCAATCAAGTGGTTAATTTTTCACCCCCACAGTAGGAGCGTATACTTATGGCCCAATCTGGACTAGACCTTTTCCCATATACTCGCATGCGTAGAATGCGCCGTAACGATTTCTCTCGTCGCCTTATGGCTGAAAATCAGCTGAGTGTTAATGATCTTATTTATCCTGTGTTTGTGCTTGAAGGTAAAAACCGCCGTGAAAGCATTGAATCAATGCCCGGTATTGAACGTTTATCAATTGATTTACTGCTAGAAGAAGCTAAAGAACTGGTAGATTTAGGAGTCCCTGCGCTCGCTATTTTTCCTGTTACCCCTGCAGATAAAAAGTCTCTACTCGCTGAAGAAGCTTATAACGATGATGGCTTAGCTCAAAGAACAGTACGCGCATTAAAAGAAACCTTCCCAGAGCTTGGCGTGATCACCGATGTTGCACTTGACCCATTTACAGTGCATGGTCAAGACGGCATCATTGATGATGCAGGCTATGTGATTAACGACGTCACTACCGAAATTTTAGTTAAGCAGGCGCTATCACATGCAGAGGCTGGCGCAGATGTTGTTGCCCCATCAGACATGATGGATGGCCGTATTGGTGCAATTCGTGAAGCTCTTGAAGCCGATGGCTTTATTCACACCCGCATTATGGCCTATTCTGCAAAGTATGCATCAAGCTACTATGGCCCATTTAGAGATGCTGTCGGTTCTGCGGGTAACTTAAAAGGCGCTGATAAAAAAACATACCAAATGGATCCTGCCAACTCCGATGAAGCAATTCGCGAAGTGGCACTTGATCTTCAAGAAGGCGCTGACATGGTAATGGTTAAACCTGGTATGCCATACCTTGATATTGTTCGCCGTGTTAAAGATGAGTTTGGTGTGCCGACATTCGCTTATCAAGTAAGTGGCGAATATGCGATGCATAAAGCCGCTATTGATAACGGCTGGCTAAGCGAAGAAGCAACCATAATGGAGTCTTTATTAGCATTTAAACGCGCTGGCGCAGACGGCATTCTGACTTACTTTGCTAAGCAAGCTGCTCGCTATTTAAATAAATAATAACGACATATTGATATAAAAGGGCTTTATTGCCCTTTTTTATGTTTAATGGCAGCACATATTTGGCATTTTTACAGCGCCCCCTATTTATGGGAAGGAATCACACTACATAAGCTCTGCCTTACCTAAAACCAAACACCCATATATACATTCAACCTCAAAAATAACAAAAACCAAGATTGTTAACATTCTGTATTCTATTTGTAATCATTTTTCATTACACTAGGCGTCCCATTTGGGGAAACAAAAACACGGGAAAAATAATAATGTTAAAAACAAAAATAACGCCTTTGGCGCTTGTATTAGCAAGCCTAAGTGCACCCGCTACCGCTAACCTCGTTATATCTGAGTACGTAGAAGGCAGTAGCTATAATAAAGCAATAGAACTATTTAACAATTCGACAACCCCTCTGTCATTAGATGGCCATACCCTTAGCCTCTATTCAAATGGCAATACAGATGCAAATAATACATTCGATTTAACTGGCGAACTTGCTGCAAACAGCACCTACGTGATTGTTAATGGTAATGCATCAGCAGAACTAAAAGAAAAAGCTGACCAACTCAGCGCCGTGACTAACTTTAATGGCGACGATGCACTGGTACTTACTCAAGGTTCGACCGTTATTGATAGCTTTGGCCAGCGCGGTGTAGACCCTGGTTCATTTTGGTCAGAAGGGGGCGTGAAAACACAAAATAAAACATTGCGCCGCAAAGAAACTGAATTAAATGGGCGCACTGACGCCGATGATAGTTTCAACCCAAGCGAGCAATGGCTGCAATTTGAGCAAGATGACTTTAGTGATTTAGGCATATTTGCAGGAAATTCTTCACCTAATCCAGATCCTGAACCAGATCCAGAACCTGAAGAGCCTTTATTATGTGGCGCTGAGAAAACATTAATTAGCAGCATTCAAAGCGAAAGCACAAGCAGTCCACTAGTTAACACTGTGGTTGAGTTTGAAGGCGTTGTGACGGCTGATTTCCAAGCAGATGATCAGCTCAAAGGCTTTTTTGTAAATTCACTTAATAGCGATGAAGATGCAAACCCACTTACCTCTGAAGGGGTATTTGTTTACTTTGCCACTACGGATGTTAATGTGGGTGACCACGTTCGCGTACAAGGTACTGTTGAAGAGTATTTTGATGCCACCCAAATTGGCAATGTTAGCCAAGTTGCTATTTGTGATACCGGCCTTTCAGCTTACCCAACTAAAATCACTCTGCCCGTCACCGAACCAAGTGAATTAGAAGCGTTTGAAGGTATGCTGGTTACCTTAGAGCAGCCGCTTATTGTTACTAACAATTATGGTTTAGGTCGCTATGGAGAACTAGAACTTGCCACTGAACGCTTATACCAAGGTACTCAAGTTGCACTTCCTGGCGCGGCTGCGAATGCGGTTGAAGCACAAAATCTAAATAAAAAAATACTCTTAGATGATGGCTCAACTCGTCAAAACCGCGATCCTATCGCTTATCCTGTCCCAGGGTTATCAGCAGAGAATACTTTACGCACAGGCGATACAGTAAATTCTGTAACAGGTGCGTTAGCTTACAGCTTTAGTACTTACCGTATTCACCCAACAACAACACCTCAGTTTATAGCAACCAATCCACGCACCGATGCACCAGAGTTAAACCCTGACGCTGATTTGCGTGTTGCCAGCTTTAACGTACTTAACTACTTTAATGGCGATGGCCAAGGTGGCGGTTTCCCAACTAGCCGTGGTGCTGATTCAGAAGCCGAGTTAATTCGTCAACAAGCCAAGCTAGTTAGCGCTATCAGTGCTATGCAAGCAGATGTGATTGGCTTAATGGAAATTGAAAATGACGGTTTTGGCGAATTTAGTGCTGTTGCTAGTTTAGTAAATGCACTTAATGACGCTGATAGTCAAAATCAATATGCATTTGTAGACTTTGGTGTTGATAAAATAGGCACCGACGCTATCACTACTGCACTTATTTACCGTGCTGATAAAGTGCAGCAAGTGGGTACTGCAGCAATTACTACCGACGCGCCTTTCGATTACAGTAACCGTGCTCCTATTGCACAAAGCTTTAAATCTTTAGAGACAGAAGAAGTCTTTACTGTTGCGGTTGCCCATCTAAAATCTAAAGGTGGTTGTAGAAGCGCAACGGGTGGCAATGCTGATCAAGGTGACGGTCAAGCATGTTGGAATGAAATCAGAACTGCTGGCGCAAATGCATTTGCTGATTGGTTAAATAGTAAACCAACAGGGGTTGATGATGAAGATATCATTCTTGTTGGCGACATGAACGCGTATGCAATGGAAGATCCTATCCGTGCATTTGCTGATAAAGGCCTTAAAAATGTGGTCGCTGAGCTAGATGGCAACACCTTGGGTTATTCTTACAGCTTTTCTGGTCGTGCAGGAAGTCTAGATCACGCTCTAGCAAGCCCGAGCTTATTAAGTAAAGTAGTGAGCGCCAATGATTGGCATATCAACGCCGATGAACCTATTTCACTTGATTATAATGTTGAATTTAAATCTGACGCTCAGCAATCTAGCCTCTATGCTCAAGGTCCTTATAGAGCATCAGATCATGACCCTGTTATTGTCGATATTCGCTCAACCGTGATCGCACCACCAGAGCCTGAGCCTGAAGTCATTATTGGCGAAATTAATAATATAGGTGGCTGGTTTTGGTGGAAAAGCTACAGCTTTGAAATCCCGCAAGGTTACGACGAGTTAACCGTTAGCCTTGAAGGTGGCTGGGGTGATGCAAACTTATTTGTACGCCACAAAAGAAACCCAACGCTTTTCAGAAAAGATTGTGCTTCAATTAGCCTCGGTAATAGTGAAAGCTGCTCTTTTACCAATCCACAAGAAGGTAAGTGGCGAGTGCGTGTAAACGGCGCCATTCCTTTTGGTAATGTTAAGCTCACTTATAAAGCAACCAAGTACGTAGATTAATAGCAATGTGATATTAATATAAAAAAGCCGCACTAGCGGCTTTTTTTATAAACAGCAACAACACTTATACCCATTCACTTAATTAAGTGAGTTATATTAAGAACAGGGAAATTGTGTCGATAACAAAGCAAAGATTTCGTTTTTAATTATTTTTGTTGAGAAAACTTTAACGCAGCTAGCCTCTGGTTTATCTCCTCAAAATGATTAAGTCTTATAGCGGGTTGGTATTGATAGCATTCACCTGCTTGCAAACTTCAGACAATAAAAAACCCGCAACACGTGCGGGTTTTTCAAAGAGTTAAAGTGCTAATTACTTAGCAGCATTTTTCTCTTTTTCTGCAGCGATTACAGTGTCAGCTACGTTTTGTGGACATGCAGCGTAGTGTGAGAACTCCATAGAGAACTGACCACGACCAGATGTCATTGTACGTAGTGAACCGATGTAACCGAACATTTCTGATAACGGTACGTCAGCTTTGATACGAACGCCTGTTAAACCAGCTTCTTGATTGCTTAACATACCACGACGACGGTTAAGGTCACCGATTACGTCACCAACGTGATCTTCAGGTGTGAACACGTCAACTTTCATGATTGGCTCAAGAAGTTGTGCACCCGCTTTAGGGATAGACTGACGGAAAGCGCCTTTAGCAGCGATTTCGAAAGCAATTGCAGATGAATCCACGGCGTGGAAGCCACCGTCGAAAAGCTCAACTTCAACGTCAAGTACTGGGAAGCCAGCTAGAACACCTTCACCCATCATTGACTTAAAGCCTTTCTCAACTGCAGGCCAGAATTCTTTAGGTACGTTACCACCAACAACTGATGAAGTGAACGCGAAACCTGAACCCACTTCGCCTGGCTTGATGCGGTAATCGATTTTACCGAACTGACCAGAACCACCAGATTGTTTCTTATGCGTGTAGCTATCTTCGATTTCACGAGTGATAGTTTCACGGTAAGCAACCTGAGGCTGACCAACGATAAGGTCTACGCCGTAAGTACGCTTAAGGATATCTACTTTGATATCTAAGTGAAGCTCACCCATACCTTTAAGGATAGTTTCGCCTGAATCTTCATCAGTCTCAACTTGGAAAGATGGATCTTCTGCAACCATTTTACCGATAGCAACACCCATTTTCTCATTACCGCCTTTATCTTTAGGCTGTACAGCAATCGAGATTACTGGAGTTGGGAAAACCATTGGCTCTAGAGTTACTGGGTGCTTAGGATCACATAGAGTGTGACCAGTTTGCACGTTCTTCATACCAACGATAGCGATGATATCGCCCGCTTGTGCTGAAGTAAGCTCTTTACGCTCGTCTGCTTGCATCTCAACCATACGGCCAACACGCTCAGTTTTACCAGTAAACGCATTAAGGATTGTGTCACCCTTGTTAAGCTTACCAGAGTAGATACGTACGAAAGTTAATGCGCCAAAACGGTCATCCATGATTTTGAATGCAAGCGCTTTGAAAGGTTCGTCTGCAGATACAATTGCATGCTCGCCGTTTTCGTTACCTTCTTCATCCATAAGAGGTTGAGGATCAACTTCTGTAGGTGCAGGTAAGTAATCAACAACAGCATCAAGTACTAATTGCATACCTTTGTTTTTGAATGCAGAACCACAGAACGTTGGGAAGAAAGCAAGGTCACGAGTACCTTTACGGATACAACGCTTGATATCTTCAACTGAAGGTACTTCACCTTCCATGTACGCTTCCATTAGGTCATCGTCTTGCTCTACAGCAGTTTCGATAAGCATCTCATGGTATTCTTCAGTTTTTTCTACCATGTCTGCAGGAACGTCTGTGATTTCGTAGTTTTCTGGAAGACCAGTGTCATCCCATACGTATGCTTGCTTGTTTAAAACATCAACAACACCAACAAAATCATCTTCAATACCGATTGGTAAAGTCATGATAAGTGGAGTAGCACCAAGTACTTTTTGTACTTGCGCTGTTACACGGTAAAAATCAGCACCCATACGGTCTAATTTGTTTACGAAGATAATACGTGCAACACCTGACTCATTCGCGTAACGCCAGTTAGTTTCTGATTGTGGTTCAACACCACCAGAACCACAGAATACACCCACACCGCCATCTAATACTTTAAGTGAACGGTAAACTTCAACTGTGAAGTCAACGTGTCCAGGAGTATCGATAACGTTAAAGCGGTGATCTTTCCAGAAACAGCTTACTGCCGCAGACTGGATAGTAATACCGCGCTCAGCTTCTTGATCCATGAAATCGGTAGTCGATTCACCATCATGAACCTCACCTGTTTTGTGGATAGTACCTGTAAGCTTTAGGATACGCTCAGTAGTTGTGGTTTTACCCGCATCAACGTGCGCGAAAATACCAATGTTTCTGTACTTCGATAAATCTGCCATTAATTTTACTCTTAATAAAGTCGATAAATTATTCGGCGGGAGTATAGCATTACTTAAAGCGAACATCACCATAGAAGTCGCTTAAAATGCAATCAATTTATAAAAAACTTGCTTTAAAGATATTTCGAGGTAAGAGATGGACTTAAAAGGGGCTTGTTATAAACCGTATTTAAACGACTTAAGCCTTTATCAGCGTTATTGTTGAACATTAAAAGTGCAATCAAGTGATGGTATGAAGCAAATACAGCTTTTTTGCCATATGTATTTTATTAGTAAAATCACTCAAAACTCATGGTTTTAATCTTGTTGCTAATAACTAAATTACCTGCTGTTTTGGCTTTAATTTCTTCAACACTCATCCCTGGTGCGTATTCTAACAAAGCCAGATCCGTTATTACTTTATTGATACAGGCAACACCGGTTAGTGGCAGGCTACTTTTGCCCAGTAGCTTCGCTTCAGCTTATTTAATAGTAGCCATAAAGAAGTATTTTCTCTGCAACATGAAATCCGCTTTACAGCCCTTACTTTAGTGCTATAAATGAACAAAAAGTTAAAATAAGAATTATTTGCATTTAGGTATTGACAGTTATTTAAATCTAACTGATAATCAATCTCAACAAGAGGGAAGTACATTGCTTCTTGTGACGGTAAAGTTCATTTGTTTCTCGACCCTGAAACAACGTGTGGCTCACGTTAAAGCTAAGATTATCTGTTATTAATCACAACGCCCCTTGATATTGATTGCAGATAATCGTCTATTACTTACTTGCTACATTGCTCATATCGGTGACGGTTGATATGAAACTAAAAAGCCCTTACGGGCTTTTTTTATGCCTGTAATTTAATATACAACCAGCCCAAAGTTAATGAGAATTATTTGTATTACGGTGTTGACAGCTACTCAAATCTAACTGATAATCACTATCAACAAGAGGGAGTACATTGCTTCTTGTGACTGAAAAATTCATTTGTTTCTCGACCCTGAAACAAACGTGTGGCGCACGCTAACAGCTATGGAAACCTGTTATAAACCAAAACGCCCCTTGCTGTTTATGACCTGTTTCCGCCCTACTCATTTACTTGCTACATTGCTCATATCGGTGACGGTAGATATGAAACTAAAAAAGCCCTTACGGGCTTTTTTTATGTCTGTAATTTAATGCGTAAGGCTTTAACCTACGCTTTAAAAATTAACGGCGGTTTTTTCGTGCACGTGCTCGGCGTTGTTTTTTCTCTTCTTCTTTGGCTTGCTTTTTAGCCTCTGCAGCAGCGCGCAATCCAGCCACCATTATTTCTTCCTCTTCACGCATGGTAGGTGTTTCCATGGTGATACGGCCAATAATGCCATCTCGTAATTCATTAATTAGAATTTCTGACATTTTATACGTATCGATTTGGTTACCACCGCGAATACAGCCGCGTTTTTTACCCGCCATTTCAACAAACTCCCAATCACTTTCTGGTAGCTCATCTAATTTATAACGTGCTTTTAAAAGCTCTGGATAGGCATGTAATAAATACTCAGCGGTGTAACTTGCCACTTCTTCGTACTCAATAGCGGTATCACGTATCGCGCCGGTTGCGCCTAAGCGATAACCTGAGTTTTCGTTTTCTACTTTTGGCCACAGCATCCCTGGCGTATCGTAAAGCATAATGCCATCTTCAAGTTTAATACGTTGCTGTGCTTTAGTTACCGCAGGCTCATTACCTGTTTTTGCCACTATACGCCCAGCAAGCACATTAATGAGTGTAGATTTACCTACGTTTGGAATACCCATGATCATGGCTTTAATTTGCTTATCAGCACCGACTTTGTGGGGGACTAATTTTTTACACAGCTCATTAATTCGATGCACTTCAGCCGCTTTATCGTTACCAAACGCAATCGCTTTTACGCCATTTTCTTGCTCAAAATAGTCTTTCCACGCTTGGGTCATTTTAGGGTCAGCTAAATCCGCTTTATTCAAAATTTTGATGACCGGCTTACCTTCACGCAGGGTAGCCACCATCGGGTTTTCGCTACTGTAAGGAATGCGCGCATCTAGCACTTCAATGATCACATCCATTTGTGGCATTATTTCTTTAATTTCATTTCGGGCTTTATTCATGTGCCCAGGGAACCACTGGATAGCCATTTTTAACTCCTAACATATAATTTGTAGCTATTTTAACTGGCAATTCATTTAATTGCGCTATACTGGCGCAAATTTTTTCAGATTAGATATTATGGCTCTCAAATCTACCATTATTAAAGCGCAACTATCGCTTAGCGATATGGACCGTCACGTATACCAAGACTTTAATTTAACTTTGGCACAACACCCTTCAGAAACTGAGCAGCGTTTGATGATCCGCTTACTAGCGTTTGCACTTAATAGCTGTGATGGATTAGAGTTTACTAAAGGTTTATGTGCTGATGATGAGCCGGAGCTTTGGCATGTCAATTACAGCGAAGAAATAGAGCTGTGGATTGAGCTGGGGTTACCAGATGAAAAGCGCCTTAAAAAAGCCTGTAATAAAGCTAAAAAAGTAGTTTTATATACCTATGGCGAGAATAACCAAGCTATTTGGTGGCAAAAGCATCAGCCTAAATTGTACGAGTTTAAAAACCTAAGCATTTTTAGCCTTGATTATGCTGCTACTCAATTATTAGCTGCGTTGGTTGATCGTAATATTAAATTGGCTATTACCATTCAAGATGGTGAAGTTTGGGTTAATACCGACACCACTAACATTGAGATAAAACCTCAGCAATTAATGTAATTAGCTACTATTAGGGGGCGTATGAAAGTTAAACGCGTTATTGTTTTACATGGCTTGTATATGTCTGGCTTGGTTATGCGCCCGTTATGTTCACGTTTGGAAGAGTCGGGGGTTAAAGTTTTAAACCTAACCTACAATACTCGTGACCCTAATCGAGATGCTATTTTTACGCAAATAGATGAGTTTATTAGCGATGAGCCTTCTGCTTTAGTCTGCCACTCTATGGGGGGCTTAATTGCCCGCGCCTATTTAGAAGCAAACTCAGCGCCAAGTCATCATGTTGAAAAGGTGATCACCTTAGGGACGCCACATACTGGCAGCCATATTGCTGAAAAAATGCAGCAAAAAGGGTTCGAACTATTATTAAAAAATAGTGTTGAATTTTTACTGTCTAAGAATGGTGATTGGCCTTTTAAAGCCAAGCTATACAGTATTGCCGGCGACTTACCGATTGGTTTAATGCCACTCATTGTAAAAGGCAGCCGCTCTGATGGTACCGTACTGCTAGATGAAACCAAACTTAAAGGTATGGCTGAACACAAAGTGTTTCACTTAAGCCATACCAGTATGATTTACTCTCGCCAAGTCGTTAATTATATTCTTGAGCGCTTGAACGAGGACATTTAGTCCTCGGCTGCAGCGGCCACTTTATAGCTGATCAAAAATATAATACCCAACACCAGCGGCATGGGTGCAGCGATATAACCAAATGTATCAGAGTTTGCAAAACTCGCACCCGCTAAGTGCGCAACTAATCCAACAACAAACGCGACCAAAGCAATACCAATAACGATGAGTTCAGCTTTGTTCTCTTTACGTGTTTTAGCTTCCATTATTTCTCTCCGCATCTAATCAAGTAGCCCCTTAACTTAATAAAGTACTCTCTATCAAGTTGGGTTATATTGATTATGCGCTTTACTTGTGCGCGTTTTTTGACCTAAATCAATAAATAAAATAAGTCTGCGCTGCGCCTGTCAAAAGCTTGTTTTAGATCATATTTTATACTCAGCAAAGCACTAAATTTTCTGCTCATGGTAGTATTTCTATAAACACAACCCATATCTATTGAACAGCGTTAGTTAATTTATTTATAAAACCACAGATACGCTGATAGCTTTTAGCTATGGCATCAATATGTATAAACGATTTTATTCATAGACGATTATGAGCAATACTTATTTCAATGAACAATATTTAAAAAATTCATAAAAACGGTTATTTGAGGAGCAAGGTATGTCGCAAGTAAATGCAATTGGTTTAAACAGTACAAAAAGTGAAGATATTATTAAGTCACTGAATACGCTTTTAAGCAGCTATCAAATTCAATATATGAATGCCCGCGGTTTTCACTGGAACATTAAAGGCCGAAACTTTTTTGAATTACATTTAAAGTTTGAAGAAATTTATAACTTACTACTATTAAAAGTAGATGAAATAGCAGAACGTATTTTAACGCTTGATGGTGCGCCACTGCATGCGTTTTCAGATTACTTAGAAGTAAGTAAAATTAAAGAAGCTAAAGGGATCAGTGATGGCGTTACCGCAGTAGAAAACTTACTAGCCGGATACAGCAGCTTAATCAAAATGCAGCGCGATATTCTTGCACAAGCCGCTGAAGCGGATGATGAAGGTACCGCGTCATTAATGAGTGACTACATTAAAGAACAAGAAAAGCTAGTGTGGATGTTAAAAGCCTACCTAGATTAAGTTATTTTAAAAAATAGAAAGCCTCAGTTATTACTGAGGCTTTTTTGTGATAATCATATACTGGCTATGACAAAGCGATAAAAAAGGCCATTTCTAATGCTTTTTCTTCTAAGCTCTTAAAGCGACCCGATGCCCCACCATGCCCTGCATCCATGTCGGTTTTAAACACTAAAATATTATCATCGGTTTTATATTCACGCATTTTAGCCACCCATTTCATTGGTTCCCAATACTGTACTTGTGAGTCATGCAAGCCGGTTGTCACCAGTATATTAGGGTAGTGCTGCGCACTAATATTGTCGTACGGTGAATAGGCTTCAATAATGTCGTAAAAATGAGGGTCGTTTGGGTTACCCCATTCATCGTATTCATTTGTTGTAAGCGGTATGCTTTCATCTAACATGGTGGTAAGCACATCTAAAAATGGCACATGGCAACCCATACCGCAGTAGAGTTCGGGTGCTTGGTTTGCTACGGCTCCCATTAATAAACCGCCCGCGCTGCCTCCCGAGGCAAATACTTTACTTTTATCTGCATAACCTTGTTCGGTAAGTGCTTTGGTTATATCTATAAAGTCATTAAAGCTATTTTGTTTATGCTGTTTTTTACCGTGTTCGTACCATGAACGTCCGAGCATTTCGCTACCACGCACATGCGCAATTGCGTAGACAAAGCCACGGTCGAGTAAACTCAGTGATGTACTTGAAAAGCTTGGATCTATGGTGATCCCATACGCGCCATAGCCATATTGAAATAACGGATTTGAACCATCTTGTTTAAAACTATCTTTACGATAAACCAACGACACCGGTACTTTTATCCCATCTCGAACGCTGACCATTAATCGCTCTGATTGGTATAGTTGCGGGTTAAAATCACCGAGTACTTTTTGTTGTTTAAGTAAGGTTTTTTCACCGGTGGTTAAATCAACATTATAAAGCGAGCCAGGGGTTGTTAAGCTCGAATAGTAAATGCGTGCATGAGTTACACTTGGCTCTGGATTCATGGCAATAGCAGCGTAATAGCAAGGATCATCAAACTCAAGGCTCATTCGCTCGCCGTTTTTATTAACCACAACAAAACGTGCCTGGCCTTGTTCGCGCTCGCTAAGCACTAAAAAGTCGTTAAATAATTCAACGCCTTCTAATAATACATTTTCACGATGAGGGGTATGTGTTTGCCACTGGCTTTTATCAGCAATTGTATCGCTTGTCGCGGTCATTAATCTAAAGTTTTTAGCCTGCCAGTTAGTCACTATATAAAAAGTATCACCAAGCTTATCGATATCAAATTCATGACCCTCTTCACGCGGTATTAAAGCAGTAAACTCACCTTGTGGCTGATTGGCATCAAGTATCCACATGTCGTTAGTTTCTGTGCTAGCTAAATCAATAATAATTAAGCTTTCATCACGACTTTTACCTAAGCCCATAAAAAAGCTGCTGTCTTGCTCTTCGTATACCAACACATCTTGGTGTTGCTCACTCCCTAGTTCGTGTCTAAAAACTTGATAACCCAATAAGGTTTTTAAATCCTTTTTTACATAAAAGACGGTTTGATTGTCGTTCGCCCAAACCACTTGCCCCTCGGTATTTTCAAGTACATCGTCGAGCATTTTATTATTGTTTAAATCTTTAAATCGAATTGTGTAAATACGTCTGCCGTCGGTATCCTCAGAGTATGCCATTAATTGCTCATTAGGGCTCAGCGCCACTTCTCCTAGCTCATAAAACTCATAATCGTCGGCAAGTTCATTCACATCAAGTAATAACTCTTTATCAGCCATTACCATACTGCTGCTGCGATAATGGCGTGCATATTCATCATCTCCGCGAACCTCTGAGTGATACCAATACTGACCATCTTTTACCGGTACAGTATTGTCGTCTTTTACAATGCGACCTTTAAGTTCCTCAAATAATGTACTTTGTAATGGCTTTATAGGGGTTAATTGCTCATCACAATAGGCGTTTTCTTGTGCTAAATGCGCGAGTATTTCGGCATTTTGTCGTTCATCATCGCGCATCCAATAATAATCATCACTACGTGTTTTTGCGTGAGTTGTCAGCGCATGAGGTTGCTTTTTAGCAATAGGAAAATTAGGTAATAAGCTTAAAGAATAATCAAAAGAAGACACAAAAAAACCGCTTAAAAAATAACAATGGCGGCCAGTTTATCATAAAAATAAAAAAGCCCACTCATAGTTGAGTGGGCTAAAGCGGTATAAATTCGATAACTAAAAAAACTACGTGCATTTTATTGTTGTCGTTATACCTAAGGGAAGTTGATTTACTGTATTTGCTGCCAAGCCATAGTCCAGCTTTCGCCAACTCCAGGCTCAAACATAGTTTTATGCTTATCTACACGGCAAAACTCGCTAAATGGCCATGCCTTACACTGGTATATATGCCCAGTTTTTGGCTGTAGTACTTTGGTGCCCGCACTATACATATCACCATTTTGAGGATAAATTGCGTCGTATCCGAGGCTATTTACAACAACTAATTTTTTATTTTTTTCAGCGCGATTAAAATGGACCACCGCGCTACAAATACCACTACTTTCAAGTGCAAATATTTTGTTATGTCGATACGCAACAACCAATCCTTGCTCTGTCATTCTGCCAGCGCACACCAGCGGAATGTGCATATTAATATGCTCAACTACCAGTAAACTCCAGGCATGGGGTTCACCCTGCTCTGGAGAGAGTATTTCATAATCAAAAGCTAGCTGAGATAATTCGCCATGCTCATCGTAAAAGCTCACACTAACCGTATCACCAACAAATAGCTGGCTATACTGATCCAGTCCAAGACAACCAATAGTTAACCATTCTCCACACGCTAATGATGAATGTATAAACACTGCAACACCTTAAAGAATCAAACGTCGCCCATATCATATGGCTTACAACAGGCAAACTAGCTCGTAGGCTAATATGCGTTAACCAATATCGAATGATTGTAATTCGCAATGTTGCAACAATCAAACAAAAGAATGTAATCAAAGTTTAAAAGCAGTACTTAAGTTTAAATTTGCAAGAATAAAAAAAGCCAACCGATTTAACGGTTGGCTTTTTTATTCAACTGCATGATATGTGTGGTATTAACTCACACTCACTTTTTTACTTGCAAACGGGCGTTTAATTAGCGCCCCAATATCAGTTAAAATAATATACAAACACGGCACCAAAATAAGGGTGATTAGTGTTGCAAACATAACAGCAAAACCAAGTGCTACCGCCATCGGTATTACAAATTTAGCTTGTAAACTAGTTTCAAACATAATCGGTAATACGCCAGCAAAGGTAGTAATTGAGGTAAGTAGTATGGGTCTAAAGCGTGCACAGCCTGCTTCAATAACCGAATCTTTTATGCTGATACCAGCACGACGCGCCTGATTAATGAAATCAGTCATTACTAATGAGTCATTAATAACTACCCCAGCCGCGGCAATTAAACCAAAGCCCGACATTAAGCTAATGTCTAAGCCAAACCAAAAATGCCCCCATATTGCGCCCGTTAAACTAAATGGAATAACCGACATTACAATTAATGGCTGAGAGTAACTTTTTAGCGGCACGGCAAGTAATATGTAAACTAAAATCATACCGCCAGCAAAAAATAGTAACTGCTCATTAGCTTGAGCTTGTTGTTCTTCAATTGCGCCACCGAGTTCTGACTTAACGCTTGGGTATTCATCTAGTAATTGTGGCAGTAGGTTTTCTTTTACTTGCTTAACCACTTCTCCAGGTTCAATCACTTCCTCATCAATATTGCCATACACATAAACAGTACGATAGCCGCCTTCACGACGAATATAACTAATACCTGGGGTTTCAGTTAACTCAACCACATCCCCTAACAGCACTTCCCTACCTTGTGGCGTAGTAATAACCGCATGCTTAAGTGATGAAAACGCTTCGCGAGTAAGTTTAGGGTAACGTACCATCACCCGTACTTCTTCACCCCGGCGAATAACACGTTGTGCTTCGCCACCATAAAAACTCGCACCGACTTGATTAGCTATTGAGGCCAAATCTAAACCCAAGTCAAAGGCGACTGGCTTTAAACTCATTTGCACTTCTTTGCTAGCAGGGTCAATGGTAGAGCTTATGTCGAATAAGCCTTCTTGTTGCTGCAGTAATCCAATAAAGCGACGCCCAGCTTCATTTAATGTGTCGATATCAGAGCCATACAGTAAATAACCAAATTCGCCGCTACCGCCGCCTCCACCATTAACATCATCCTGAATAGTTAACGATTTAACACCTGCAATATTTGGCATAGCTTCACGCCAACGGCGCGAAAGCTCAAAGGCATTATAAGGGCGTAAATCTTCATCCACCAACGGTGTTAATAGTTGCGCCTCTGTACGACCTTGATTAAATACCAATACATCGCGAATCATCTTTTGCCCTTCTTCGCGCGCTGTTTGTTTATCTATCTCAAGTACCATAGCTTCTATTTGGCGAATAGCATTGATGGTTTGAACGTCTGATACGTTATCGTTCATCTCAAGATTAATTTGCGGGAAGTCATGCGGTACTTTAGGTGATGGGATCATTCTCACCTGGTTAGACGAAATTAGTGCAAAAGTGAAAACTAATAGTGCAATAAAGCTAAATAGCACCGTCCAGCGCCAGTTTATACAAGTAACAATAAACTGCCTATACGGCCCATTTACAAAACCAAAGAAGCGTTTATTAAAGCGCGCTCGCCAGCCATCAGGGTTAATAGGTGAAAAGTGAGTATGCGCAATGTGTGCCGGTAATATCAGCTTAGATTCAATCAAGCTAAATATTAGGCATAAAATTACCACCACTGAAATACCTATAAAAAAGGAACTTTCAGGCCCGCTTGAAAGCGTAAATGGCGCAAAAACTGCAATGGTTGTCAGTACACCAAAGGTAGCAGGTGTTGCCACTCGTTTGGCGCCATTAACCACATTAACAACACCACCGCCTTTTTTTCTATTTCGGTGTAGGCACTTTCACCTATGACAATGGCATCGTCCACCACAATCCCCAGCACCATAATAAAGGCAAATAAAGACACAATATTAATCGTGATACCAAATAATGGCATCAGCATCATCGCACCTAAAAAGCACACTGGTAAACCAATCATTACCCACAGTGCAAGCTTAAAACGTAAAAATAACGAAAGCATAAGAGCAACTAAAATTGCACCTTGTAGCAAATTAGCTTTCATCATATCTAAACGCGCATTTAGGTAGTAAGTAAAGTCCATTAATGGCTCTATACGAACACCCAATGGCAGTTCTTTATTTTTTTGATCAATATACGCTTTAACCGAATCAGCCACCGGAATAATATTTTGATCTTCTGTGGCTTTTACCGATAAATAAACCGCATTTTCGCCATTAAATTTAAAGTAACGTTCACCTTCAACAAACTGATCTTTGATAATAGCGATATCTTGTAGCAACACTTTGGCACCGTTCGCGCCAATTTTTACCGGAATTTGCCTAAACTCTTCACCAGAATAAAACTGATTTTCTACTCGAACCGAAATAACGCCAGCATCAGTTTTTAGTTGTCCGGCTGAAAAATTAGCCGAATAGCGACGCACCGCATTTGCTACATCCGATAAAGTTAAATTATATTGGCGAAGTGTGTCTGGCTCTATTTCTATGGCAATTTCATCCAATGGCACATCGTTTACCACTAAAGATACATTCGATAACTGCAGTAGTTCGTCTTCAACCTGGTTCGCTATTGGCTTAAGCTCATTTAACGGTAAGTCGGCAACTAATGTCATACCAATTACATCTTGGCGAAACTCTATTTGGCTAATGGTGACTGGTTCCATTCCCGCAGGAAAAGTCGCAATACCATCAACTCGCAGTTTTACTTTATCGAGAACGTCGGTAAGTTCTGCGTCGGTGTTAATTTCAAGGGTGGCAGAACCGCCATTACGAAATGCGCGATACACCCCTTTTTTAATTTCGGTAATATCTTTTAACGACTCTTCAACTTTTATTAAGATGCTTTCTTCAATTTCCTGTGGCGACGCCCCAGGGTAGTTTGCATTCACCGTAATATAGTTAACTTCTATATTCGGGAACATTTGTCGCTGAATAGTAAAATAGCTTATAAGCCCCATGACAATGATAAAAAACATCATCAAATTGGCAGCAACAGAGTTGTTAGCAAAATAAGCAATTAACCCTGTTTGTTTACTGGTATTGGGTTGCTCTGTGTTATTCATAACTCACCCTACCTTAAAGCTTTTCAGTAGATGCATTGTCTGCTGCATCCGTACTTTTAGTCTCTGTCAAACTAGCTACCTTTACTGCCATCCCTTTTTGTGGATATTCTGGTAAGGTAGTAACAAGCTTGTCGTTGGCTTCTAAGCCATCACTGATATAGAAGTATTCACCTTCTTCACGAATTACTTTCACCTTGCGTGGCTCTAATTGCTGCTCATCATTAACTATCCATACAGTTTGGTTATTTACTAACTCTTGCGGTAAACGATAAATATTATTGAGCATAGTACCGGCAAAGTTTACTTGTACATAGGTGCCAAATTTAATTGCAGGTTGCTGGTTTGTAAGCCCATAAGGGTCTTCAATTCGAATCACTAGACTACTCATACGGGTCGCGTTATCTACAATCCCTAAGTCGCGATCTATCGCTGCTTGGCGAGTAAACCCATTTAATCCTGTTTTAATAACAGTTGCCTTTACCCCTTTAACGCGTTCAGGTAAAAACACACTATCAAAGCCTGCAATAGGAATAATCACCTCGGCCGTTTCAATATTATTCAGCTCGGCAACTTGAGCGCCCATAGTGACAAACTGACCAACACCTACATTACGACTCACCACTAGTGCATCATATGGTGCGCTCACTTCGCAATTATCTAAATCGCGTTGTGCCCTTTTTAATGCAGCTTGCGCCGATTTAACAGCGGCCTGCGCACTCAACACTTGTGGTTTACGTAAAAATAAATCTGTACGCGCTTTATTTGGGAAACGTTTTGCTTCATCTTCTGCAACTTTAGCTTGCGCTTGCTCTTCAATTAACATCGCTTGCGCGCGGGCAAGTTCAGCCTCGGCTTGCAAAACTGCGGCTTCGTAGTTATCTTTTTCAATTGTAAATAGGGTTTCACCGCGGCCCACAATCCCACCTGCTACAAAGCTCGGATGCCAGCTAACTACCTCACCGGATACTTGAGCTGAAAGCTGGGTATTTTCAAGCGGCTGCACTTCACCATAACTATTAATAATAACTTGATGATTATTTGCGGAAACGGCTTCAACCTGCACCGTTGGACGGGTGTCTATGACTTCTTTTTTATCTGACTCTTTTGCAATCGCATTAATTGCAGCAAAACCGGCCACACCTAATGCCAATGCTACGAACGGAAAAATCCACCTAAGTACATTACCTTGCATCTTTTTTTACTCCCAAATTACTATTAGCACCATGATACCAAAGCTTAATGAAACATTAACGTGACATTTGTAAGCAACTGTTACAAAAAAGTATAGGCAAGGTCTTGCTCGATAAAGTATAAACCCTTAGAAAGCCTCGTGGATTCGCTCTATAAATGTATTGTTACAAATTTTTACCATTATAAATCATAAAGCTAAATACTTTGAGTTAGTATTTAGCAAAGATGCTGTGCGAAACCGCATGACACACCGTACAGTAAAATCATATTAACAACTACAAAAGACAAACTATGAAATTAACCGCACTTACCTTGGCGCTTAGTATAGCGCTTGGCAGTAGCTATACTGTTGCTGCCGAAAAAAAGAAGAAAAAGAGCCACAAACATTAAGTGAAATGATTGAAGGCCAAACCGAATTTGTTGGCATTTTTAATCTTTACCAAGATAAAAAAACCGGCGACCACCTAATGGTAATTAACGAGTCACAACTCGATACCCCTTTTGTTTATTTTGCACACACCATTGACGGCGCGACTGATGCGGGCCACTTTCGTGGCGCGTACCGTGAAACAAAGTTAATCGAATTTAGAAAATACTTTGATCGTATCGATATTATTAGCAAAACCCCGCGCTACTTATTTAACGAAAATAGTGCGCTAGCTAAAGCCAGCGAGGCAAACATTAGCGAAGCAGTACTTGCAAGTATAAAAATAGAAAAACAAGAAGAGGGTAAAATAGCCTTTAATGTAAATAAGCTTTTTTTAAGTGAAGCGCTACATAAAGTATCTCCTACGCCTAACCCGAACGATAAAAATGCTAAAAAGCGTTTTAAAGTAGGCAAATTAGACGATAAAAAATCACGTATCATCAAACAGCGCCCTTACCCTAACAATCTAGATGTGGTGGTTGACTATGTTTTTACTAATAGTAGCCCAACCGTTCGAGGCTCAGGTGCGATAAGCGATCCACGAAGCGTGTCAGTAAAAGTACAGCATTCATTTGTGGCTTTACCTGAAAATAGTTATCAACCTCGCTTTGATGATGCGCGCATTGGTTATTTCACCAATCAGTTTGATAAAATGACATCAACTGACTGGGCGCCATATCAAGATGTAATTAAGCGTTGGGATCTAAAAAAGAAAGATCCCAACGCAGCACTTTCAGAACCAGTAAAGCCAATTACTTGGTGGATAGAAAACACCACGCCTATTGAGTGGCGAGATACAGTACGTGACGCTGTACTTGCTTGGAATAGCTCATTTGAAAAGGCAGGCTTTAAAAACGCACTGGAAGTGAAAATACAACCTGATGATGCCGATTGGGATGCTGGTGACATTAACTATAATGTACTGCGTTGGACTTCATCACCTAAGCCGCCTTTTGGTGGGTACGGGCCAGCATTAGCAAACCCGCTAACCGGTGAAATTTTAGGCTCAGACATCATGCTTGAGTTTGTATTTATGAAAAACCGCTGGATATACGATACGCTTTATACTCAAGGCACTATGAGCCATACCCAACCAGGAAACAACACCGAGCTTAATTGCTCTCTAGGCCATGAATTACAACAAAACCTAATACTTGCAAAAGGCTTAGCGAATGGCGCTGATATTGAAGATACCCAAATGTTACGCCAAGGCTTAACTCAGCTGGTTTTACATGAAGTAGGGCATACTTTAGGTCTTAATCACAACATGAAATCTTCTATTTTGTGGGATGAGAAAGAAGTTCACGACAAAAGTAAAACCCAAGGTATAGTAACCGGCTCAGTAATGGACTATGCGCCAGCAAATATAGCGCCAACGGGTGTGACTCAAGGCGATATTTTCCAAACTAAACCAGGTCCATACGATGATTGGGCAATAAACTACGGCTATAGCGCAGCACTTAAAGATGAAGCAGCAGAACAAGCTCGTCTTGATAAAATACTTGCTCGCTCAAGCGAACATGCTCTGGCCTTTGGTAACGATGCCGACGACATGCGTGCACCAGGTCGCCACATAGACCCTCGCGTGATGATAGGTGACTTGTCGTCTAACCCTGCAGCTTATGGGGCAGATAGAATGGCACTGATCAATACACTCTTTTCAGAGCTTAAAGATAAAGCCACAGTAAAAGGCGAGTCTTACCAACAGCTTGTTACTTCTGCTAACAGCCTATTTGGCCAATACCGTGCACAAGCAGGCGTGGTATCTCGTCAAATTGGTGGGGTTTATGTAGAGCGTGCTGTCGTAGGTGATGAAAATGCAGCTAAGCCTTTTACACCGGTGCCACTTGAGCGCCAAACCCAAGCAATGGCTATTTTAGCTGAGTATGTGTTTGCTCCAAATGTACTGCAAAGCATGCAGCCTTTGTATAACTTTATGCAGCAGCAGCGTCGTGGGTTTAATCAGTATGGTAAAAACGAAGACCCTAAACCGCATAAAATGATTTTAGGCATGCAAAAAGGTGTGTTAGCGCAACTACTGCATCCAGCTGTGTTACTACGTATTTCAGATACTGCTTTATATGGAAATGAATACAGCCTTACGCAATTTATGGAGGATTTAACTGCAAGTATCTTTGTTGATAGTAAAAACGCTAATTCAATCAGTCATAACTTACAGATTGAATATGTAAATCAGCTTATTTCAATTGCAGGCTTAGAAAAAGCAAGTAAATACGATAACTTAGCGAAAACAGCCGCGCTATATCAGCTAACTCAAATAGCTAATCAAGATGTTGCATGGGGCGCTGATACTGCAACCAAAGCACATAAAAAGTATATCGACCGCTTAATTAGCAAAGCGCTAGAAGCGTAAATAACACTGAGTAAACCAAGGCCACGTTTTACGTGGCCTTTTTTACACTAATTCATAGGTAAATAGTGCCTTTTAGGTATCTTACGGCATGACCCGTTAATGTCACTGTTGTATTGCCCACCTCACAATGTAACTTCCCGCCCCGTTGTGAAGCCTGATAAGCATTTAAGGAGTGTTTGCCAAATTGTTCTGCCCAATAAGGGGCAAGCCCGGTATGAATTGAACCAGTGACAAAGTCTTCATCACCCCCACTGGCAGGCCAAAAATAACGAGAAATAAAGTCATACTCAACACTCGGTGCTGTTGCAACTACATCTAATGGGAACAGTGTTTTAAGCAACACAGAGTCTGTCTTAAGGTTTAGCACATCTTGCTCATTGTCATAAATAGCAAAATAAGCTTGGCGATTTTTAAGCACTTTAACAGGTTGTATAGACAAGCCTGCTAATAAAGCATCAGGGATGAGCTGAACCTCTTCAGGGGCTTGTTTAGGAAAGGTCATAGCAAAGCTGCCATCGTTATTTTTATTAACAATCAGTTTGCCCACCGCCTCTGCGCTAAAGCAAACCTGCGCTATGTTATGTTGCTCACAAAGCACATAGGCCGCTGCTAAAGTGGCGTGGCCGCAAAAGTCAATTTCCATTAACGGTGAAAACCAGCGTATAGCAAAGCTTCCATCTGCCGACTGACAAGTAAAAGCAGTTTCAGACACGTTATTTTCCGAAGCGATATGCAGCATAAGATCATCACTAAGCCACGATTCTAGTGGGATCACAGCAGCATAGTTACCTTTAAACAGTTCACTGCTGAACGCATCGATTTGATGGATAGTTAATTTCATAGTGGGCACTTGTTATTCATTGGTTACTCAAAGTGCCACAAATGAAATTAACGGTCACTATAATTTTATGCCAAAACAGGACGTACACGATAATACTGCATACACGCAAACTGCACCGCATTAGTCAGTAATATCATAACAAACATTAATATATGCGAAATACTTTGCACAGGCATAGCAAGCTCTGCAAACAAACCACAGATACCAGCTATAAATTGCAAACTAAAATAGCGAGCACTAAGGTTACTAATATCCCCAGTACGAAGTGTTTTGTAGGTTTGTGGCATAACTCGTACTGAACTCATGATTAAGCCCACATAAGTTAAGCCATTAAGTACCGCAGCGGTATCTAAGTTGGGGTTAAGTAGTAACAAAAAGGGCAATAAAGAAAAGCTAAGCATGCCAAGTAACTGCAGCTTTTGACGTTTAGCAGCATTATAACGAACAAAAAAGTATAAAATTAGTCCGCTTAAAAAACCTGTCGCAAAAAATGGCAAGGCAATGTAAAAGCGAGAAAAATAGAGATTGTAGCTAATAAAGTACACACTTTGCGCTAAACCAAATGTCATCATTAACAGTGATACACCTGATACACTGCGGTTTTTTATAATTTTGTTGAGTAATGGTAAAAAACTAAAAATCAAAATAAACACTGACAAAATAGGCAAATAATACGCCAAAGCAAACCTCGCTCGTTACATTGTTGTTAATAAAAAGGAAGAAATAAAACATTTTTTAAACATTTGTTTTTAAAGGCTTTATTTATGTGCGCGCATTGTAGAGCTGGCTAGGTTTTATACAAGCTTCACACCTACTTTAGTTTCCCCCTGTGGCAACTTGAGTATACAAAAACTGTTGCTATAACTTCACAGTCTCACCCCTTTATAATTGCAACACAAATGATAACTGTTATCATGCGCATATCTATAGATTAACATGCAAGCCTAAGTAATGAGAAAAACACTGTTTAAAGTTCATAGTTGGTTGGCGCTAATTGCCATTATTCCGTTAATTGTTATTAGCATTACTGGCAGTGTTTTAGTGTTTAAAAGTGAAATTGATGGCCTACTGATGCCAGATAAACACTTTGTGGTACAGCAACAAGCTGCACGTTTGCCTATGGACTCATTAATAAATAAAGCCGAAGCAGCCTTTCCTGAATATGTGGTAGGAAGCTGGGAGCTTTTTAATAACAGCACCGCTGACCGGCTTTATTTGGTTAAGCGTGGAACTGACGATTGGTATAAGTTGCATTTAGACCAATACACAGGAGAGGTTTTATCAGAACCAGTAAGCACCACTCATTATTTTACTGACTGGTTTTTAGAGCTCCATTATACTTTTTTACTTAACGACTTAAAAAGCTTACCAGGGCAAACAGGTACCGTATTAGGCTTCTTTTTTGCTCTATTTTTATTAACTTTAGGTATTACTGGCTTAATTATTTACCGCAAATTTTGGCAGCGACTATTTAGCGTACGCTGGCGAGCAACTTTGCAGATAGTACTAAGCGACATTCATAAAATGACTGGAGTATTAGGTTCACCTATCCTTATCGTTTTAGCGATTACCGGTGGCTATTTTAATGGCGCTGTGTGGTATCACGAAGTAATAGAACACGCAGAAGAAGAGCACTACACTATTACAAATAAATTATATAGTGATGATATTTCTTTTGAGCGCATTCTTAATGATAGTAAGCTGCAAATACCCACTTTTAACACTACTTTTTTAGTTTTCCCGCGAGAGCCTGATGAAAATATTACTCTTTATGGCGAAGTAAATACCAGTAATCCACTTACCAGTGAATACGCCAATACCATAACCTACAATAAGCAAACAGGTGAACACATGGCTAACTGGGATATTCGTGAAACCGGAGTTGGTTGGCAAGTAATTGATAGCTTTAGAAAACTACACTTTGGCTATTTTGCAGGGCTTATCAGTAAAATACTTTGGTGTATTGTTGGTCTTAGCCCTGTATGGCTGGCTGGTACAGGCTTTTATTTATGGCTTACACGCCGTAAACGTAAAAAGCAATCACACAAAAATCGCTTAAGTAAGCATCGCACTGTAAGTGCTTGATTATAAAGTCACCTCATTGTAATCTTAAAAGTCACAGTGAGGTGATTTATGAAATATCTAGTTTTTACACTTAGCTTTTTTTAGCTGCATGCAGTAGTACTCAACCAGCAGTGCAAATTAAAAAGGTACAGCTTACACAAGTAATTAACCACTCTCTTTTCAAGCGTGTTGAAACCCCTAATGAACACAGTGTTTTTGAGCTTCCAGAACCTGAAAAAGAAAAGTTTTTAGCTTATGCACAGAAGCGCTTAAATGAGATACGTGCTGATGAAATTGTTTTTAACTACCTAGAAAACCAGCTTACCAACTTTAAGTATCACGGTGATACACTAACATCCAAACAAACTATTGAACGCTCACAAGGCAACTGTATTAGCTTAGCTATATTGACACAAAGCTACGCCACGCTTTTAGATCTTGACACCAGTTTTCAAGAAATGACCAGCGAACCTGTGTATGCCAAAGAGGGAAGTTTAGTTTACATAGCCAACCATTTTAGAACCAAAGTTTACGCACCGGAAGAAGAAACTGATGATAACTTTATTGTATTTATTCGCCCAGGCACTTTAATAGATTACTTCCCAACCCGCGGCAGCTTTTATGCTGGCAGCGCCACCTATAATGATTTACTCAATAAGTTTTACAGCAATTTAGCGGCGGAGGCATTAGCTAAAAATAAACTCAATACAGCCTACTCTCTTATTTTGAAAGCTAATTATTTTACTCCTAACGATCCTGAACTGTTCAATATTACGGGTATATTACATCGCCGTGCAGGCGATTTAAAAAGCGCTCAACTGATTTACCAAACCGCACTAAATAGAAACGATATAAGTATAAACTTAATCAATAACTATCGGCTACTCGCAAAAGATCTTGGCGATACAGAGCTAGAAAAACAATTAACAAGCCAATTAATTAATGAAGAAAAAGACCCTTACGAGCTATTGGTTATTGCTAAAAACAATCTGCAAGAAGGAAAGGTAACTCAAGCTAAAAACCACCTTGAGTCAGCAATTGCAAAAGCCCCATATATATCAGAGCTTTACTTAGAGCTTGCAAAAATTCGTTATCAACAAGGTAAGTCTAAACAAACACAAGCCTTGCTTGAACAAGCCATTAAATATGAGCGAGACAATGAAAAGCTCAATATATACCAAGCAAAGTTAGCATCGCTTACTAAGCCAAAGTAGGTTGCTTTTGGGTAATACATATTTAAAAGTGTATTACCCATAATATTAAAGAGAGTAGTAAAAGCTTAACCATGCGCGCATTTCATCTTCAAAGCTGTCGCCTTCAACACGCGACAGCCCAGCATTAAAAGTTAGGTCGTTTACGCCTGCAGGCCCCATCCCAAAGCTAAAATCACCTTGGTATTTTAAGCCATAACTTTGTGCATAAACGCTGTTGCCTAATTGATGTTGCTTGTAATAAAGCCAAGGCATGCCTTCTTTAAAGCTGATGCCACCACCATAACCTTGGTAACGCTCTGCAGTTGCACTGTAATAAGGCAGTTCAGCAGCAAGCACAAACTCACTACTTTGTTGCTGATTAATCAGGTTAGAGCTAAACCCACCTAAAGCTAAATCACTATCGTCTCGCTGTTTTTGTTCAAAGCTCACAAACATGGGAATATTAAATGCTTTACCAAATACTTTTGTTGCCAAGTCATAACCTTGCCAATGACTATTGTGATTCCGCCCATCATAAATACTGGCAGAAATACTCTGCCCTATGGCAAATGATTGGCGGTCATGTTGCCATTGCTGAGCAATACTCAACCGTGTCCAATTTTTATGGCTATTTTTATAATCTGTATAGTTATAAGCAAGCTCTGGGGTTAACTGAAGCTGGCCAAATTTCAATGGATGGCTTATTGCAACAAAACCACCTCGGGCTTCAATATCAGCGTTTAAGCTAGGTTGATATTGATGTGATGTACCCAAATTATAATCAAATAGCGCAAGCTTAAACTTTGTATTTAACGCATTGTATTTTGCTTGTACAAAGCCTCCATGTAATGCACCGTCATGCAAATCAATGTTATAACCCGCTTGTAAATCAAGTTGCTTTAATAAGTCGCTACTTTTTATACCTACGCTTAGCAAACTGGTTGACGCTGAATAATACTGTGATCCCAAGGCAAACGTCGCTTGCTGATCAAGTACTGAGTAATCGCTTTGCTCTGCTGTCTCATCGGTATATATTTTTGCCGGTGGCAGAGTATGCTTATTTACCATCAACAATGGAGCTTCACTGTTTACAGCGAGATCCGTCACGGCTGTGCGGTTTTTTGTTGTTAGCGTTTTTACATCAGGGCCATCGGCATTAATAGAGAAATAAAGTAGTGAGCCATCTTCAGCCTCAATCGGGTATGCGAGCGCTTCTTGCCCGTTAGTTAAGCGTGTGAGGGTGTTATTTTTTATATGATAATTATAAATATCAGTCTTATTATTTAAGCCAGCAACAAAATAGATAGACTCCCCGTTTTGACTAAAACTCGGCTGACTTAAATATTGATACCCGTTAGGCATTGGGACTGACTGCCTAGTATCACCGCTCAAATCTAGTATATACAACTGCCAATTTTCGTTTAATGACGCTGATAAATAAGCTAATTTTGTTTCATCGGGGCTTAGGGTCGGGTAATCGTACGTTGTTTTTAAGCTCTTGGTAAAAAGTGGCGTGATTGCTTGTGTATTAAGATCGACTTTTACTAATTCAGAATACCCAGCTCTTATTTGCTCACCGTAAAGTGTTTCACCATTGCGGGTTACACTAAAACGACGAATACCAGCCAGTTCAGTGAGTTGTTCGACGTTGCCAGTATCTATGTTATAGCTAAAAATATCAGACACTTTGTTATAAGTCCCCGACTCCTCACTACTGTAGGCATTAAAATAAAGAGTGTTATTGCCTACCCACTGCGGATTGGCAATACCTGCGCGATTTATTTGATTTAATATTTGTTTTTGTTCGCGCTTAAATACACTTGGCGCGGTATCAGGAATATCCTTAGCATCATCTTCAAGTAATTGCTTTTGTACTTTGGTAAATTGCTGTTGCGCTTTAGTGTTGTCTTCAGTGCTATAAATTATGAGCTTGGTGTTACTTTTTTTATCACGCTCCACTATGGCAATTTTGCTGCCATCACCTGAAAGAGCGGGGTTGTTAGCGTATAAATCAAGTTTTAACCAAAGCTTGCTATTAAGTGGTGACTCAGTTTGCTCTTGTTGCATTGCTTTATAAGTGTACTCAGCAATAAATCGACGATATAGCTTGGCAGCGCTTTGCCCAAATACACCAGAAAATGCATCATCAAAATCTCGAGACTTAACCGCCCGCATACGAACCCATACATTATCAACCAGCTGCTCTGAGTAATTTTGCTCTAGCCAGTATAAAAAGCGACTTCCCATTAAATACGCCATGGAGCCCCCCATAAAGCCTTTATCACTATTTAGTTGCCCATAGGTCGGAAGCGCTCCTTGCTGAGCAAACTCCCTGAGTATTGCCTCAGAATAGTTATCAAAGAGCCGCCCTCGGCCTGTCATTTTAGATTCAATTAAAGTGGCATATCCTTCAGCAACCCAGCGCGGTGTGTCACCATAGGTTAAATCGTAAAGATCCCATACCCCTCTAATTTTTTGTTGCCACTCGCTGCGAGTCGGCTGCGCTAAATGCACTAAGTGAATATACTCGTGCAGCACTAGTAATTGCTGCCAGCCCGATGAGTTTGAGATTACTGTGTCCGATTGGGGTGGCGTAGTAAAAAGCGCCATAACTGGATTATTAGAGGTTGGTAAAGCAAAGCCATTAGCAGCATTTAAAGGATCAAACACCACCACATCGACGATTTTATCAAGCGCACGGTTTTGTTGCTCAAGCACTTTAGTACGAACAATCTCCAGCTCTACTGCGGTCGATTTAGCAAAATCAGTATGCTCACTACTAAAGTGAACATTAAAATGCTCAGTATGAATGGTTTGCCAATTAGCCGCAAAGCTTGGTGCAGCCATTAATAAGGCTGATGCAATGAGTGTTTTTTTCATCATAGTCCTTGATAGTTTACTATAGCCTTAGGATGTCTGAAGAATGACCACTATAGTATTAAAAAAGTGTAAAAATTCGTTTAAATAGAAGTGCTCAGTCAAAGTTGATACTAAGAAAGTTGCGGTGCAGTTGAATACGCAGTATTAGATAAAGCAACTCGGTTCAACAATCAGCAATTATTTTTACCTCTATAGATATGTGTATCAGTAGTATAATGCGTAATACTATGAAAAATTAATCAGACGATAAAGTAACCAATCGAGTTTCCGCTAAGATTGTCGTGATTTAAATACTTAGCTGACAAGTATATATCCAAGCTTGACATCATATTAGACTATGGTTTAATGATTAAAACTGTTATTAGGAACACAGTAATCAACCAGCTCTTCATACTATATTTTACTATGTAAGTTATGGTGCTTTTATTAATGTAATTAAGGATGTAATTTTGAATGGATAACTTTATTGAACACAATTTATTAAGTTTTAGAAATAAGCTTTTAAACATAAGTCCAAATGCTGAACTAGGTAGAGTTGAAATAGCCGTAGCTGCTGATATGTTATATGAAGGTTCTATTTCAAGAGGGAAATTTAACCAAATCAGTTCTAATAAAGCCTATGCACGATTATTGAAAGTAGCTTTGATAGAAGATATGAATCAACTATTAGCAAGCAAAATAATACCTAAAATCATTGAGACGGCTGATCCAACGAGCCCTGTCGCAGTTTCTGGTTTAACAGCAGACTGAGTTTCTAAGATCCCTCAACCTAAAGGCTCCAGCTTATTACTCTCTAGCTACTCAACCGCAACTCAAATAAAAACAATGTGGGATCTTCATTCAATTTTAGATAATTTCAGCCAATCACCTCGAATGTTAGAAATCATTTTTGCTGAGTGGAAAGGTTGGAGAGTAGAGGTAGATTATGCACGTTAGAGGAAGGTGGAAAATAATATTGCTTTTATGTACAACTGCACTCAGCTGTGGTGCTAACGCTAAGCAATGTAATGAAGAAAGTCAATTTGGTAGTACATCTATTTTTAGTGACTGTCGAGGTGCTGAAGCAATCTCCTCTGCCAAAATCGAGTCAAACTTAGCTTTGGAAGAAGCATTTGATATGGTATTAACATTACTCGAGTCAAATGAAAAAGATATAAAATCAACAGATAACTTATATATTGCTGTACTTTCGTTAATGCAATCAGAAGATTTTAAGTTTCGAGTTACTAGTTTTCCTAATGGTATTTTATTAGCCTCTAATGAAACTTCCGCTGTGTTTTTACGGATAGATGACAATACATGGTTTCAAAAAACACTATAAACACCGGGCTAATTTACTAAGAAGATAATAATTTAAATTTTTATCTTCTTACGTTTTATTTAACGGCAAGTTGATGCTTTATTTAATCCAAACTTGGGGATAGCAAACCTCGATCCTCGCAGAAAACGATTACCGAAAATACTCCCCCTTTATATTAAAACTAATTAGAGTCGCTCCCAGAGTGATTCCTCAAGAAATAATAGAAATCAATGTAGAATTTTATCCTCTTGTAAACACGGCATAAAGCTATGCAAAAGAACATCTTATTGACAGTTAAAGCCTCACCATTTTGAAGCAAGCCTAAAGCAGTGTATATACCGTGAAGATGGTATGGGAAACTCAATTATTTATAAATGGCGCACAAGATAATGCGATATAAATGCCTCATTAATGACGCGATTGAAAGAGCCTGAAAGAAAATATATGATGAAGATCGGCTCAAACCTCAGAGCATTCAAGATAATTGGGTAATCCCAAAAATTCATTCAAGCTTGGGGCGGACTGTAATAAAGCATGTGCAAATGTGTATTTACACCTGCTTCACTATTTAACCTGAACGCTAATTATTTACAACGAAGGAAATTACATCCAACTACGGGAGTCTGACTCGGCCTGCATAAGCGTAAAATCAATAATAAAGTCAGCATCTTGTTGTTTTAAATACGGAACATACGCGCCACCTGCAGCAAGTTGTATATACAGGCTTTTTAAGCCAGAGCGACGCATAAAAAAGGTGCTCACACTGCGAGCGCTTTGTGCTTTGTACAGCTCAAATACCCGGTAATGCACGCCAATCATACCTTTGCGCACCACCATATAAAAACGCCCATCTTGTTGATGAAGGTAATACCCATAACGTTTATATGATAAAAACACTAACGCGGCTAATACCAAAAATAATGCTAATGAAATTAATATATTAAGTTGCATAAAGCTAACTAAAAACCCAGAAGCAACGCTCGGTAGCAAGGCATAAAACACCATATTTTTATATAGCAACGCCCTTTCTACTGCTTTGAATGCCAACTTTTTACTGTTAAACCACGGATAAATCCACTGACACACATTATCAACTTGCTCCTGCGTGAGCACAGGTAACACTAAGGTTTGTTTATTCTTTTTCGCCATATTTGCAGCACCGCCGCTGCTGGCTTGCAAACATTCCACTGTAAAGCGCTTTAATAGCCTGGCAACTAGGTTTTGCTTAATAACTATAGATTGTACTTTATCTAAACTAATTGATAGTTGATGGCGTTCTAACAGCCCTGCAATACGTTTAAATTTTTTATTTTTAAAATAAAGCTGATAATTATAGAACCGAATGAGCGACATAGTCACCGATAAAAACACCGCAATAAATACCAACACAATAATTAAAGTAATAACCGCAAATACCGCTGCATTAGCCATCATACCGAGCTCTTGCTGATAAAAACCCTCTATTTTTGTTATAAACTTCTGCTCTAAAAAATCGATAGCCACATTCATAAAGGGAGCAATGGCCGCAAGCGCTAAAATGGCCATGTTCGACATTAAACCAAACTTAGCTATTTCTTTATTTGAAATGAATAAACTATTTTCATTCTGATTTTCAGCATGAGGCTGCGCTGTATTAGCCTCCTCGGTTGATGGTTGCTGCTGCGCTTTATAGTCAAATACCTGTTTGCGCATTTGCTTGGCATAATCACTGGTTACTCCAGGCAATACAGCTTCTTGGGCAACACTGCCGGCAGCATCAAAAATGCAATTAACTAAGCCTACTGGAGTAAAATAAAAGGGTTCTGCTATGTTTACATTTTGCACCCGAGAAAACTTTAAGGTGAGTCGCTCTTTTTTAAATACGCCTTTATTTAGTAAAATTTCATACTCGTCAGTAATACAAAAACGAAAACTGCGATAATATAAAAAACAATAGGCAAGCAATAAAGTCAAAGCAATCGCGAGCCCAACTTGCCCCCAAAATAGTTTATTTTCTACTTGGGTAACAAAAACCACCAACACGGGCAGTAAATTAAATAAGCCATCTTTGATAAACCGCACACTAAAATGCATCACAAAATAAGCCAGTGCCCAAGGCGAGACTTTTTGCCAATTAAGTGAAGATGACGTTATTTGTGTAGCATCAACACTCACTGGCAGTAGCCTCGCTTGTGGCTTCATCGTGGCGATAGCTTTGTACAAATTGACGAATATTTTTGCACTTTTCGTGGGTCAGGCCGCTAATTTGTAAATCAGCACTCATACCACCTGCGCTGTAAAGCCTTAAACTGGCTAAACCCAGTTTTCGCTCTATTGGCCCACGATGTATTTCAATATGCTGCACACGCGCTAACGGTAAAATTGTTACCTGTTGCCAAATAATACCCTTTTTAAACGCTATATCGTGGGTACGTAATGCACTGCCTTGTAATTTAATACTGAACACGCTGTATAACATACAAAGTAAAATTAATAGCGGAACAGCAACCAATAAGTAACCTTGCGCCATGGCTGCAAAATCTGTATTGAAATAACAAACAGCCGCTAGCACTAAGCAAAAAGGGATAAAAAATAACAACCAATTCAACTGTGCATGCAATAATGCTTTATCGGCAAGCGGTTCAAACTTTATGCTTTTATGTTGCGGTAGGTCGGTTATTTGTTGATTAGTAAACACACTTTGCTCCATTGGACTTAGCCAAGCCACTTTATTGTTGTCACTAAGGTATGACTTTGTTTTGGCTCAAGCGTAACCGCATCTTCAAGCACATTCGCAGCCTCTAGGCATAACATACTTTTATAATCATCATCGGCAAAATTTGATAGTCGCTTTGATTTTTCAATCCATGGATTCCATAACACGCACGAGCGCGAGTTTTCTCTGCTAACACTGATCATCCCTTGGGGAGTATCAATTGTTTGAACTGCTGCGGCTTGGGTATAAACCATATCGGTTTCACGGGAAAAGTCGACCACATCATGTTGCTGATGAGGACCTTGGCCAAATTCTATGTATTGCGCCCCTTGCAGCCCTGTCACACGAGTATTGTTGATATCTTGTGTTGGAAAGTAAGTATGCAGCGCTTGTGTATAACTAAATGGTACATTGCCTAAATTACAGGTGGTTAAACGCACCTCTAATTGCTCAGATAAAATAAACTCAACCCGTAAAGAAGATTGATGCGGCCAAAAGGTAGAGTCTACCTGCCTCATGGGTAATTTTAGGCTAACCGTAACCTCACCCTCGGTTTC
Organism: Pseudoalteromonas sp. RW-H-Ap-1; assembly: GCF_048318575.1. Lineage (GTDB taxonomy): Bacteria > Pseudomonadota > Gammaproteobacteria > Enterobacterales > Alteromonadaceae > Pseudoalteromonas. Next base: position 3,231,405 of record NZ_CP166996.1, read on the forward strand.
ATGCACTTCATCAGCTTGCCATACGAGTGTGCGAGCAAAGCCATGCGCTGGGAAGTCTGTATTTTCATGTTGACCAAACCAAGGCCAGCAAATAGGAATGCCGCCACGAATGCTTTTCCCTTCGCTAAAGGTTTCATCCCCAGACACCCACAATAATGGCAATTTATCTTTGGGTGTAAACTCAGTTATTTGCCCACCTTGTAAAAATATTTTCGCCTCACAGTGGCGACTATTAATACTAATAAATTCTAAACCGCTATGTGTACGCTCAATACATACTGAGGGTGATAATTGCATTTTATTTCCTTTAACACTGAGACTAATTTTTAATACTTAACCTGAGTACAGGTTACTTGTACACAAACAATAATGCATGCTTAAAGCATAAGCTACATAGAATAGTTATTTAAATTGAGTTAGTTACTATATTCTTATGCCACATCAACGGTAAAATTACGACTAAAGCTTTACAACTCTGCCTTTCATCCTAGGGAAGGTTCACAAATAGAATGTTATAAACATTTAATAAAATAAAGATAATAAATGCTATTTTAATTACTGCTCAAATTAATAAAAACCAATAAAAACTGATAATAGCGGGCTAAAATAACATATATCATTTGAATTCAATTTATTTGATGTGTAACATTTCATGATTACGGCAAATCATTCGCCTTCCATGAGACAAACAAATGCAAAAATATGACGAGTTACTAGTTTCTTTACGCAAGGTGATCCGTGCGATTGACTTACATTCAAAGCAGCTTAATAAAACAGCGGGCTTAACAGGGCCTCAACTGCTTATTATGCAGGAAGTGTCTCAAACTGATGGTATTACCGCCAGTCGTATTGCGCAAAACGTCAACTTAAGCCCAGCAACGGTTACTAATATTCTTGACCGAATAGAGAGCAAAAACTTAGTAACACGTGTTCGCAGTCAAATGGATAAGCGCCGAGTCAGCTTATATCTTACCGAACAAGGTAAGGAACTACTCGAAAAAGCACCTCAGCCATTACAAGAGCATTTTATCGAAAAATTTTCAGCACTTGCTGAATGGGAACAGAGTTTACTCCTTTCATCAATGCAACGTATTGCCGCAATGATGGATGCTGATAAGCTAGACGCTTCCCCGCTTTTAGAAGTCGGCGCACTGTTTCAAACTCCTAAAGAATAAAACGCAGTATAAAAATAATAAAACCCCTTTTATCGCCTTAAATGACTTAGTTGATAACATGTAACTAAGCCATTTAAGTTTCATTTTATCCTGTAATTAACTTACCTTTTACCGTTTAATTTATTAAATAGAGCTGGCGTGGACATAAAAAACGTTTTTATTTATTATAAAAATATCGGCTTTAAATTGCTGGGGTTACTGTGTGTATTACTCGGCATTATTGGTGTTGTCCTACCCGTTATGCCAACCACGCCGTTTTTAATTTTAGCCTTAGCCTGTTTTGCTCGCTCATCTAGCGCGCTTGAATCTTGGCTATTAAACCACCCTCGCTTTGGCACAACATTACAACATTGGCGCGCTCATCAAGTAGTTCCTGTAAAGGCAAAATATGCTGCGGGTCTAGGTATGCTAATAGGCTTTATATTTTTATTATACAGCAGCCCTCCAGCTTGGGTTATTGCCCTAGTTGCTGTTGTTGAAGTGCTGGTTTTAACTTACCTAATTTCTAAGCCCTCAGCTCCACCTAAAAACTAGGGTCTGTATAAGCAAAATAAAGTGTAAAGTTTAGTAAATAAATTTGTAACAGCTAATGCAAATCATTATCATCCGTACAAATTAATTAAATTTGCACCTTTTATGCCCTTTGTTAATAAACGCGCTTTATATAGTACGAGTCGTGCTTTACATATCTATATTTCTACCGCTTTGTTTTTTCTACTTATTTTATTTTGTGTAAGCGGCATAGTGCTAAACCACGTTGACTGGTTAAAAAACGATAAAAACAACGGCCAAATTACCGCAGCAATTCCAGCTGAACTACTTACAAAAGCACAAACACAATTAAACACCCTACCTGCTATTTATCCCCAAATAGAAGCTTACCTCGACAAACAGTATGGGCTGAATAAAGTAAAAAGCATTGAGTGGGAAAAGCAAGATTCACTGGTCATGCTCGACTACCCATTACCTGCAGGCTACGCCTACGCAGAGTTTGATTTTATTAGTGGCGAATTGTTACTCGATTATCAAACCGGGGGATTTTTAAGTGTAATTGGCGACTTACATAAAGGCCGTTACAGCGGTGATGTATGGAGCTGGGTTATTGATATATCAGCAGTGCTGATGATCCTATTTGCCATCACCGGCATGATTATTTTATTTCAAAATAGAAAAAAACGCTTAGCAGGAATATGGATAACCGCATTAGGTGTAGCAACACCTATCGTTATTTACCTGTGTTGGGTGCCACAAATAAAAGGAGTGTCTTAATGTTTAAAATTAAACCATGGCTAAGCATCACGCTGTTAGTCGCCGCGCTATTTCAAATTAATGCTCATGCACAATCGTCAAGGTTAGAAGTTGAATTAACCCTCGCCGATTTAAACGTGCAACCTTACCACCGACCTTATGTTGCTGTATGGCTGGAAACGCCAGAGCGTAAACACGTCACAACATTAGCGCTTTGGGTACAAAAAGCGGAATGGTTTAAAGACCTACGTCAATGGTGGCGCAAAGCCGGTAAAAGTAATGCTCAGTTTGATGGTGTCAGCGGCGCAACCAAACGTGCCGGCACATACACAATTAGCTGGGATGGCAAGGATCTAGGTGGTAACCCCGTACAGCCCGGCAAATATCTACTTAATATTGAAGTTGTTCGCGAAGAAGGTGGGCGTGATTATAGCCGTATTGAGCTTGATTTAACCCAATCAGAGAAAATAACTATTGAAGGTAAAAACGAATTTACAACCAGCTTTGTCACTGTAAGCGCTAGGTAGCCCCTACTTATCATTCAAATTTAAAGGAAAAATAATGAACGTTAATTTATCAAAAATTGCATTAATAGGCGCACTGAGTTTATCGGCGCTAGTCTCAACAGCGGCAAGCGCACATGCCCGTTGGTTACTACCTTCGCACACTTCGCTTTCTGGCGATAAAGCGCATTACGTTATGATTGATGCGAGTATTTCTAACGAAATGTTTGCACCAGATAAAGCCTTTAAGCCAAAAGAAAAAGGCGCAGAGTACGACGACACATTATTAATGGCACTTGCACCAAACGGCGAGAAAGTATCTGAAACCATTCGTGCTTATTACTTAAAGCGCAAGAGCTCAGCAGCAGTAAGCCTCAAAGAAGAAGGCACTTACCACATTGCTATGACGCAGAAGCCTATGTACATGACCTTCTATAAAGATGATGAGGGTAAACGCAAACGTGTATTTGGTAAAAAAACAGATGCTAAATTACCTAGCAACGCTCAAGGCGTGCGCACCACTAAAGTTATTTCAACAGTAGATACCTTTGTAAGCCGCAACGGTACATCTAAGCCAGCCCTGTTAGGTTTAGGCTTAGAGCTAAGTGGCCCTACACACCCAAATGACTTATTTGTTGGTGAGCAAGCGCGTTTTCAATTACTACAAGACGGAAAACCAGCAGGCGAAGGCATTGAAGTTAATATTTTAAGAGGCGATACTCGCTACCGTAACGAACGTGGCGAAGTAAAAGTAACCACCGGTAAAAACGGCTTTTTTACAACAACATGGAACGCACCTGGTGTTTATTTAATAGAAACCGCAACCGAAGTTGATGTGAAGGAAAAAGGCGTAGATTCGGGTCGTTATGCTTTATTTACAACGCTTGAAGTAGCGCCTGAGTAATTATTTAGGCACTTATTTAAACGTATTTTTAAGCCAAGTTTTTAACTTGGCTTTTTTCTGCCTATCACTTTTTTTGCAATCTCTCTTTTACTTTTATTGATTTCGTCACCATTCGCTACAAGATTACAACAGTAACGATCTAATCGTCTATAACGTACGTAAACAGTGGCCTTACTTATTAAAAACGTGAATAACATAGATGGTTTTTATCTTTGCACGTAGTTGAGCGCTTCTATATGATTCGCTCCTTTTTCAAACTCACCAAAACAACGACGTTCTTAAGGAACATTCATGACTTTTAAGCGTTTATCAGCTAATAAATTAGCACTTAGCTTGGCCGTAACCTCTGCACTTGGCGGTTCTTTTGTTACAGCTAATGCGGCAGAACAAGATACCCAAGCACAAGAGAACATCGAAGTAATCTCAGTAACTGGTACTCGCCGTAGTTTGCGAAGTATTGCACAAAGCTCAGTGCCAGTAGATATTATTACTAGCAGCGACATGGCAAGCACAGGTCAACTTGAAATCAGCCAGGTTCTTGCTAACCAAGTACCCAGCTTTAACTTTCCAAGCGCCACTTTAGGTGATGGAACAGACCACGCAAAACCTGCTGTACTGCGCGGCTTAGCGCCCGATCACACTTTAGTGCTTATCAATGGTAAGCGTCGTCACTCTGGTGCGCTTTTAAACTTAGCAGGTGTTGTAGGCAGAGGCTCTACCGCGGTAGATTTAAACATGATCCCTACATCAGCCATTAAGCGCGTAGAAGTACTACGCGATGGTGCCGCAGCGCAATACGGCTCAGATGCCATTGCCGGGGTGATTAATATTGTTTTAAAAGACGCCTCTGAAGGCGGCAGTGTAAGCGTAACCTATGGTGAATACGACACACAAATGGCGGGCGCACCTAACTTAGAAAGCGCCTACGCAGATGCAAACGGCGATCTTGCATTTAACCTAGGTGATGACCGCGAAATTAGCGATGGTGCAACGCGCACTATTAGCGCTAACTCTGGCTTTGCATTATCTGACAGCGGGTTTGTAAATGTATCGATTGAATACCGCGATAACAGCCCAACACAACGCTCTGGTTTTGACCCTCGTGAACAATACAGCCGCCTTGACGATGGCAGCCTAGACCAGCGCGAATTTACTATTGACCGTTACAACCATCGCTTTGGTAAAGCAGACCTTGAAGATTACGCTTTATTTTACAATATGGGTTACGAGCTAGATAACAGCCTAAACCTGTATTCTTTTGGTAGCTACTCAAAACGAGAAGGTAACTCAGGTGGCTTTTACCGCCGTGCACAAGACAGCCGTAACGTATTAGCACTCTACCCAGATGGCTTTTTACCGCAAATTGAAACCGATGTTGAAGACTACTCATTAGCCCTAGGCTTAGAAGGTGAAACGGGTGACTGGACATGGGACGTAAGTACCAACTACGGCCGTAATGACTTTGCATTTGGTGTTGTAAATAGCTTAAATACGTCTTTAGGCGCCACCAGCCCCACCGAATTTGATAACGGCGCATTAGTTTATGACCAATTTATAGTCAATGGTGATGCCAGCACAATCCTTGATTTAGGGTTACCTGACGACGTATTTTTTACTCTAGGTGCTGAATACCGCCACGAAAGCTATAAAATAGAACAAGGTGAAGAAGCCTCATACATTACTGCACTTGATAGTAGCGGTAACCCAATTGCAGCCGGTGGCGCACAAGTACTTTCGGGTTTTGGCCCAGAAAGCGTTACTGATGAAAGCCGTCATAACGTTGCACTATTTGTTGAGTTTGACACCTACCTAACCGAAAACTGGAACATGGTTTTAGCTAGCCGCTACGAAGATTACAGCGACTTCGGCAACACCTTTACCTCAAAGCTTGCAACACGTTACAGCGTTAACGAAAACCTATCACTACGTGGGGCAATTAGCACAGGTTTCCGTGCGCCATCGCTTGCACAGAGCTCGTACCGTCAAATTTCTACAGTACTTGAGAACAACCAAGCGTTTGAAGTAGGCCTATTCCCAACAGATGCACCAGCAGCACAAGCCCTTGGCGCAAAACAGTTAGACGCTGAAGACTCAGTTAATTTAACAGCTGGCTTTGTATACACCCAAGGTAACTTTAGCTTAACGGTTGACGCCTACCGTATTGATATTGATGACCGTATTGTGCTCTCTGAAAACTTAAGCGGTGCCGCAGTACAACAAATTTTAACGGATGCTGGTGAGTTAAATACCGAAAGCGTACGATACTTTACCAACGCCATCGACTCACGCACGCAAGGCGTAGACATTGTTGCAACTTACCTACTACAGTTAGATAACTTTGGCGACGTGCGCCTAAACGCGGCAGCTAACTTTAACGACACCGAAGTGACACACGTTGACGATAACCCTGAGCAATTAAACTCATTAGGTGACGACTATGTTGTATTTGCACGCCGTGAAGTAGGTCGCTTTGAAGAAGGTACTCCAGACAACAAGTTAAACCTATCGGCAGTGTGGAACTTTAACGAATGGCAAACAACTTTGCGTGCAACACGTTATGGTGAAGTTGCCGATATTTCTACTACCGCCGATCGCGATGAATACCTAGACGCTAAATGGATAACCGATTTAGAAGTTGCGTATCGCCCTAACGATGAGTGGAAATTTGCACTCGGTGCCAACAACTTATTTGACCAATACCCGCAAGCCACGGTCGATAATATTGGTTACTCTACCTTTAGCCAAATATTTCCATACACACCGTATGCACCATACAGTTTAGATGGTCGCTTTTTATACGGTAATATTACCTACAGTTTTTAATTAAAACTGGCGGTTAAAACGAAAAGGATGCTTTATGCATCCTTTTTATTAATAATTAGTAATTTTAACCACTAATTAGTCTTTTAATTTTCAACAAAAAACTAAATTCATTATAAAACAAACACTTAAATTTAGGCCCCATTTTTGCTCTAGTCTTGTTATATTAAATAATAACATCACATTAAAAGGACTAACCATGAGCTCATCAACTGTATCTACCATTGCTAAACCACTTTCACTAATTAGCGGTATTTTATTATTAAGTGGCTGCGTGTTTCATATTTCACCAAGCGTTGCGTCGGTAAAACAAACACAACAACTAACACTACCTAGCAATAATCTTGAATACCTAGACGTACTAAGCGGCGCAGGCTCACTTAAAATAATGGGCTCATCAACAGCAACCAGTATTAATGTTGACGCCACTATTTACACAGCCGATATTGACGACGAATACGAACTCACACTCGATCAAAGTGGCACTAAAGCAAAGCTTGTTGCCCAAAATACAAGTAATAATGGTATTAGCTTTTACAGCGGCCAATCGCCAAGCATTAATTTAGTGGTCACCGTCCCTAACAATCTTGAGCTAGATATTGATGATGGCTCAGGCGACATCACTATTAACGCCATGAAAAATAATATTGATGTAAAAGATGGCTCTGGCAGCTTATCAATCAATGGCGCTAAAAACCTAAACATAGACGACGGCTCGGGCGATATTTCTCTTCAAAGCATCACTGGCAATCTAGATCTTAACGATGGTTCGGGCAGCATTACTATTAATAACGTTAATGGCAATGCAAATATTGATGATGGCTCAGGCGATATGAATGTAAGCAATGTACGCGGTACATTAACTGTTGAAGACGGGTCGGGAAGCATAGCAATACAACATATTAATGGCGCTGTAGACGTTGAAGATAACTCGGGCGACTTAACCATTGAACATGTTGATGCAAGTGTTACCATTGAAGATGGCTCTGGCGATATTCGCGTTAATCATGCTAAAGGGCTAACAATTACAGAAGCAGGCTCTGGCGATGTTAGCATCGATAATATCTCTGGTTCAGTAAAGCTAGACTAATATAACCTGAACTCTGGTTAAGAGATTTACTAACATATTGAATCAAAATAATATTTATGTTTGTCTTCTCTAGCCAGAGATTTTCAGTGAAAACAAGGCGAAATTACGCGTCAATAGCTAGTATATTGCAAGTAAATTCAACGCAGTTAGCGCTCAAAATAGCTGCTTGAGATAGATTTATTATCCAGAGTTCAGGTTAATATACTGAGCCCTTAATAAAAATGCACTTAACCTTGGTTTAAGTGCATTTTTTGAAAACCACTTTATAGCCCGCTAATAGCCAACTAACTCTGCATAACCTTTACCTTTAAAACCGCCTTGGGTTTTAATTCGCCCCTCCCAGTAGGGAATGCTTAATTGATTTCGTGAATCGGGGTTACGTGCTTCGATTATAATAGGTTCAAACCCTTTAACCTTGAGGTGCCATTTAACTGGGTAGGTTTTACTACTTTGCGCCGATTGGGTTGTAAGCTCAGATGTTTTTAGTACCTGTAAGGTCACCTCGTCATTTGTAATAGCGCGCACAATTCCATTTTGCGTAATGTGCGATGCACTGCAGTAATCATAACTTTGTTGACCATTACGAATACAAAATGCCATTAAGCCCCCCTGTTTTTTATCATTAGCCTGAATGCTAAACCAGTCCCAACCATTTTGGGTAGGATCGATTAGCGCCGAAGACCATTCTCTGTCTAACCAAGCATCTCCAATTACTTTAAAAGTTTTACCCGCAAATGTGATGTCGCCTTGGGCGTGTAAAAACGGATAACTATAATAGTAAGAGGCATGCCCCTGGTGAGTTTTTTGGCTATAACCTTGCTCGCCATGTTTCACAAGTGGGCTATTGGCCAGCACTAGGTTAGCACTGTAATTTTCCTGCTGCGCCTTTAAGCTAAGCGGTAAAAATGTTGCCTCCTTACTTGCTAGCTGCCAATCATCTAGGCGAGCTTCAAATGGCTGCGCTGTTATATTTACTTGTCCCGATCGGCCATATTTTTCGAACGCTTGATGCTGTGAATCGGTTTGTATTGCAAAGTGAGCAAAGTAAAGCTGCCCATTCCACCAAGGTGATGGTTCTGTTTGTGTGCTTTGCTCATCAACCGAGAGCCTAAATAAAGTCCATTGCACACCAAAGGTGTCGCCATTATCTGCCTTTAAATTGGCAGTTACGTACCACCATTCAATTCCTTGTTGATGATGCGCCCCATGATCACGTGGAAAGCTCAGCCCTTGGCGTTTACTTACAGGCTCACCAAATTGTTGTGCAAACCCGCTATGTATTGGTTTATTTTGATTTACTTGCTCTGCTTCGGGCTGGCACGCGCTTAATGCGCCAATAAAAATAAAGGTAACGGCTGCTTTTAGTCTATTCATATAAGTCCTATAGCTTGGCAACATTATCGGCAACGGCGCTTCGCGTTAATTTTATTAGCGGTAACGCGCTCACAAATAAAGCTAACATAAACATAAGCACCGTAAAGCCACCTAACTGTAGCCAATTAACGGTCATGGCCATGGTCCAACCAAAGGCAATTGGCATGACGTAAGTTAATAGTACCCATCCAAGGCTAAGCCCCAGTGGTATAGCTAATAACAAGGTGGTTAAAATAATAAGTGCAGCTTGCAGTACTTTTGCTCCCAATAATTGCTGTTGGGTGACACCCAGCGTTTGTAATACCGCCATAGGCTGTAATTGCCCGCGTCCTAAAGTTAAAAAGCTTACCCACATGCCAAATAATGCAATCAGTATAATAAATATATTAAGCGCCTGAGTAACATAAAAAGTTTTACCAAATAGCTGTTTTGCAAAACGTTTAAACTGCTGATTAGCAATGACTTGTTGGCTATCTAATTGGTGCTGCTTTTGAATATATTCGGCCATGGCGTCAACGTCACTATTGGGCTTTAACCAAAGCGATAAACCATACTCGGTATAGTTTAAGCTACGATCCAATAATGCTGTTGTAGTGACAACTACATTTAACCCTTGCTCGCCGTAATCAAAATAGGCAGCGCGTACTTGGCACATTAGTGTATTAATATGCTGTTTTAGGGTTATTACATCACCTACTTTAAGCGAGTACTGCAGCAAGGCGGGTTCGTTCACTAAGCAACCCAGCACCCCGTTTTTGTTTTTTTCAAATACTGCAGATGTAGGTGCATTATTGTTTAACAAAGTAAGGTGTTGGTTGTAGCTGGCCGTTACACCAAATGCCATAACATCAACAGCTATCGTATTTTTAGGTGTTTTAAGCTCACTGTTAGCTGACCAATATACGCCTACTTTTTCGACCTCTGGGAGTTCACGCAACTTAGCTCCTAACGCTTGAATGTTTTGATCGGGCCTTACGTATAAATCGGCGCTTAGACGTTTTTCAAGGTGTGTATCTAAGGTGTCGCTAAAACTGCCAACCATAATTTGCATACCTACGGCTGCACCCATTGCCATTAAAATAGCGAGTACAGAGCTTAGTAATGCAGGTAACTGCACTAGACTGTCTGCTTTTAACCAGTGAATAATGGGGTTTTGTGTTGGCCATGGCAGTTTAAAAACGGCTTTAACTACCGGTGGCGTAATTACAAAAAAGAGGAGTAGCACATAAACACACAGCAATAAGGCACTTATTTTGGTATTTGCCGTTAACGCTAAGTAGCTGGCTGCAAAAATAGCTAACGCAAACATTAGCCATTTAATACGCGCAAAAAAAGTACTTAATCGAGCCGATTGGCTGGCCAAAAACCCCAACAAAACAACAACATTAAGTGTAAAGCCGTTAGCAATCATGCTGCTATCAAGGCTTACTACAAAGCTTCTATCTAGCTGGTAAAGCCCTCGAAGAGTCGCCGATACATCCATAACTAAGGCATTTGCCAGTGCCGCGCCTAATAACGCACCTAATAACGCAGCAAAAAAACTAAGCACCGTTAATTCAATAACCAGCGCCTTAGTTAACACTGACCTTTGACAACCCAGCACCCACATTTGCTGCTGCAAGTGAGCACGCGCATTGTACGCCAGCTTAATTGCATTAAAACTTAAAAACGCACCCACCACATAACCTAACAAAGCCAGCGCTTGTAAATTAAAGAAAAAAGCTTCAGAGAGCGCATCAAAAGCTTGCTCTTGCGCAGCTTCAAGCCGTGCTTGCTCGCCTAACAATAAGTTTAACTGGGCTGCTTGTTTGTTATTTAAGCCACTTACTTCAAGGTAATTAATTGCCCCATTTGCGCGCAGTAACTTGTCGGCAAGGCTAATATCCACCAGCATGGTCATGCCTAAACCTTGTAATTCGCTTACTGCTAAAGTAACAGTGGCATCGCCCATGTTTATATTAATACGGCTGTTTTTTAAATTTAGCCGCTGCATTAATTTAGGGTCGATATAAACAGTATTTAGTAACTGTTCAAACCCAGAATAACGATTGTTGGTTGTTGATGCTGAGCCGCCGGTATTTTCTGTAAGCCACTGTAATAAATTGACACCTCTAAGTGCGAGTTTTTGCTGCTTATTGGTTTCAATTACGCCCTCTAAAACCGGTTGAACCTGCTTAAAGCCAGCCGCCCTAATACGCGACCACATACTGTTGGGCAACCTGTTTTCACCTAGCACTGGGCGTACAAAATGCGTCACTGGGTTTGCAATTAACGCCGTAGTTTGTTGATAGCGTTTACCGGCCTCTAAATTTAAGCCCTGTATTGCAGTAAGTAGCGCCGCGCCCAAACTAAAGCCAATAAAAAACAGTAATAACAGCCCTACATGGCGGCGATAAAACTGCATATACGTTATTAAAATAAGTTTAAGTTCAGCCATTAATTTGGCCATCTTTTAAAAACAATTGCGTAGAAAACTGATCGGCCAATCGCTGACTATGAGTGACCATAATAAGTATTATTTGTTGCTCTTCGCACAGGCTTTTTAGTAGCGTAACGATATCGAGTGAGCGAGCGGCATCAAGGTTACCCGTAGGTTCATCAGCCAATAACAGCTTAGGCTTATTTAATAACGCACGGCCTATGCCCACTCGTTGCTGCTCCCCACCTGAAAGTTGCTCAGGCATTGCTTTAAGCTTGCCTTCTAACCCCAGTTTTTTAGCCATCGTATTTACTTCATCGTCGCTAGGCGATAACCCATTAAGCCTTGCTTGAAAACACATATTGTCTTTCACATTTAATGGACTGAGCAATTGATAGTGCTGAAAAATAATCCCTATTTTACGCCGATAAAGCGCAAGTTCATTGGCACTCAATTCACTAATTTTTTGCTCATTAACCGTAACAGTTCCTGCATCTGGAGACAGTAAACCGGCTAATAAATTTAATAATGTTGTTTTGCCCGAGCCACTATCACCTAGTAAGGCAATGTGCGCCGCAGGCAAAATAGTTAACGATAAGTCATTAATTATTTGTCGTTTCAAGCCACCATCCTGGCGAGTAAAAAACACATTATTTAGCGAAATCATAAAGAAAAGGTTATTCCTGTAATAAAAATATGGCTCGATATATAAACGATACCATAACAGTAATGCGTTCACTTAAGTGGGTTTTCGGTTGATTTTTTACACGTAATAAGCGCGCTTACTTAACTAAATCAGTAACTAAAAACCAAATCACTAAAGAGCGACAAAAAACTTTGTTTTTTTTGCTTTATTTCTTTTTTAGGTACATATTAATATCAATTTTATAAGGATATTAATATGAAACGGATACTTTTAATTATATTACCCACTTTACTCACACTTCTCGGGTGTGGCGGCTCAGGCAGCTCTGAAACTAAGCAAGTCACTCCCCCAGTTAGCACAAATGCACAACCAGTGGCTGTTATTGGCACTGAACAATCAGAATATAAAACCAATACACCCATTACTTTTAGTGCTGCAAATAGTAGCGATCCTGACGGCGATACACTCACATACCAGTGGCAACTCCTTAGCGCAGACGAGCAACAAAACATACCGCTTAATACTAACAACCAACGCACTGTGACGTTTTCGGTAGCACAAGCACAAAGTTACACCTTAAAGCTGGTTGTGAACGACGGCAAAATTTCAAGCTCGGTAGTAAGCAAACAAATTACCGTCACCTCAAACGCGCAACTCATTGCAAATGCAGGCAGCACACAAACTGTAAAACAAGGTGATGTAGTTAAATTAACTGCAGCACAGAGCTCCACCACTAATGCAGTTATTAATAGCTACCAATGGCAATTTATCAAAACACCTACATCAAGCGCTGCACAACTTGAAAATAGCACCCGCGTTAACAGCCAATTTGTTGCTGATAAAGTAGGCGAATACAGCGTTAAATTAACTATTACTAACTCAATTGGTGATACCGCTAATAGTAACGTACTTATAAAAAGTGAGCAGCTTGCTGTAAATTCTGCGCCAAACGCTGTTATTTCAGTTCAAAACAGTACACTTTCACCCAACCAACTCGTAACATTAAATGGTGAGCAAAGTACCGATCCAGATACAAACGACACGCTAAGTTATCAATGGGCAATAACCTCTAAGCCTGAGAACAGCGACCCAAGCTTATCGAATGCAATTGCCAAAAATGCAGGCTTTGCATCGAATGAATTGGGTGAGTACACAATTTCCCTAAGCGTAACCGATGAAGGTAATCTAAGTGATACCGCGCAAGTAACCTTAAGCGTTACCACCGAAAACAAAGCGCCTATTGCCGTTCTTGCAGAGCAAACTGATATAACCTTAAATACATTAACTACCCTACAATGCCTACAATGTAGCGACCCCGATAGCGACCCTCTAATTTACAACTGGCAACTGCAAGCAAAACCTGAAAGTAGCACTGCGCAATTACAGCAAAGCACATCGGCTACCCCTTCGCTTACTGCTGATGTTGAAGGCGATTACGTTGTTACCCTAGTTGTATCTGACGGTGAGCTCAGCTCACCACAAGTAACCTCGGTGCTGCATACAAAGGATAATAAAAAACCAGTTACTCTAGTAAGTTACAAGTCTTCAATTAATGTTAATGAGCAAGTTACTTTAGATGCCTCAGCCAGTTACGACCCCGAAGGCGCAGTTTTAAGTTACCATTGGGAAATAGTTTCGTCGTCAAATCAAGCTGTATTAAGCAGTACAAGTAGCTCAGCCCCCACGCTTAGCGCGCCAGCAGAAGGGCAAGTTGTTGTTTCACTTAAAACCAATGATGGTGAGCAGTTTTCAGACACACAAACACTCACTATTAATGTTACACAAAACGCCAAGCCCGTTATTATGCATACCGGTGATAAAGCTCGCAACAGCACCGTTGGTAGCACCGTTAACTTTGATGCTAGCCAAAGCTATGATCCAGAGGGCACCGCGCTTAGCTATGAATGGGAGCTCTCTATACCAGCAGGTTCATCTGCTAGTTTAAGTAGCACCAACCAAAGCATAACCGAATTAACACCTGATCTAACTGGTAACTACACCTTAACGCTCACGGTGACTGATGCTGACAACTACCAAGCTAGCATTCAATTTACAGTTACAGCCACTGATTCATCGCAAATAACGGGCAACATAAAAGGGCAAATTACCAACGTGCAACGAACCGCCATTAGTAATGCCAAACTCACAATTAACGATGTGTTGTACACTACAAATAGCGCAGGCCAGTTTAACGAAACACTTAATTTAGCTGAAGGTGAAAACATTACTATAACCAGCAACGATCCGCGCCTTGCTAATGCCATCTATAACTCTCCCGCAATTACCCAAAATAACTTTACGATAGACTTAGAACAAAACAGTTTACCCGTATTTCAAAGTGTGGAGGTTACCGTATTTGTATGTCCTGAGTTTACCGGGCCAGATGCCATTAACGTAAACTTTAACATGACCGAAACACTGCTAGCCTCTGAACGTTTTGAATATCAATTTAACCAAACTCAGGCACTCGTTTTGCAAAAATCAGGAAGCACCTACCTAGATAACGAGCTGCTTATAGACCTACCAGCAACTGCTAAATTTGAGGTGACGGTAACCGAAAGCAACGTTGAGAACACTCTTAATTCGCCTATTACTATTTTTTATTCAGCGTCTGACGAGCCACGTTTGGCCATTATAAACATATGTAATATATAACTTTACGTGTGCATTTTTAAAGCGCACACAATAAATAACAACATTGAGCCACATAAGCCGTTGTATTTTAAACGTACCTAAGCCATGCTAATTATCTCAACGTTAATAAGGTAAGCATGTGTTAGAAATAGCGTTAATATACTTAGCTGCGGCTATTGTGGCGGTGCCTATCGCCAAGCGAGTGGGCCTTGGCTCGGTACTGGGTTACTTAATTGCCGGCATACTCATTGGCCCCTATGCATTAGGGGTAGTGGGCGATCAAACCGATGTAATGCATTTCGCCGAATTTGGCGTAGTGATGATGCTATTTTTAGTCGGCCTTGAACTGCAACCTTCGCGTTTGTGGACTCTGCGCCACTCAATATTAGGGCTTGGCGGATTACAGGTGGTACTAAGTGCAGCGGCTATTTTTGCCTTTTGTTATTGGTTTTTTGCCATGCATTGGCAAACGGCTTTAGCTATTGGTTTAATGCTCGCGTTGTCTTCAACTGCTATTGTGCTGCAAAGCCTTGAAGAAAAAGGCTGGCTAAAACAAGAAGCTGGGCAAAATGCATTTTCGGTTTTATTGTTTCAAGATATTGCGATTATTCCTATTTTAGCGCTACTTCCATTACTCGCTTTTGCACCACAAGGTAACTCAAAAGACATTAACGACTCCATCATTGCTAGCTGGCCTATTTGGCAGCAAGTAGGGGTTTCTGTTGCTGTTATTGCCGCTATCATTGCTGGCGGTAAATATGTTTCGGCACCATTATTTAGATACATAGCACAAACCCACATGCGTGAAATATTCACTATTTTTGCATTGTTTTTAGTGGTGGCTATTTCGCTGGTGATGCAAAGTATTGGGTTATCGCCCGCACTCGGTACTTTTTTAGCCGGTGTTGTATTGGCCGAAAGTGAATTTAGACACGAGCTAGAAGCCGATATAGAGCCCTTTAAAGGCTTATTACTGGGATTATTTTTTATCACGGTTGGCGCATCAATTAATTTTGAATTGCTATTTAACCAATTCAGTATCGTGATTGCATTAGTGGTGTTTTTAATTGCCATTAAAGCCTGTATTTTATTTGCTTTGGCAATGGCTTTTAATATTAGCCGTAAACAACAACTTCTATTTACCTTAGCCCTTGCTCAGGGCGGCGAGTTTGCCTTTGTGCTGCTTAGTGTAACAACCACCTTGAGTATTTTAACCCCAGAGCAAACTAATTTAGTTACCCTTGTGGTTGCCGTTTCCATGCTAATAGCACCTTTACTGCTTATGCTGTATGAGCAAATTCAAAAGCGAAGCTATAGCAGTACGGCACCTGAGTTTGATAAACCAGAACAAATAAGCACAGCCAAACATGTGATCATTGCCGGATACGGTCGTTTTGGACAAATAATGGGGCGTTTATTACATGCGCAAGGCTACGAAATTACCGTACTTGATCATAGCCCAAGTCAAATAGAACTGCTGCGCCGGTTTGGTAATACCGTATTTTATGGTGATGCGGCACGCCAAGAACTGCTTGAAGCCGCAGGCGCACATACTGCACAAATGTTGGTTGTGGCGATTGATAACCCTGACAAAACCATTGAGATTATTAAGCTGGCGCATAAAAACTATCCCCAATTAAAAATAGTAGCGCGCGCCATAGATCGCCGCCATGCATACCAATTACTTAATTTAAAAGTAGATGCTTTTAACCGCGAAACCGTCGACTCAGCCATAAACTTAGCCATAGAATCATTGCAATTGCTTGGTAATAGTAAAGAAGATGCTGAGCGTGCTGGTAAGTTATTTAGAGATCACGACCGTGCTGCGGTATTGCAACTAGCCGAACTTTGGGGTGATGATGCCAGTTATGGTGTGGCTGTGCGCCAACGTATGGAAGATTTAAAGCAAGTATTACAACAAGACAAACAAGCACGGCAAAACTTAAATACCTGTGATGCCAAAGACTATGAAAATGGCTTAACCGAAAACACGGTTAAGCCAAAAAACGCTAATGATGATGCCCACCTTGAATAGCCTCGCCTTGCTGGTTATAAAAACCGGTGGCGCCGTGCTCTATAAAACCAAGGTTAATCATTTTAGCTAAAAATGGATCGCTTTCATTATCGCCAATATCGGCGTAATCGGTGGTTTGAAAGTTATCCCATTTTGCAAACTGAGCCTTAATTACTGATTTATCACTGTTTACATCATTTAAGCTAAGCAAAGTTTGAGTATCATTTTTTTTATTGGTCACACTAAAAGTTTTAACTAATTTTGCTTGCGGGAGAAAAGCCAGATTAAATTGGTTATCGCCCTCATTAAGCACGTAATTTTTTACCTCATTACAACCCTCACCTTGTGAACTTACTAGGGTCATTTTTGCAATCAAATGGTTATCCACCAGCTGACTTTTGGCACTCCAATTTTGCACTCCACGTACCTCCGATGGTTGGTACTCAATACCGCGTTGCTCAGCATTAAAGTAACGAATAGGACGAAGCTGTTTATTACTTAGCTGCTGCCAAAGCTCGGTTAGTGTTTCACTTTGATGAGCCACCTGCTGATTGTTCCGCCAAAGGGTAAGTGACTGAGTGCTTTGCTGTGATTTATGCTGATTGGTAATTTGATAGTCGGCTTTTAGTTGCGCAGCATCAATGTCGCACTGCTGGGCGAGCGCACTGGTGCTGGCTAGTGCTGAAAGTATAAATAATAACTGTTTCATTGGGGGTAATCTCTTGGTTAAACATTACTTTATGACTCTAAAATAACGCTTAATAATGGCATTTGTATGACACAAAAAAGCCCGCAACATAATGCGGGCTGTTTGTTTAGCTAGTTGATTTATTGCGCTACTTTTTCATCCGCCGCTTTTACAAAATCTGCGGCAAAGTCCATTACATGGAATAAAAAGCTTTGCTCATTAGTGCCTGTTACTAAATGAGCGCCAGGGCCCATTGCGTATACACCTACATCTTCACCCGCGTGGGTTTCTGAACTAAGAGGTACTAATGACTCTTGGTGAAAACCTGGTGTTGTTGTATCAACATTTGTTAAATCAACACGTCCTGTAACAGGTCCAGCTAAGTAAGAGGCGTCAGCATTAGTTTCATTGCCTAAGTCTCTGTAACCTAAACCATTGGTATAACCTACGGTGGTATAAGGCATATCGTCGGCGGCAAGGCTTGGCTCGGTTTGGCCTACACCAACCACTTTACCCAATATTGGGTTACCACGCTTAGGATAACCTGCAATGGTAAACACATGGCTATGATCGGCTGTGACCACAATTAATGTTTCTTCTGGGTTAGTACTGTCCATCGCCACTTTAACGGCTTTAGCAAATTCAATAGTATCGTTAAGCGCGTTATATGCATTGCCTGCGTGGTGCGCGTGGTCTATTCGTCCCGCTTCTACCGATAAGAAAAAGCCCTTATCGTTGTTATCAAGCACGTTAATTGCTTTTTCGGTCATTTGCGAAAGCGAAGGCTCGCCCGCTACATCGTTTGCGCGGTCGGCTTCGTATTGCATGTGGGATTCGTTAAATAAGCCAAATACCTTTGTTGCATCGTCGCTAATGGCATCAAAACCAGTTTGATCCATTACGTAGTTGCCGTTAGGGTAAGTTGTTTGCCATTCGGTAACTAAGTTACGGCCATCGGTACGATCCCCTTCAACCGCGCTCATTGCATCACTTGAATTAGCCGCGGCATCTTTTGGTAAAAAGTGACGACGACCGCCCCCCATTACTACGTCTATGCCATCTACATCAATACCGGCAAAGCGTGCTTCTAGGTTGGCTTCAAAGTTAACAAGTTGCGATGCAATGTCTTCACAAGCATCTGAACCTGCTGGCATATCTGAGTTATCTTCCCAGTTACGATCAGCCGATTTAGCATACGTTGCCGCTGGCGTTGCATGGGTAATGCGCGCCGTTGAAATAAGGCCTGTTGCTTTACCTGCAATTTCGGCAAGCTCAAGCGAAGACACCAGTTCATTACCGGCAACGGTTGAACAATTGCCACGCTCAATATCTTCATCTACACCAATGACGCCTACATCGGTTTTAACACCAGACACCATAGCCGTCATTGTGCCTGCAGAGTCGGGTGTTTGTGCATCTACATTATAAGTTTTAACAAAGCCTGAGTAAGGCATGGTTTCAAAGCTAAGTTGATAGTCTTCACCCATGCCGCCCTCAAGCTGGCCAGCTAAAATACGTGCAGCCGTAACGGTAGAAATACCCATGCCGTCGCCTACAAATAAAATCACGTTTTTAGCCTTAACCGACTCAGTAACCACCTCGGTATTAGCTTGCTGCGTTGCCGCTAACTTAGTTTGCGCGTCGCTATACCATGCGTTACCTGTAAGGTTAGCTAATTGATCTATAGTTAACGACGTTGCCGGCGCATTACACACTAGGTTAGATGAGTTAACTTCGTCGCTATCAAGCACGCCATTTTCGTTTGTATCTACGCCCACTTGCGTTTCTACACCGCCATTAATACATTGCGCTGAACCCACAGCTATTGCGTTGTCTACTGCGATAATGTTGTTATTACTTTTATCGTCATCACTTGAACAACCCGCTAGCGCGACCATTACTGCTAAAGAAAGTACTGTTAATTTTTTCATGTTCGCCGCCATTATTGCTGAGTTAATTCAAGAGCTTGGTTAATTAGATGAAATACAACGTTTTGCTCAATTACACCTTGAGCAAGTTGTGCGCCAGGGCCTTTAGCGTGCAATGAAATATCTTCACCAGCATGCGTTTCAGAGCCCAGTGGTACGGTTGTTTCTTGGTGAAAACCAGGGGTTGTTGTATCAACGCCGTTTAGCTCAACACGCCCAGCGACTGGACCGCTTAAGTACGCTGCATCGGCATTAGTTTCATCGCCTAAGTCTCTAAAACCCAGTCCGTTTGCATAACCTACCGTGGTGTATGGCATATCGTCGGCAGCAAGGCTTGGCACTGTTTGGCCTACAGCAACTACTTGACCTAAAATTGGGTTACCGCGTTTAGGGTAACCAGCAATAGTAAATACGTGACTGTGATCGGCAGTCACTAAAATAAGGGTTTCTTCTGGGTTGGTATTATCGATTGCCGCTTGCACTGCATTGGCAAATTCAATGGTGTCGTTAAGTGCGTTGTAAGCGTTACCCGCATGATGTGCGTGGTCAATTCGGCCCGACTCAACCGTTAAGAAAAAGCCATTTTCGTTTTTACCCAGTACATCAATCGCTTTGGTGGTCATGTCGGTAAGTGAAGGCTCACCTGCCACGTCATTACTGCGGTCGGCTTCGTATTGCATGTGAGATTCGTTAAATAAACCAAATACTTGGGTTACATCGTCAGCAATAGCATCAAACCCAGCTTGGTCCATAACGTACGTTGCATTTGGATATTGTGTTTGCCACTCAGTTACAAGATTGCGCTCATCAGTACGATCACCTTCAACAGCGCTCACTGCGTCACTTGAATTAGCCGTAGCATCTTTTGGTAAAAAGTGACGACGACCGCCGCCCATTACAAAATCAAGGCCGTCTACATCAATACCTACAAAGCGCGCTTCTAGATTTTTTTCAAAGTT
The DNA here is from genome assembly GCF_048318575.1 of Pseudoalteromonas sp. RW-H-Ap-1. Classification (GTDB taxonomy): domain Bacteria; phylum Pseudomonadota; class Gammaproteobacteria; order Enterobacterales; family Alteromonadaceae; genus Pseudoalteromonas. The sequence continues at coordinate 3,251,807 of NZ_CP166996.1, forward strand.
AACTAGCTGTGAGGCAATATCTTCACAGCCTTCTGAGCCCTCTGGCATATCTGAGATATCTTCCCAGTTACGATCTGCCGATTTAGCATACGTTGCCGCTGGCGTTGCATGAGTAATACGTGCGGTAGAAATAACACCTGTTGCTAGGCCTTTAATTTCAGCCAGTTCTGTTGCTGTTAAAAGCTCGTTTCCTGCAACTGTTGAGCACACACCGCGTTCAATGTCTTCGTCTACACCAATCACGCCTACATCAGTTTTAACACCTGAGATCATCGCTGTCATTGTGCCTGCAGAATCGGGAGTTTGTGCATCTACGTTGTAGGTTTTAACTTGTGCAGAATATGGAAATTCTTCAAAACTTAAATAGCCTTCTTCACCTGGGTTACCTGCTCGTTGGCCTTTTAAAATTCGCGCTGCCGTTAGGGTAGAAATACCCATGCCGTCACCAACAAATAAAATCACGTTTTTTGCTTTTGTAACTTGTGCACTTTGTGCTTGGGTGTTTTTAGTAGCTAACGTAGTTTGTGCATTTGTATACCAGTTATTATTTATTTGGCTTTGTGGTAGTACATTTGCATGGCTAGCAGCGCTTAACATAAATGTTAGCCCAACCGCCGCAGCGACTTTTTTAATTTTCATCCTAATTCCTGTTATGTAGTGGTTATTTTAAAAAGTGTGAACTCAAAAACATCAACCGCTGCACTATAGGAAATGGATGTTACTAATAAAGGTAATTTTAATGACAAGAAGGTGACAGCCAAATTTTATATCAATAAAACCTCTTTTGTATTTCCACCGACTGCTTAACCCTTCTCATAATATATGTAACAGCCCTATAAAAGCACATCACAATATAAATATAATAAAGCCGCTTAGTTTATTGATCTCTTGCTTGAGCATAAGCCTGCTATTGCCTACAATAGCGCATAATTAATTCAACGCAGATCACTATTATGACTGATACAAACAAACCAGAATTACCTAATCAACTGTCTATTAACCCACGTAGCAAATTTTATGTAGAAGAAGTATTTGAACATGAAATCGGTATTACTCTTAACGGTAAAGAGCGTTTTGACGTTGAAGAATACTGCATCAGCGAAGGTTGGATTAAAGTAGCAGCGCCTAAAGCGCTAGACCGTCGCGGTCAGCCATTACTTATGAAAGTAAAAGGCACTGTAGAAGCGTTTTATAAGTAATAGCTTACTTATAAAAAGAACAGCGACACCTCACTGGGTAGTCGCTTTTTTTGTGCCTGTTTAAAGCATGTTGAACTTTTTTCATACTCAACCTGATGAAGTTTCATTATGAATTTTCAAAAAATATGTTTGAATAACTTTAAATATTTAGACGTTTAGAAGTCCACCATGAACAGGTTAACAATATTAGATGGCGGCATGGGCCGTGAACTTAAACGCATGGGCGCGCCGTTTTCACAGCCACTTTGGAGTGCGCAAGCTCTAATAGAAGCACCGCAATGCGTAACTCAAGCACATGAAGCTTTTATAAATGCAGGGGCAGAAATTATTACGGTAAATAGCTATGCGTGTGTCCCCTTTCATTTAGGTGAAGCATTATATCAAGCGCAAGGCGCAGCACTTGCACAGCAAGCCGCTGTAATTGCAAAAGAAGCGGCTCAAAACACTAAACAAAACGTGCTAGTAGCGGGTTCATTGCCACCCGCATTTGGATCGTACCGTGCTGATTTTTTCCAAGGTGAACGCGCATTTACTATTTTAGATACCCTATATAAAGCACAAGATGAATATGTAGATATTTGGATTGGCGAAACTATTTCCAGTATTGAAGAAGCTCATGTAATGGCAACGGTGCTTAAAAATTCAAACAAACCATGTTATTTCGCATTTACCTTAAGTGATGAAGTAAGCGATCAAGCAACATTACGCTCTGGTGAATTAGTATCCGATGCTACCTTAGCATTGCTCGAACATAATATAGCGGGCATATTCTTCAACTGCTCTATTCCCGAGGTCATTGAACAAGCGCTACGCGACACAAGTACTGTGCTAAAACAGCAGAATAAAAATGTTGATTTAGGGGCCTTTGCGAATGGCTTTACACCAATAGCCAGCGACTATAAAGCCAATGAAGGCTCGCAAGGTTACCGCGATTTATCACCCGCTGAGTATGTAGCGTTTGCCAAGCAATGGCACAACCTTGGCGCAACAATTATTGGTGGCTGCTGTGGTATTGGCCCCGAATTCATTGCAGCATTGGTAAAGTGGAAAAGGGATATTAAAGAGTTTTAATATCCCTTATTTAACTACAAAAATATAGAGAAACCTTAAAAGCTGAAATGATTGACTCCCAATACCTAATCGAGCCCTTGTATTGCTAGGCTACTTGGTCAGATCCACCTACTGAACACGGGCATTTTTCGTCATGCTTTTTAAAACACTGTTGGTAATTAAACCAATGCGCTAGCGCGATAAAAGCAGAGCCAATTACAGTGAAGGTTTTTTCGGCCACTTCATGGCCTAATAATACTGCAGTTATCAAAAAGACTAGACCAACAACTCCACACGCCATATAACGTATACGTTTGTGCTTTTTACAGCCTAAGCTCAAAGCTAATAAGCTTGTTGGTAGTACGGCAGCAAGAATCCATAAATGAAACTGTTCACCATTTATTTGCAGTACAGCAATGCTTGGCAACAGCGCTAAAATAACCGGTGTTGCAAAACAATGTACCGTGCACATTAACGAAAGCCCAATGGCAAATTTGTCTGCTGCCGTTTGAATCAGTTTCATTTTTTATCCTTCTTTTTAATTTTGTTAGCGGTACTTTGCTGACACCCAAAGCAAACACCTGAGATTTCTAGTTGCGAAGTTGTTGGCGCAAACCCTTTCATTTCAAGCTGTTTAAACAAAGATTTAACCGAATTATTAAGGTCTTTCATCTCACTTGCTTTATTACAAGAGCTACAAATTAAAAACATCGATAGTTGATGCTCTCTATCATCATTAACGTGACTACACGGTATAAACTTATTTTCTAACTTTAATCTATGTACCAGACCTACCGACTCTAAAAAGCCTAATATCCGATAAACGGACATTGCCAAAATCGGTGTATTTATTTGCTTATTATATTGATCTGTTAACTCATAAGCAGACAAAGGTTTATTTGCTTGCAATAGAATTTCAAATACCTGCTGACGTTTTGGCGTTAATTTTTTTTCAGAGGCTTCACATCTTTTTATCGCAAAGCCAACCATCTCTTTAAATTGCTGTTTATTCATATTACCCACACTAACCAAGTGAGCTGGCGTTTTAACTTTGCCATCCTTGTTGCCAATGCCTCCGTTGTAGTTTTATCTAAAAATTTATTAACTAGAGATAAATAAATGTAACAACTAACTTTTGCTTCACAACAAACAACTCACCCACAAACAACACCTAAACAATGACAATAAAGATTTAAAGCACTGAATTTATATAGGTTATATAGCCAAATTGTATACCCTGAATGATTTTTAGTTAATTAACTATTGATACAATATAACATTTCAAGCACAATTGATACAATATAACATTCGCAAAGGAATTCAAATGACACGAAAATCTCAATTAGCTGTTTTGATAGCTGCTTTATTACCTGCAAGTGTGCTTGCAAATACCATCGAAGGTGTTGTTTTAAACAACCAAGGTAAAGTGGTGACCAACGCAACGGTAGAAGTTGAAGGCTTTGATATAACAGCAGTAACAGATGCAAGCGGTAAGTTCGTAATAACTGATTTAAAAAGTGGTTCAAAAGAACTTCATATTACCGCCCCTGGTTATGCCCATCTGCATCGAGATATCACATTTAGTGATGATAAAAGCCAGTCAATTATCTTTAACTTAGAACGCTCACCTATCGAAGTAATTGATATTGAAGCAACGCCTATTCACATGTCGGCAATGGAATCAACATCTCCCGTTAGCGTATTATCTGGCGAACAATTAAGACGTCAGCAAGCAGCAACACTTGGCGATAGCCTTGAAAAACTCCCAGGGGTTAATACTAACTTTCATGCAAAAGTAGCCAGTACACCGATTATTCGTGGCTTAAGCGGGCCGCGTGTTCTAATTACTCAAAACGGCCTTGATGTCAGTGATGTTTCTCGCGTTGGCCCTGATCACTCCGTTGCATCAGAGGCGTCAACCGCAAAACAAATCGAAGTACTACGTGGTCCTGCCACTTTATTTTATGGCAGCGGCGCCATTGGTGGTGTGGTCAATGTAGTTGATAACCGTGTGCCTACCGACAGCACGACTCGCGGCGAATGGAACCTTGAGCACAACTCTGTTGATAATCAAAAAGTAGCCTCGTTTAACGCCACTACAGGAACCGATTCTTTTGCGTTTTATGCCGATGCGTTTTGGCGTGAAGCCGATGACTATGAAATACCCGTGGCCGCTGAATTAGCCCATGATGACCATAGTGGCGATTACACCGTTGCAAACAGCAATGAAGAATCTGACGGTTTCACCCTTGGTACTAGCTACCTTTTTGATCAAGGTTTTGTTGGTATAGCTGTTGAGCAATTTAATCGTCAATACGGCATTCCAGGCCATACCCATGGCGGTGAAGAAGAACAAAGCATCGCAGAAGAAAGCGTATATGCTGACTTAGAGCAAACTAAGGTGCAATTATTAAGCGAGTATAACCTCGATAATAAATGGCTTAATAAAATAAACCTTCGCGCAGGCTTTACAGATTACGAACATGCTGAAATCGAGCATGGCTCAGTGGGTACTATTTTCAAAAATGAAACCAATGAGTTCCGCGTTGACCTAATGCATAACCAATTTAGGGAATGGAACGGTGGCTTAAGTTTTCATTACAAACAAAGCGATGTTGAAGCACAAGGCTCAGAAGCATTTACACCGCCATCAGAAACACAAAGCTTTGCTATAGCACTGATGGAAGAAAGACACTTTGGTGACTTTTTAGTGCAACTAGGTGGTCGTGTAGAACGTGTAACAATTGATGCAGACAACGTGCTATTACCAAGCATCGATGCTCACGCACATGATGATGAAGATGGACATGACGATCATGATCACGGTCAAGAACACGCTCACGAAGAAAGCGCCGATATCATTCGTGTATTCAACGCAGAACACGAGTTCACTCCTGTTAGCTTATCTGCTGGTGTAGTGTGGGATTTTGCGCCTAGTTACAACTTGGGCTTATCGGTATCTCGTTCAGAGCGCGCCCCTTCAGCTTCTGAATTGTTATCATTTGGCCCTCACATTGGTACTGGCACTTATGAAGTTGGTGCGCTATTTGATATGCATGAAGATGGTCATCTTGGTTTATCTGAGCAAGTTATTGATCTAGAAACAGCCAATAATATTGATTTAACTTTGCGTAAAACCCAAGGTGATATCGGTTTCATTTTTAACGCTTTTTATAACCAAGTAGATAACTATTATTACCAAATAAACACGGGCTTATACGCTGAAAGTGGCCATGACCATGGTGATGAGCACGATCACGGCGACGAACATGACCACAGTGATGAACACGATCACTCATCTGAGCTGCCTGTTTATTTATTCAAAACAGATGACGTCGTTTTACATGGTTTTGAAGCACAAGTTGCATGGCAGTTAACCGATGAATTTAAAGTAGATTTATTCTCAGATTACGTTCGCGCCCGCCTTAAAGATGGTGGCGATTTACCCCGCACACCACCATTGCGATTCGGTACTGAGTTTAGCTATCAAACAGAAAAGCTGAGTGCGCACCTTCACATAACTCGCTATCAAGAGCAAGACCGCACAGCACCAGAAGAAACAGCTACAAATGGCTACACCATGCTTGATGCCAGCGTTTCATATGACTTATCAGTGCTAAATCAAGATGTGTCTGTGTACCTACGAGGCACTAACTTAACAGACACAGAAGCGCGCGTGCATAGCTCATTTTTAAAGGATATAGCACCACGTCCAGGACGTAGTTTTGCGTTAGGTGTTCGCGGTTATTTTTAAGCGCTAAAAAATTATAAATAAAGGAAATAAACATGACTAAACTATTCAAATTGAAACTAATTGCACTGGCAATAAGCAGCACATTAATCACCGCTTGTGGTGATGCAGAAACAAATATTGTTGAAAAAGACCCAATAGAAGTGCCTGATGACGGCCACGATCATGGCGAGGGTGACGACCATGGTGATGAATACACTATTGATTCATTAGGTAGGCTTGCGGTACTTGCTGGCGATAGCAACGAAGCGAACTTTTTCGACTTAGACGACAATGAGCTTCTTGATACATTCACTCTTACTAATGATTCAAATACGCTATCGTCGTCACCTGATTTTCGTTATGCAGTGATTGCTAGCCGCGCTCAAGATTACCTCGGCTTTATTGATGGTGGTTTATGGCGTGAAGACCACGGCGCACATTTACATGACTACGAGCAAAGCCCAGCGGCTAGCAGTTATGAGCTAACAAGTGGCAGCCGCCCTACTCACCTTGTAAAACATGACGGCCAATTAGCTGTTTTTTATGATGGTGATGCAGACTCTGGCACGGTTGCCTCTGTTGAAGTATTAACAGGTAACGACATCACAAACGCAACAGATAACCTTCCAGGTATTAGCTACAATATTAATATGCACGGTGTAGCAGAGCCTCGTGGAGAGCATCTATTAGCGACCATTCGTCGCGATGATACCGAGAGTACATCTGCCGCTAAAATCCTTCCGGATCAGGTAGGTGTTTATCATTTCCATGATGGTGAATATGAGCTTGAACAAACTTTAGAGCTTACTTGCCCTGATTTACACGGCGCGGCACAAAACCACGACTATGTAGCATTTGGTTGTAGCGATGGCGTGTTACTAGCTCATCAACACGACGACGAGTACGAAGCTGAAAAAATAGCGAACATTGCAGCCGTTGGCGATTTACGTATTGGTAGTATTTATGGCCACGAAGATAGCGAGGCCTTTATTGGCGTAGCGTCTGGTCACGGTGGCGGCTCTGCTGTGATTGTGAGTATAAATCCTGCAAAAGCTGAAATGGAAGAATTAGAATGGCAACTAGCCGATGGCGCAAGTGCTATTTCTTACTCTTTCTCTGCGAATGGTGAACACTTCTTAGTTTTAGACAGCCTAGGCTTTTTAAACGTACTTGAGGCACATGCGCACGACAGCGAAATGCACTGGGAACTAGCAGGCCAAGTTGATATCACGCAAGAAGACGTAACAACCATGCCTGAAGGCATGAAGTTTAGTATGACAGTGGCGCAAAACGGTCAGTTCGCTTACGTAGCCGACCCAATAGCCCAACACGTTGTGCAAGTACACCTAGAAGACTTAGAAATTGAAGGTGAACTAGAGCTAACATTCCCACCAGCTGCAATCACTTGGTTAGGTATTGCACAAGAGGAAGAGCACGCTCACGAACACTAGGTTTATAGTGTATTGACCAGTTAAAGTTTTGGGCTAAAGCCACAAAATGAAAAAACCCGTAATTAGATTTCTAATCACGGGTTTTTTTATATCTTCTCAAATATACGTTTAAAAACGATTCCTCTAATTTAAAAAATAACAAATTATAATTTGCCATTAAGTTTGACAAATTATAATTTGCCAACTAATCTAACAAAATATAATTTGTCACGAGGTGTGCTATGAAAAACATTGTTGGTCAAGCTGCGAGAAGTACAAACTTTTGGAATAGACCCTATGAACTAGAGGACATATGGGAAGCAATAGATAACGGTAGCCATATTCTCCTTTGCGCTCCTCGCCGTGTAGGTAAACATCAATAATGTATAAAATAGTTGATGAACCTAAAGCAAATTATATCCCCATTTATATTGATACAGAGTCTGCTGATTCTGAAGCCGAATTTTGGTCAAAGGTTTTTAATGCGCTAATGGAAGAAGACTTTATTGCTAGCCTAAAAACAAAAACTAAAAACTTCTGGGATAAAATTAAAAGCATAAAAATAGCTTCGATAACTATGGATGGCGTTGAGTTTGGTGATGGCAAAATGCTAGATCACAAGCAGGCTTTTCACAGATTAATTAAAGATTTAGATCATGATAAAAAGCTCATTATTATGATTGATGAGTTTGCGCAAACCATTGAAAACATAATAAAGTACGAAGAGCCTAAAAACGCTATTAGCTTACTAAAAGCCCATAGAGAATTAAGGCAAGATCAGAAGTTTTCACAAAAAGTGACCTTTATCTATGCAGGCTCAATAGGTCTAGAAAGCGTAGTATCCAAAATTGACGCAATTAAACATATTAACGATTTAAACAATATAAAAGTCCCGCCTTTAACTTTCCCTGAAGCAGAGCAGTTTACTATCGCACTGTTTCAAAGTGCAGACATTAAAATCAACAAAACTGATATTAATTATTTACTTAATACCATACATTGGCTTATCCCGTTTTATATCCAGCTCATTACCCAAGAAATTAAAAAAATCTACCGTAGAGATCAAAATATTGATCAAGCTGTTATTGATCAAGCAATTCATAATGCATTAGATAACCGTAATCATTTTGAGAGCTGGCAAAGTAAACTCAAAACCGCATTAGGCAACAATGAGTATTTATTTTGTAAAGAAGTACTGAATGCTATTTCGAACAAAAAAGAGATTAACTTGCTCGATATTATGGATGTTGCCAGTAAACATGACTTAAACGACAATGAAGCAAAAGATTGTCTGCATTCATTAATATACGATGGCTACATTAATAACAACGACGACAATAAAACCTATCAATTTAACTCTCCGATCTTAAGAATGTGGTGGAACAAAAATGTCGCAAACTAATTACTCACGCTATAAATACACGCCCGATGAAATTGATGAAAAAGAATTTTTAGCTAAGTTTGTTGTGCGCAATCATGATTTTGACGATGTTTTTGATGACATTAAAAGCAGTGATTACACAGTTCCAGGCCAACACTTTATAATTGTTGGCCAGCGGGGGCAGGGGAAAACAACCCTATTAAGAAAAATAAAACTCGCAGTACAAGCTGAGTCAACGCTAGCTGACTTTTTAATCCCAATAAAATTCTCGGAAGAGCAGTATCAAATTCGTTCACTTAGCCGTTTATGGGAAGAAATTGCTGATTACTTACAATGCACAGCTGAAGATGACTTTGCTTGTATACATGATGATATGGAAAACCATTTTGACGATGCCGATTACGAACTAAAAAGCTTTTCATACTTAGAAAAAACAGTAAAAGTGAAAAATAAAAAACTATTATTGTTGATAGACAACATTGACGAGCTACTAGGTAAATTAAAAGAAAAAGAGCAACGCAAGCTCAGAGAAATACTCCTCACATCGCCAACACTCAAAATCGTTGGTGGCTCAACAAAAATGCTAGAGCAGCATTTTGACTACGGAAAACCGTTTTACGAATTTTTCAAAATAATTAAACTCATCGGCTTAAATAAACAAGAGTGTTTTGATTTTCTTGCCAGCATGGGCGATGAACAACAAAAGAAAAAAATAGCTCTCATCATTAAAAGCACGCCTGAACGCATCGAAACTTTACGCCGGTTAACCGGGGGTGTACCAAGAACAATAGTGATGCTATTTGATATTTTTGTAGATGATGGCGGTAATGCTTTTGATGATTTATTAAAAATACTCGATGATGCTACCCCATTATATAAACACCGCATGGACGACCTGCCTGAGACGTTACAAGATATAACGCACACCATCGCGATGAACTGGGATGGCATTAGCACTAAAGATATTGCTAAAAAAACCCGCTTAGAAAGTAAAACCGTATCGGCTCAGCTTAAGCAATTAGAAACTAAATACGGCATCGTAGAATCTATTTCTATAGGTAAAAATAAGATTTATAAAATTGAAGAACGGTTTTTTAATATTTGGTATTTAATGCGCTTTGGTCGTAAAAAAGATCGTCAAAAAGTCGAGTGGTTAGTTAACTTTTTAACATCGTGGTGTAACCCTGAAGATCTTGAGCGCAGAGCCAAAAACTTTATGACCGCTATCCGCAACGGAAAAATGCAAGACTCCTACGTTTACCATATGTGTGAAGCGCTCAGCTATGCTGGTTTAGATATAAACACTGAGCATGAAATGAAGGAAAGCACGAAAGCCTATTTAACTTCAAAAAATTCTAGTTTCGTTAATGAGCTTTCTGCGTCAGATAAAGAAATAATTATCGAGGCACAGCAACTATATAGTGAAAAAAAGACTGATGAAGCAATTAAGCTACTAATAACCTCACAAAAAAATAGCGCTGAAATTTTATTTTTTACAGGGTATTTATATGCAAACGATGGGAACTTTAATAAAGCTGAGCGTTATTATTTACAATCTATAGAACGTGGGGCTAGCCATGCTATATTTGGTTTAGCCCTTCTGTACCATAGAGAAGAGCGCCTTGATGAGGCAGAAAAGTACTATTTGATAGCTGCTAAGAGTAACGATATAAATGCTTTATTTAATTTAGGAAACATCTACAAACAGCAAGGTAGATTTGAACAATCAGAAAGCTACTTAATCAAAGCTAGCGAACTTGGCGAGAGTGAAGCATACCTGAGTTTAGGCGAACTGTATCGTGAAAGTGACTCATTTGAAAAAGCCATAACTTGCTACCTAAAAGCCTTCGAGAGTGGGCATTCAATAGCCCTACTTTCTTTAGGATATCTATACCAAGAACAAGGGCAACTCGATCAAGCTGTAGATTGTTTTTTGAAAGCAGCTGAAAATGGTAATAACGATGCACTATTTGACTTAGGTCTTTTTTATAGCAAACAAGGAAAACTAAGTAAAGCTAGGGATTACTTTTTAAGAGCAGCTGAAAATGGTGATAACGATGCATTACTTAATTTAGGTAATGCCAGCCGAGAGCAAGGTAATCTTGAAGAAGCTGAGAGTTATTACTTACAAGCAGCTGAAAGTGGCATTCTAGATGCTCTATTTAACTTAGGCACCTTTTATTTAATGCAAAATAAACTTGATAAAGCAGAGATTTATTATGTGAAAGCTGCTGAAAATGGTGATCATGATGCGTTACTTAATTTAGGTGGCTTATACCTAAAACAAAGAAAAACTGATAAGGCTAAAGCCAGTTTTATCAAAGCTATTGATGCTGGAGTTGTCGATGCTATAAATCAATTAGCTTGGCTTCATTTTGAACTAGGCAGTAATTTTAAAGAGGCATTATCACTAGCTAGAATTGGTTATGAACGAAAGCCTGATTATTATAGCGCTCATACTCTAACTACCATTTTACTTTGGGGGGAAAACCTATCACAAAGTCTTGAATTATTTTTACAATGGTTAGATATGGATGGAGAGCACAGTGATTATGACATTACGCTTTACTTAACGTTACTTATGGCCAAAAAACAGCTTTATAAAACAAAAAAGCTATTAGAGCTACCTAAACACGCCTTAAAAGATAAATGCAAACCTGTTTGGTATGCCTTGATGACCTTGATGCAAGATGACTTCCCCCATGAGCTCACTAAAATGGGCGGTGAATTGCAAGAGAGTGTTGATGAGGTTTTGCAGCAAGTGGCTGAATTTGAGAAAAAGTACGCGCTGAGTTAAGCGTTATCTAAGTTTTATAAGCTTAACAAAAAAGACGCCATCGCGTCTTTTTTTCCTATTGCCATAAAATAGTTTTATTTCCGGCGCCAGCCGCTCCATACATCATCTTCTTGGTTGGCTTTTTTCTTCTTTTTCTTACCTGTACCTTCTGGCTTGGCCATTGGCTTGTCGTTTTTTAGCGCCTCAGCCGCATCAAGGTTGGCTTGGTTTACAGCAAAACCTGCTACCTCTTCGCGCTCTAAGCGAAGTTTGTTTTTCTTTTCGATAATTCTAAAGTGATGGAAGTCTTCATAATCAATCAGTGATAGCGCTAAACCTACTTCACCAGCACGGCCGCTTCGGCCAATACGGTGCATATAATCAGCTGGGCTACGCGGTAAGTTAAAGTTAATTACTACTGGTAGCTTTTCAATATCTAAACCACGGGCTGCAATATCGGTAGCAATTAGTACTTCTATTTCCCCAGCTTTAAATTTTTCAATTACGCGAGTACGCTCACTTTGACCTTTATCACCATGAAATACCTGTGCGTTAATACCACGCTTTTCAAGCTTGCCTGCTAAGTGCTCACAGTCTTTTTTAGCGTTTACAAAAATAAGTGCTTGGCGCCATTTATGCGCTTTAATTAAATGCGCTAAAACCGTGGTTTTTTCGCCTTTATTAACCGTAAATACACGCTGTACTAAGGTGCTTTCGTCTTTACTTTGAACTTGTATTTCAACAGGGTTAGTTAACAGCTCTTGCGTTAATTGTGTGACTTGCTCTGGGAAAGTCGCTGAAAACAACATGGTTTGTTTTTTAGCAGGCATAAGCGCTAATAGCTCAGCAAGCTCTTCAGTAAAGCCAAGGCTTAACATGCGGTCAGCTTCATCAAGCACTAAGGTTGTTACTTTATCGAGCTTAATCGCATTGCTTGAGATTAAATCGAGTAAACGCCCTGGCGTTGCAACAATGATATCAGCACCGCCGCGAAGTGCTTGCATCTGGGTATTAACCGACACACCACCAAATACCGCCACCGTTTTAATGGCGCCATTAAAATTAGCAGAATACGATTTAACACTATCGGCTACCTGCACTGCCAGCTCGCGAGTAGGTACCAAAATAAGCCCTGATACAAAGTTACCTTTGCTCGGCGTTTTATTCGCGCCTTTTGCTAAAAATAGCGTTTGTAGCATCGGCAAAGCAAAAGTTGCTGTTTTACCTGAGCCGGTATTTGCCCCCGCAATTAAGTCACTCCCCGCCAAGATACTTGGAATTGCTTTTGCCTGAATCGGCGTAGGTTGCGAGTATTCAAGATCAGACAAACGAGCAATTAGCTCTGGAATAAGGCCAAGTTCGTTGAAATTACTAGGATTTGCGGCTGAGGTCATAAAAGGTGCGGGCTCATTGCTAAAAATAGCCTGTAATTTTAGCGTATTTAGCAGCTATTAAGTAGAGGTTAGTGATTTAAATAAAATGCATCTTGTTTTTTATTAAACGATGATTCACTGAATATCACTTTGCATTAATACTATTTTTCACATACATCAATCATTACAAATAATAGCTGAACACGCTGTATTATTGATTTCAGCATTTCAAGTGTGTTATTTTTGCGGCCTGATGGATTAATTTTAGATACAAGGAAATGTCATGTCTCAATTTGATTTATGTTTCAATACGAAAAGTCGAGCAAGTTTACCTTTTAACAGTAATGACTTAGAGCAATTAAAGTGATTTCAGGCGCTCTCGTCCAGATATAGCTTGTGCACTTGATAATACGGTGTCTTAGCCTGAGCATACAAAGAGAAATGTCAGTACTATAGTAAACAACTTCGGTGATGAAGATGCTTTGGCTATTGCCGCGCTATACGATGCGGAAATATCTCCATATGTTGATAAAGTAAGAGGTTTAACGAGTCAACAAGTTCTTGGAAGAAATCTTGATACCTTGACTGCCACTGGCGCAGCACTTACCTCATTAGAGTCAAGCCAAGTGAGATTAAGTACATTTGGAAAAGCGATTCTAAAATACCAAACTAGCTTAATTGAAATTAGAAAAGCATCGCAGAACAAGCAGCCTAAATTAGAATTAATCAAACTAGGTAACAAAGCAAAGCAAGCCCATCTAGAGTTAAACACTGTATTTAAAAGAGAAATGGTTAAATTCAAAGGCAAAGTGAAAGCATCTGCACGGGGTAATATCTGGTCTAATGCGCAGCGAGGCATAGATACAGCAAGAAGCGCAAGAAGTTCAGCTCCCTTGCAATTAACTTCTTTAGCTAACATACAGCACTTACGTAAATTAGAGCAAGGATCCAACATTGCAGGAAAGTTTGTCATTGCGATTGATGCTGGTCTTCGAGCTGATAGCGTTTATGACGATTACAAAGCAGGTAAAGACTGGCAGCGCAGTGCAGTCAGGGAAGCTACAGGTTTTGGTTTAGGGACAGCTGCAGGAGCATATGTTGGCGGTACGACTATAACCACAGGGGTATGGGATAGCAATTGCAATGGGTCCAGTTGGCTGGGTAATTCTTATAGGTGTAGGCTTGGGGGCTGGTTATGCTGCAGGTAAAGTTGGTGATGCTGTTGGAAAGGGTTTCTCAGGTCTAGTTTATGACCTTAGCTCTAATATAAGCTGGTTTTAAGCTATGTATCTTATGCCTGAAACTTTTTACTGGATAATAACTGGGCCATTTATAATTGCTTTTCTTATTTCAGCTTTGTGCTTCACTCGTATTTCAATGAAACACATAGAGAAGAAAATGCGTGAGGAAGGGATACATGAGCCACTTTGGGATAAAGGACTGGGCATAAGAGTGAGCATGTATGGCAAAGTAATAAGGCGGCAAAAACCCGCAAAGGCGACGGTTGTTAATGACGAAGCAATTTTACGACACGCCAGACCTATCGATTTAATTTTAGCTCGCACAATGCATTACTCTTTCGTAATTATGATGACCCTAGCTGTATATGGTTATTTTGCATATGACTTAGGTGAGCGCGCTTATTAATTTCATGACGAAATTATAGGCAGAAGGTTTTATGCTACAGAAAATCACTTGTACCTTAATATATGCTTACTTCTCTGATATGAATTGGTTTTAAACCATGTATGTGATTCCTGAAAAGATTTTTTTATTTATATCTTTACCAATAATAATTAGCTATCTAATTTCAACTTTATGTTTTACTCGTATTTCAATGAAACATATTGAGAAAAAAATGCGCGAGGAAGGGATACATGAACCACTTTGGGATAAAGGGCTGGGCATAAGAGTGAGCATGTATAGCAAAGTAATAAGGCGGCAAAAACCCGCAAAAGCGACGGTTGTTAATGATGAAGCCATTTTGCGACACGCCAGACCTGTCGATCTAATTTTAGCTCGCGTAATGCATATATCATTTATAGGTTTAATGTTCGTAATTGCCTATGGCTACTTTGCTTATGATTTAGGTAATCGCGCATATTAAAAAGGCGCACAAAGCGCCTTTCACATCAAACCTGTCGCCTATTGATTTTAAAATTTTTAGGCCGACTTTGCCAAATTGCATGGTTCGCCAACATCTGTGCTTTCATTTCCGCTTTATAGTGCGACAGTAACTGTAGTGGAATTGTATATACAATAGAGGCAATCACATGGTTTACACGCATGGCCATCTGACTCACAGTATGAGTATTTACCAGTAAACTCTTCTTAGTCTTCAATACCATCAGCAAGTAATATTGCTTCTTCTAATTTGTTTGGTAAGGCTTTAATCACGTTAAAAATCAATATTTTTATCTTAAGTCCTACTCTTTTAATTAATTTAACTGTCACCGTAAGCGCTTCAAACCTAAAGAGGCTTTCATAAAAAGCCAACAACTAAGTTGGCAATATTATTAGTTCTTGCTAAGTTCTGCTTGTAACCTAGCTTTTGTTTCTCTTAAGTAATTTATATAAGGGTATGAGTCATCTGCAATGGCTAATGCAGACTCCATCTGTTCAAGCGCTTGGCGAGTATCTCCTTGCATTTCATAACCGTAGGACAAGGCTGAAAGCGCATCAACTGATTTTGGGTGGTTTTTTAAATTGTACTTAAACACCTCAATAGCACGGGTAAACTGCTTGCTGCCCGTTAGGTTATAACCGAGTGATCTAACAGCACGGTCTGGTGGAGATATCTGCTCGCCCCATTGTTGAGATAATGTTTTGTAATAACCATCAATAGAGGCTACATCGTCAGTTAAAGCACTGATTGGCATTTGTTTAGGTAAAAATAAGTTGTAGTAGGCATTAAATACGCCAGCAGCAGTGGTTAAGCCATGCGAGATGCCATCAAACGCATCATTAAAAAAGCGTAACCCTCGCGCTTTATGCGATTGCAGTGATTGCTGTAATTCATCATACCTTTCTCGCATTATGCCGGCTTCTTCGCCGATATTGATATAAACGTAACTGTTAAGCTCTTTGTTTTTAGTTATAAACGATTTTGTGCTTTTTACCATTGCGCCATAGTTCCACCAAACCGCAGGGCTATACGCAATATGCGCTTGAAATAGTTCGGGATTTGCCTGCAACGCGTATAGCGCAAATACACCACCAGCAGATGCGCCAGCAATCACTTTATAGTCATGCGTGCGATAGTTCTTATTTACTAAAGGAATGAGCTCTTGTTCAAAGAACGCTAAAAACTTTGCCGCGCCGCCCCCTTCACCGACAGGCCCTTGTGGCTCTTTATTCACTGTAGGATACATATCTCTAAGTCGATTAGTGTTTTCAATAGCGACAATAATAACCTCAGGCGCACGATTATCATTTTGTAAGCGCTCAATAACAGCACTAGCAAGCGATATATTACCCGCTCCATCTAAGCGATATATAACAGGATATACCTTATTTGGCTGAGCTTGGTAGCTTTTAGGCAATTGCACAACAACTGTGCGTTCTTCGTTTAAAACAACCGATTTAATAGTATGTGTGTACTGAGAGTAATCTGTACTTTGCTCTTTAGTGCCAGATTGTGCAAAGGCACTTTGTGAACTAAAAGCAAAAAAGCTAACAAAACAAATAACGGTTAATAAGCGCATGACTAATCCCTTAGAGAATAATAAGTTACCTAAGCTAACAGAATTTTAGGCACAAAAAAAGCGCATTGAGCGCTTTTTTAACATTAATCAAAACCTATAAGCTTTTGATTTTACTCAACTGTAACCGATTTTGCTAAGTTACGTGGTTGGTCAACGTCAGTGCCTTTAATGACCGCTACATAGTACGACAGCAACTGTAGTGGAATTGTATATACAACAGGAGCAATTACGTCGTCTACGTGGTTTACGTTGATTACACGCATTGTGTCGTCTGACTCAAAGTGTGAATCTTTATCAGCGAATACATATATGATGCCGCCACGTGCACGTACTTCTTCTACGTTTGATTTAAGCTTTTCAAGCAGCTCGTTGTTTGGTGCTACAACAATAATTGGCATGTCGGCATCAATCAGTGCTAATGGGCCGTGTTTAAGCTCACCTGCTGCATAGGCTTCTGCGTGAATGTATGAAATCTCTTTAAGCTTAAGTGCGCCTTCCATTGCAATTGGGTATTGTGAGCCGCGACCTAAAAACAGTGAGTGGTGCTTATCAGCAAACTCTTCTGCAAGGTCTGCAATGCCATCAGCCAATAGTAGCGTCTCTTCTAATTTAGCTGGAAGCAATTTAATAGCGTTAACAATCGTACTTTGATCTAGCCCTTTCTCTTGCGCAATAGACGCAGTAAGCATTAACAAACCAACAAGCTGTGTAGTAAATGCTTTAGTAGAGGCAACGCCAATTTCAGCACCGGCTTTAGTCATAAAGGCAAGGTCTGATTCGCGTACAAGCGATGAGCCAGGTACGTTACAAATAGTCATTGACCCCATGTAGCCTTGCTCTTTGGCTAAACGCAGTGCAGCTAAAGTATCAGCCGTTTCACCTGACTGTGAAATTGTTACTAGCAGACTATTTTCGTGTACAAACGATTGACGGTAACGGAACTCAGAAGCAATTTCTACGTTACAGCTAACACCTGCAAATTGCTCAAGCCAGTAACGAGCAACCATACCTGAGTGGTATGACGTACCACAGGCAATAATTTGTACGTGTTTTACGTCTTTAAATATTTGCTGTGCGCTGTCGCCAAAGGCATCAATCGCTACGCGGTCGTCGTTTAAACGTCCTTCAAGAGTGTTACGTACTGCAAGTGGCTGCTCATAAATTTCTTTTAGCATGAAGTGACGGTAATCACCTTTACCTGATGCATCTTGTGTGATGTTTGATTCAACAACTTCACGCTCAACCACGTTGCCATCTGCATCAAAAATTTCTACTGTGTCGCGAGTAATGCGCGCTACATCACCTTCTTCTAAGAAGATAAAGCTGCGAGTCACCGGTAATAATGCAAGTTGATCAGAGGCAATAAAGTTTTCACCAAGGCCTAAACCAATAACTAACGGGCTACCTGAGCGCGCTACAATAATTTCGTTATCATTCGCTTTATCGAACACAACGGTACCAAATGCGCCTTCAAACTGTTTAACAGCTGCTTGAACTGACGCTAATAAAGTAGTGTGCTGCTGGCGTAACTGATGAATTAAATGCACCATTACTTCGGTGTCGGTATCTGATAAAAACTCGTAACCGTCGCCTTTAAGTGCTGCACGCAAACTTGCGTGATTTTCAATAATACCGTTATGTACAAGCGCTAATTGATTGCTTGAAACATGTGGGTGAGCATTGGCTTCAGTTACACCGCCATGAGTCGCCCAACGAGTGTGTGCAATACCTGTGTGGCCGCTAACACCAGCTTTTTCAAGTGCTGACTCTAAGTTTACAACCTTACCAACTGCTTTAACTGTATTAAGTGTATTACCTTCAAGTAAAGCTACACCTGCTGAGTCATAACCACGGTACTCAAGACGCTTAAGGCCTTCAATTAAGATTTTATTTACTGGACGTTCTGCAACAGCCCCAACGATTCCACACATAGTGTCTCCATTAATTTTTTAATTCTAGCAACTCACGGTGTAGTTGCTATTGTATAATCTTTGCGCAAATTAGTTTTACACCACACGCCTCTATGGCTGCGCGTTTATCATGCGCTAAGCCACTGTCGGTTATTAATGTGGTAACTGTTTGCCACGGTAATTCTAAATTTGGTATTTTTCGGCCAATCTTTTCTGACTCAACCAGCACAATAACTTCGCGCGCTGCTTTAGCCATCACTTGGCTAAGCCCAACAAGTTCATTAAACGTGGTTGTTCCTCGCGCTACATCAATGCCATCGGCACCAATGAACAGCTGATCAAAATCATATGAGCATAGTACATTTTCGGCTACTTGCCCTTGAAACGATTCTGAATGCGGATCCCACGTGCCACCTGTCATCAAAAGGGTTGGCTCGTTTTCAAGTGCTAATAAACGTGTTGCCACTTTAATTGCGTTAGTCATAACAACTAACCCCTGCTTGGTAGCCAACTCAGGGATCATCGCTGCAGTAGTGCGGCCGCTGTCAATAATAATGCGGTTATGATCTTTTATAAGCGCCGCTGCAGCCTTAGCAATCGCTACTTTGCGCTTAGAATCGATCTCATCACTTACTATCTCTTTTGGTAGCGCAATAGCTCCACCGTAACGGCGCAGCAATAAGCCACTTTTTTCAAGCGCGGTTAAGTCTTTTCGAATAGTTACTTCTGATGTTTGAAACTGTTCAGCTAAACTATCTACGCCTACCTCACCTAATTCATTAACTTGAGTAAGGATCAGATGGCGGCGTTGCTGGGTGTTTCGTTTGGTCATAAGCGATTACAATTAAGTTTCGTTTCGAAAGTTAGGAGATTTTAAACGAAACATAATAAATGGCAAGTGAATGCATAAAAATAAAGCAGTTTTATTCTGATAAAAATAATTTTATAAATACGGTAAGCTAGCGCCATGCATAGCGGAAGGTAAAATCAATGAAGCCATTTAACAGCTTAAACAAAATAAACTTAGAACAACGCAAAGCCACCCATGAGATTTGCCGCTTGTTTAATAAAAGCCCAAGCAAAGGCAACTTAAAACGCATAACAGGGCTGTTTGCTAACTCCGGCTCGGGCGTCATTATTGAAGCGGGCTTTCATTGTGACTATGGCAGTCAAATACAAATAGGTGATCGTACTTTTATAAACATTAACTGTACTGTTTTAGATGCCCCAATTAATGAAGGAGCCATAACTATTGGCAGTGATTGTTTAATCGGCCCGAATGTTCAGCTACTGGCAGTCTCGCATGCGATTAACCCTACAGAGCGGCTCAAGAAGGAGAACTTTACTGCACCGATTACTATCGGTAATAATGTGTGGATTGGCGCGGGAGTTATTGTGTTAGCTGGCGTTATAATTGGCGATAACGCTGTTGTGGGCGCAGGATCAGTAGTCACTAAAAATGTTGCAGCTAATACCGTGGTTGCAGGTAATCCTGCACAAAAAATACGTAGCATTTAATAGTCATATAATCTTTATGGCGAAAAGTTAATATTGTGTTATTTTTAGTTAAACACAAATACAGCTCATACTTAGTGATGTTTCTAAATATTGTTTTTATTATACTTTTACTTTTTTCTTATCCGATATCGGCGAGTGTTTGTAAGCAAAATAAATCGGTTGACATAACGAGTGATATTTTAACTTGCAAGCAAAATATCAGTAAACTCAAGTCACACTCAACAGCATCATTTGAGGCTAAATTAGAATTAGCCGTACTGTATAGGCAAGCTGGTGATTTAGCCTTAGCAAACTCAGAGCTTGAGCAACTACTTAGCCAAAGTTTAAGTATTTCACAGCAATATCATGTAACGCGACAACTTGGTATTAATGCATACAGGCAAAGAGGCTATATTCAATCTCTTACTTATTTTCATAAAACACAAAGGCTTGCTACGCAGTTAAAAAACTTAAGTTATGAAGGTCAAACATCGAATGATCTTGCTAATGTATATCAAGCGCTTGGAGATTTAGACACCGCTTTAACTTTATTTTTAAACAGTTACGACATTGCTAAGCAATTAAACGACTTAAAACGCCAAGCCGTTACTTTAAATAATTTAGGTAATATATCACGAGACATTAATCAATTAGATGATGCTATCGTGTCATTTCGACAAGCGCATTTACTGCATACCCAACTAGGCAATCAAACAAAGGCAAACCATACGCTGATAAGCTTAGCTGAAGTGTTTTTTAAAAAGTTACAGTTTGATAAAGCTATAAACCTTATAAACACAACGCTCACGCAATTAAATAATAGTGGTGCGCATACTCAAGCTTCACGTGCCTACTTACTACTCGCTGAAATCGCTTTAGCTCAAAATAAACTTAATGAGGCACAAAAATGGCTAGCAACACAAAAACGTACCCGTAGCCTTATTCAAAATGATAAAGTCGACCAACGGGCGCTATTAATAGAAGCAAAACTAAAACAACTAGAAGGTAATGACACTGAAGCACAAGTGTTATTAAAACAAGGGTTAGCCGAAAACCACAATCAAAACAGCCAACTAACAGAGTTATTTTACATCGCACTCGCTCAGTCACAACAGCAATCAAAACAATACCGTGATGCGCTAATTACGCTTGAAGATTACAATACAATGTTACGCCAAAATAGAGCTGATACGGCCAACCTATACCAGCTACGCTTGAAGCAAGCCGATATTCTCCCAAATAAGCCACAACATAACTATTTAACCCTTTATAATATATTAGCGGTATTTAGTGCTTTTATAGCAGGAGTGCTGCTCAGCTATAAATATTTAGCACAAACAAGAAAACCTCTAAATACAGTGAATAACGCCATCCCCAACGAAGCTACCGACACGGAGCAAGACACTCGCCAATTAATTGTAGAAGTTATGACGCTATCGCTGAGTATTTGGGAACAAACAAGTTCAAAAACGAGAATTGAGCTAGCTGAAGAAAGTAAAATGTGGAAAGTAAACATTGACGATGGTCGGCTGCGAGTGCGAACCTTAGAGCGCTATTTAGCGCTTAAAACACTACCTAAAAAACCACGTTGGCGTAATATAATAAAAACCGCACAATATGTTATTAACCACTGCAACGAAGAACATGAAGATGTACATAAACTAAAGCAACAAACACAAAAGCTGGAAGTACTTGCTAAAACCTACCCTCACTATTTAACCTGAACTCTGGTTACTTAACCTGAATCAGAATTAAAAAGCACAAGGTATCACCTATATCACCTCGTGCTACGGTTTTAACTATTTTACTGTATCACAGATATAACACGATAATGTAACGCCCATGTTAGCTTTATATTTCTGGTGATGCTCGACTCCTTTAAATTCATAAGGGCCTTCAAAACGAGTAAATATTTGCATATCTGAGTTTAATGTATTGTCAAAATGCATCATATTTGAGTGTAACGACTCACACATATTTTTACCCATATCATAAGCTAAGCGCCAATCATCAAACTGACCACAATCTAACATCGGGCTTTCTCGACCTGATGCAGAAAATCTTTTTTCAGTACATCCACTACTTGTATCACTTTTCAAAAATGAAAAAGTTCCTGTCGATATTTTCATCGAAGCGAGCAATATTGTTTGCTTTTTAGGGCAGTTTTGCGCGTTAACTTGAAGTTCTTCTTGCAGCATTTTTGCACTATGAGCATGCGCAAAGGTTGTTAGTAACAGACTTGATATTAAAATTGTATATTTCATTATATTTACCTCCATATATTTACTTAATCCTATTGTTGATGCTGTATTAACATACCTATTAAATACAAAACCAACTCAAAAAGTGTGCATCAAAGAGAGGTAAATCACACTTACAATCGTGGGGCAATTGGGTAAAAACGGGTAAATTTATTTTTAAGTTATTGTATTTATTTATATAAAAAATTATTCAACTAAAAAATAATGCCCGGCATGTTTACACCCCCTTACTTTTCTCACTTTTACCTAACTCGCCCCATGCTGACCCTGCTAATTCCTTTCGTGATGAAAATAAACAAGCAATATAAAAGGGCACATTATTTGTGCTTATTTATTATTTATGGAGGAATAAAAATGAAACGTACATTAATGACACCACTAGCTTTAGGCTCTCTTGTATATATGGCAATCATAAGTACCACTGCATTTGCAGGTACTGTTGAAAATACCAACCACCGTACTACTGCTTTAGAAAATGATTATGGTGCAATGGCACCTGCTCAAGTTAGCAAACAAACTTGGCAGACTATTTCAGCGTGGTCTACTGACTCGCTTTCTTTGCTTGATTTTATGGCTGAAAACGATGAAGAAGCGGTACTCAATCATTATATTGAAAAACTAACAGCAACTTATCAGGCCGAAGAAATCTTAAGCCAAATAAAAGAGATAGACGTAAATGCGCTTAATTTATGGTCTACGGTGCTTGCTGATCACTCACCAGAGAACAGCTATTACCTTGCGCGCTACCTTATACAGTATAAGCCGGCTCTTTTTAAGCAATGGTTAACAATGCAAAAAATGCTTTCGTTAGCTGAGTTTGTCGAAATAAACAATCCACGATTATTTGAAGCTTGGTTTGAAAATTACGCAGCTCCTAAGAAAAAAGGGCTCTCTGTTTTAAGCTATAACAAGGAAATGGATCCAACTACTTATAATGAAATTAAAGAGTTATTAAATAAAGATGCGAAGGGTGGTCCAAAGTCAGCCTGTGCCTGCCAAATGGTAGTGCCAAATACAGGTTCTGGTACTGTGGTAACAAATTACCCTTCAACCCCATCATCACCTGCACCTGAAACGTCTAGTGACAATAAAGGAATGTCTAAACACGGACTTAACTTTACCAGTACAGCTTACGGCGCATTTCATTCAGGCGATGGTGAGCGTTGGTCAAAACATAAAGCGTATGGCTACGATAACACAATAAGTCATAACTCTACTGAGTTTTCGGTAAAAATGCTGTGTGCCGATAAAGCGGGTTTTGATTGTAATCAAAGTAATTCATGTTCAGGAAACTTAGAAGTTAGAGGTACTTATGCCTCGCGCTTCCATGTAAAAGGGACCGCAAAGCAAATTTGGTCAAAAGCCACTAATGCACACTCTGCCGATGGCGCAAAGTTTGCCGTTGATTTACCTGGTTCTGCTCCTGAGATTGTATTGTTTAATAAAGCCGGTGGTGCAGCAATGAGCTTTAACACTGGATGGGATATTAACTCGGTGCTGGGCACTATAAAAGCAGCTTTAGGTATTACTGCTGCAATAGTGAATGACAATGCGGGTAGCTTACTAGATGCACAACTTGCCAGTGATTTAATTACTAATATTGCAGGCATAATTACCCGTTCAGGTAACGAAGCAAGCGTAAATTCGACAATGCGAGCTCGATTTGATTCATCTGACGTAAGTCCATTTTTGTTGCAACCCAACGAAGTTTACCACTTCACGCTCGACTCAGAAGCCCATGTTAAAGCAAGAGGTTATGGCGGTTATTCTGATAGTCATTTTGAGTTTGGTAGCTCTGGCGCTGTAATGTATGCCGCTAACCACTTTACTTGTGGCCCAAATGTTACCGCCCCCATGCCTACCGGTTTATGGTTTTATGCCAGCCAGTCAGGTCCTGATAACACCGCTTCTCTTCGTAGTGATGTAGAAAATTGGCTATCTATTCAGCTCAATCAGGGTGTTAATGCTTCGCAGCAGCAAGGGGTTGTATATTAAGCACTGCAATCGAACTTATAAAGGGTAGGTGCTTCCTACCCTCTTTTGTATGTTTAAAGCAAAGGAATCATCATGAAAAAACTACTTAAATTTTTTATCACTACACTTACAATAACAGTAAGTATGCATTGTGCTGCTATAACAAAACAATTTGATACAAGCACACTACCCGTACTATTTTATGCAAACCAAGAGAGCTATTTGGCTCAAACACCTTGGTTTAATTTTGCGTATCAGCAACGTAAAATACAACTACAAACTTGTAAAGAAGAAGCGTGTGTTCAACGTTTACAATTTTTAGAACTCCAAGAGGGCGATCAAAGCCATCAACATAATAATGGCTCCGCCTTTTTAGGTAACGCCGATAAAACACACACTTCAAACACTTACTCAAAGCTCAGGTTAGGCCAAAGTAATCACAATACGTTGCATGTTAGCGGTAACCAACGGCGCATTCTTTTTTCTTTTGAAATCAATGAAAGAGGCACTCCACTTCAATTTAAATTTGAAGACGAACAGGACTCTTTCACCTCAAAAAATCAACAAGCGCTTATTCGCTCATCTAAGTTATGTATATCAAAGTGTGAAACAACATGGCAGGCATTCAGTGTAGATAAGGAGGGTCAATACACTCCAATAACTTTCCATCAGCAGGCGCAAGATCAATGGGTTGTAAAAGAATTAGATAACACTATTAGAATTGAATTAACCGCTTTATTTGGTCAATATTCGGCGCCTTTACATCAGTATCACAACGAGGAAGTGTCGTTTTCAAGCTATCAAATAAATGACAAAGCACTTATAAATACACAGAGTCATGATCAACAAAACCAATATATTTTTGAGCAAACAAAAGTAATTGGTTTAAGTGGGCACACATGGGTTTTGCAGCAAGGCAATACACTGCAATTGACCGATAACCACGCTAGCATTTTAAAAACTCGCAAACTATCAACTTGGCATATAAACAAATTGCTAAATAGCTATATATCAAAGCATCGTGTTTATTTGTTAGCCCAAGTAAATGAGCAATATCAAACCCCACCTGCAAAGCAAACCGTGATAGCCCAATACCCAAAGGAAACGCAAAGCAAAATGCGCCCCGTGGTACTCTATGAGTTCGATTTAGCGCTTAACTTAATATCTAGCACCACACTCTATTTGCCTGAAAGTGAACTACCGTATGCACAAATAACACTTCAATCGTGGGGAGTATTAGTAGGCACAGGTGAAGCCGCTGCTGCATCGGTTAATCACACTTATCAAAGCAACCAGTCATCTGCAAATATGGCAAACTGCCCGATGATAAATGACGGTTATGGTTATGGCTTATTATGCTGGAAAGCATTAAACAACCCAGCTATAAATTATACACCGAGTGCAGCTAGTAGCATGATCCCAGTAACGGTTGTCGACAATACAACGCCAAGCCTACTTAACCAGCTGGAGGCAAACCAACATGGAATAATATTCGATAATAGCGGCACTCCTGTTGACCCTGGCGGCTCATGGACACATGCAGATAACGTTGCAATAAACAAAGAAGACTTAGGCCTATCAATTGCAATGTATCATCAACGTTGGCATTCACCTGTCGCGGCAAATATTATTTTCCCCGCAGGTAGCTCTTCTCGTCCTGTTATGTTTAGAGCTGTAGAATATTCTGCAGCAAATACCAGCAACCTCCCACACAATGTGTGCAATCAATTTGCTGCCAGTTCTGGCTACCCTGAATACCAAGCCGCTGATGCATGTATGACGCAAGCAAACTTTGGCCTATTTAGTTTAGAAAGCCTGAAATTTGATCGCTGGCAAGGCGGTATCTACCATCCCGATCAAAGTGTAAGTGGCAATGATAATAGCTGGTTTCCGTGGTTTACTAATTTTGTTGGTGATCCTCCTGTCGAAGAAGCTTTTACAGCTGCAGCGGTCCATGAAATGGTGGCTCGTATGCGTATTAACGCTGCAAATATTGGAACTTTAATACAAGACTCATACATTGACGGGCATTTTTATACCCAAGCACATGTACCAGGGTATTATATTTCGTATCAATAAAATTTACGATACAGAAAAGGGTTAGTGCATTCACCAACCCTTTTTAACTTACGGAGCTTTATCTATTCATATCGTAATATCAACGATGGCCGTGTACTGGCGGCTTTAAAGGCAAGGCTTGCAACCGTAAGCCAAGTGATTGCAGCAACACTCAAAGCGGCAACCAGATAAACCCACAGCGCTTGATCAACACGCTCGTTAAAACCTTGCAACCAGTTATCCATTAGCCAATAAGCTAGAGGTAAAGCAATTGCCGCCGCTGCGAACACTATGATTAAAAACTCACGGGCAAGTAGATTAACTAAATTTAAACGGGTTGCGCCCAACACTTTTCGCATGGCTAATTGCTTTTGCTGACGTTTTGCTGCAAATGCCGCTAGTCCAAATAAACCTAAGCAACTCAAAAGCATCGCCAGCGCAGAGAAATTTCGAATAAGCACAAACAAGTCTTGCTCGACACGATAAACTTTGGCTAAATCTTGTTGCATTAGGCTAAATTGGGGTTCGACGGTTAAATTAAATTGTCTTAAAAGCTCTCGTAGCTGATTCAATAATTGAGGAAAGTTTGCTTGTTCGGTGCTTATCACCAATCTAATAGTTGATTGTGAGCTATACCCAGCTGAAAATGACACAGGCAGCCAGTCGTCTTTTGCCGAGCCCACTTTGATGTCTTTTACTACGCCCACAATGGTTGCATTGATATTGCGGTAGAGCCCTTGGACTTGCAGTCCTACTATCTCACCCACATTTTCATAGCCAGCACGTTTTGCCATTTGTTCGGTCACCAAAATGGCCATTGCCTGAGGCGTATCCTCGCCCTGCTGCGTATTTGACTCCTCATTGACATAGTGCAACCAATCGCTTTGAAATTGTGGTGAAAAATCTCGGCCAGCAAGTAGTGTCAGACCCAAGGTTTCCACGGCATGAAAACCTGTGCCAATAGTCGGTGGCAGTTCGCTTTCTTCATAGCCGTTTGGCCAACGGAAGTAAAAACTTTCAAGAATGCTGTCGGTTAAATCTGTGTCCGTGGTGGTCACTTGCATGACACCGGGCAGCGCACGGATCTCATTGAGTATCGCGTGCTCTTTTATCATCAATTGCTTGCTGCTTAAATCGTGTATCACAATGCGATCTGTCGCATCATAACCAACCGACAAGCTTTGCAAGAACTTTAACTGTTGCAAGCTCACTAACGTACAAACAATTAAAGCCATTGCCATGGCTGCTTGAAAGACTAACAAACCTTTACGCACCATCTGACCTGTTTGCAATTGCCCTGCAAGTAATCTTTTTAGCGGTGCGCGTGCCACACAAAAAGCCGGATAAGCACCAGATATAAAAGCCAATAAAGACACCACACCCAATATAGCTAGCAATTGTGACCAGCCCCAAACTAGCTGCAATGGTCGGTTTGCAAAGCTACTAAAACTTGGTAATAACATCTCAACCCAACACAACGCTAACACCGTAGCAAGGGTCACCATTAGCAAAGCTTCTAACAAAAATTGCAGAATTAATTGTCGCTTACTGGCCCCTAAGGTTTTGCGCATGGCAATTTCTTTGCTGCGGTAAAGCAATTGCGACACCGCAATATTGATGTAATTGGCTGCGGCAATGGTGAGTAATAAACCACTCAATATTAGGCTCAAGTTCACTAAAAGATCCGACCCTCCGGGTTTAAATTCAAAGGGAGAATGGGCTTTAAAATACACGTCTCGCATCGGCACTAAACGATACTCAAGTTGGCTATTCTTTAATTGGTATTTTTCAATAAGACGGCTTGCCAGCTGCTTTTCAATCTCTTTTAAATCAGCTCCTTGCTGAGTTTTTAGATAAATATAACTCGATATATCATTATGTTCGGTGAAATCAACAGACACTAAAGCATGAAACAAAAAGTGGCTGTTATCAGGTAAGTTATTAAAAACAGCACGCACAGTGACACTTTTCTCGCCCATCAATAAGGTTTGTTCGAACGCATTGCTAACACTGCCGAATAACCTTACAGCCTCACTTGCACTCAAGGCTATTTGATTGGGCTCTGAGAGCGCTTGTTCAAGATTGCCAGCCATCACATCAAGATGAATAAAATCACGTAAATTGGCTGAAGTGCCATATACATTTCGCAGCTTAAACGCTTGCCCAGCCACTTTAATATGATCAGTAAATAAATCACTATCGACCACATCTGCCAGCACCAATAAGTTGCTTACATCACTACGTGAAGACACTGTTTGCGCAATGCTGACAACCGTTAATGGGATCTCTTCTAAGCCCGGCACCTTTACATCAACATGCAAACGATAAACTTGCTGGTGATCGGGCTGCATTTCATCAAACGACAATTCATACTCTGCGAATAACGTCACTAACAGAGCTGCGGCAAGACCAATACTTAACCCAAAAACATTCAATAACGAATACAGCTTATATTGCTTAAATACTCGAAACGCTGTTGTTACATGTGATATCAACATACCTAACCTATAAGAGCTTGTTTTAAAACAAAAATGGCCTACCTGTTACTCCGATAGACCATGGTTTTGGTTAATAAATTTTACTTACTCATACCGTAACGTCAGCGAGGGCCTCGTACTGGCAGCTTTAAAGGCGAGGCTTGCAACCGTGAGCCAAGTGATCGCAGCAACACTCAGAGCGGCAATTAGATAAACCCACAGCGCTTGATCAACACGCTCGTTAAAATTAGCAAGCCAGTCATCCACCAGCCAATAGGTTATCGGGTATGCTATGGCTACACTCCCTAATACTAAAATTAAAAACTCTTTTGCTAGAAGATTCATAATGCTGATGCGTGACGCACCCAGTACTTTGCGTACAGCGACTTCTTTTTGGCGGCGAATTGTGGCAAATGAAGCTAAACCAAAAGTACCTAAACAGGTTAAGAACACTGCAAGGCCAGTGAATATAAGTACTACAAAAGAAACACGCTCATCACCTTTTAATACCGCTTTATAGTTTTCAGCTAGCAGGTTTATTTTTGGCTCATAAATATTAGATACTTCAGCTAAAGCTGTGATCACTGCTTGTTTTATAGCAGGGAGGTTTTGCACGTTCACAGTTAAAATCACTTCAGATACCGGTGCTAAATAGTTAAAGCCACATAAAAACATAATATTAGAATTAGCATCTTGCGCATTACCCACTTTTACATCTTTTACAACACCAACAACTCGCATATCCACATTACGCCCTGTATCTTTAATTGTTTGTCCAACAATATCAGCCACATTGCTATAACCTGCCTGCTTGGCAACGGTTTCTGTAATGATTGTACCCACCGTTGTAACCCCGTTTTCTCGCGTAGCCCAGTCTGAGGAAAACTCACGGCTAAAATCTCTGCCAGCAATAAGCGTAAGGCCTAGCCCTTTTACAACATCA
This sequence comes from Pseudoalteromonas sp. RW-H-Ap-1, assembly GCF_048318575.1. Classification (GTDB taxonomy): domain Bacteria; phylum Pseudomonadota; class Gammaproteobacteria; order Enterobacterales; family Alteromonadaceae; genus Pseudoalteromonas. Next base: position 3,281,573 of record NZ_CP166996.1, read on the forward strand.
AAACTAGAACCTATCACTGGGGTTATTCCACCTGAAGATTCACCATTGGGCCAAGTGGGCTGTAATGTATTGTTAATTGAAACAGTTAAACGGGTATCAATAATCGTTGCTTGCTCTACACCATCTATAGCCGTCAAGCGATTAATTAGTGCACTAGGCTGCTGCGTAAATACCGATTGCACAGGCAACTCTGAAACAACTAAGCGTTGCTGCGTTTGATAGCCTAAAGGAAGACTTTTTAAGTGAGATAATTGTTTTAATAACGTAACGGATGCAATGATCAAACCGATTGCTAATGAAGCTTGCAAGGTCAATAAGCATTTACGTACCCAAATGGCTGTATTACCGCGCTGTAAATCGCCACTTAACACTCGTTTTGCGCTAAATGATGAGATAAACAATGCCGGGTACAAACCTGCAAGTATGCCTACAGCAATAACAACAGCCATAATGCCCAAACCAAAGGCTGAGAAATAACTCACTACCAGTTCACGATCGACCAGCTGGTTAAAGCTTGGCAATAACAGTTCCACTAACACACAAGCAATAATCATCGACAGTAGAGCAACCAAAGTAGACTCAGCCAAAAACTGTGTAACTAACTGCAGCTTGCTTGCGCCAAGTGCTTTGCGCACCCCCACTTCTTTAGCGCGTTTTGCAGATTGCGCCACTGTCATATTGATAAAGTTAAAACCAGCAATCAAAATAAGTAACACGCTCAACCCTGCACAAATCGTTACAACTTGCTTTGCGCCGCCTGCTTTCATTTCAAATGGCGATTTTGCTGTTAAATGTAAGTCTAATAATGGGTGTAACTCAATGGCAATTTGACCCGCCATTTGCCCATTAAAGTACTGTTTAGAAAGTGTATCAGCGAGTGCTTTTGGATCTGCTTGCGGCGCTAAGCGCATATAAACATAACTGCTATTAACCATCAGGTTATTTGGATCATGTTTTACATATACGAGGTTTTTAAATGCAAAGTGAGTATTGCTTGGTAAATCCGCAAACACCGCCCGTACAGTATATTGCCCTTGCTCGTGTTGTAGCGTGTTACCAATAACATCCACTGCACCGAAAATACGCAGTGCTTCAGATTCACTTAACGCCAGGCTCCCTGGTGTACTCATTGCATTTTTTAAATCACCTGCCAATGTATTGATATTGATAAAGTTCTCAATATTGGGCGTTGCTCCATATAAATCATTAAGCTTAAAACCCTGATCCCGGTACTGCACATCAACCATGGCTTCTCTAGTCCACGATACCATAGTCAAACCAAACACTTCTTCTACTTGGCTATACTCCGTGGCTTTTGCTGCTTGAGAATAATTAAAAATAGGAATGACTGATAAGCCCAACTTTGAGAAATCTTGGCCTACACGGTAAACACGTTCAGCGTGTGGTTGCTGACTATCATAAGACAACTCGTTTTGTGCAAACAGTGCCACTAGAATAGCCGCGGCTAAGCCGATACTTAACCCTAAAAGGTTTAGTATAAAGTGCTGCTTTTGTTGCTTAAATGCCCGTAGAGCTGTCACTAAATAATTAATAAACATATTAAGCAACCTCAGCTACAGCTTGCTGCGCAATATTCGCTTTATCAAGCATTACTTGGCCATCAAGTAGGCGTACTAAGCGGTCTGCGTAATTACCCTCTTTATCAGAGTGCGTAACCATAATTACCGTGGTGCCCTCGCGGTTTAGTTCGCGGAGCATCGCCATCACTTCATCACCATTTTTAGAATCGAGGTTACCGGTTGGCTCATCGGCTAAAATTAGTTTAGGGTTAATTACTAATGCACGCGCTACTGCAACACGTTGCTGCTGACCACCCGATAACTGCTGAGGTAAATGCTCGCCGCGGTGATCAATACCCATGCGCTTTAAAATGGTTTCTACGCGTTGTTTGCGCTCACTTTTTGATATTTTTTGGTACTGCAATGGCAGCTCTACATTCTCAAATACGGTTAGCTCATCAATTAAGTTAAAGCTTTGAAATACAAAGCCAATTGATTCTTTACGTAGCTCTGCTAGTTGTTTTTCGCTATAGCCTGCAATGTCAGTTCCCGCAAAATCAAAGTTGCCTGTGGTTGGTGAATCAAGCATACCTAAAATCGACAGCAGGGTTGACTTACCACAGCCAGAAGGCCCCATAATCGCTAAAAAGTCACCTTCATTTACAGTTAAGTTGATATTGCTCAGCGCTGTTGTTTCAACATCTTGAGTACGAAATACGCGGCTTAAATTAGTTAATTTGATCATTATTATTTTCCTTAAAATTGTAGTTGCTGTGCTTTGTCAAAGTTGCTGTAGCTAGAGGTAATTACTTGATCCCCCGCGTTTAACCCTTCAAGCACTTCAAAATAGTGTTGATTCTTTTTGCCTAGGCGGATATCACGGCGCACTGCTCTATCACCGCCTTGCTCGATTACATAAACCCAGTTACCGCCCGAGTTGGTAAAAAAAGCCCCGCGTTTAAGCAGTAAGGCATTGTTATTGTCATCCCCTAGCATTAACTCAATATCAATGCTTTGACCGCGCTTAACAGCTTTAGTGTTACCGGGTAAGTCCACTTCTACTTGAAATTGTGACTGCTGTACGCGGCTATCAATTTTGCTTACTTTGGCGGTAATAGCGTCATCATCAAGTTCAATAATCACAGCCATATCGCGCTGCACTTGGTTTAAATAAAATTCATCCATGCGCACCACTAACTTATATTCATTAGGAATATCTATTTGGCCTAACCGCGCACCACTGTTTTTAGATTCGCCAATTTCCACATCAAGTTCGCTTAAATAACCCGATACTGGTGCTTTGATTAATAAGTTGTCGAGATTTCGACGCGCAAATTGCAGATTTTTTTCGAGCATTTTAGCGCTGTCTGACAACTGCGCCACTTGCACCTCACGGATTGAGTTTTCCTGTTTTTGGCGCTCAAGGGTGAGCTCTTTGCGGGCTTGGTAATAATTTAAATCTTCTTCTAGTTCGGCTAGTTGGTCTTGCGCTAATACGCCAATTTTAACCAAGGGTTTAGTTTGTTTTAAACGGCGGGTTAGGTGGGTAATTTTTAAGTCGATTTCTAATAAATCACGGCGTAAATTTAACCGGCTGGTTTCCATGGTCATTTGCGTATTGCGTAAAAAATTAAGTTGCTCAGTAACTTGTGCTTCACGGCTCATTACATCAAGTTGTAGATTAGTATTACTTAGGCGCACTAGCGGTTGGCCTTTTTCTACATACTCGCCCTGTTCAACTAAACGCTCTTCCACTTGACCGCCAGCGATAGTATCAAGATAAATACTGGTTTTTGGCACTACTTGACCGCGTAAGCTCAGTGCATCTTTAAAGGCGCCTTGTTTAACCGTACTAACAGTTAAACTGCTGCGCTCGATGTTTTGGCTACGGCCTGTATCACTGCTTTGCGTAAAACCATATGCAGCCGCAGCAACACCTAAAGTAAGAGCTGCAAAAGTAAATTTTTTAAAATACTTTTGCGTAAATGAGCGTTCTATTTTTTTGTCCATGTCGGCTACCTTGATACAGGTTTAATTTAACTAATTACCTATTGTTATTACAAAGCGTATGCCAACTTTAATTAACGAAATAAAATCAACTACTTAATTTCAAATTAAGTTTTTAAACTAATTATAGTGTCCGTTTATAGAACACTTTGTTATCTTATGAACGTCCATTTATGGACACTGTCCCCTTTTTGTTTTAGGCTAAATAAAACTCTATAAGAATAAAAAACATGAAACACACAGGCTCTCTTCTAATTGTTGATGACAACCCAGACATTCTCATTGCAGCACGTTTATTACTAAAACAGCATTATCAAAGTGTTAAAACCACAGACAATCCATTTGACATTGCAGGCATCATTAACGAGCAACGCAAACTCGAGCAGCCCGTTGACGTAATACTGCTTGATATGAACTTTACCCAAGACTCAATCAGTGGCAAAGAAGGCTTTTATTGGCTAAAAAAAATTATTGAACAAGACGCTAATATCGTTGTTTTATTAATGACCGCTTACGGCGACATTCAACTAGCCGTAGATGCAATTAAAGCGGGTGCCTCTGATTTTATTGCTAAGCCTTGGCAAAACGAGCAATTACTTGGCGCTGTGGCCGCCGCATTTTCACACGCCGAAGACAAACAGCAAGTCGGTAAATTAACGCGGCAAAAGCAAGGGTTAAACCAAGCCCTGAATACCCCCAGCTTTGAGTTTTTAGGTCAAAGCAATGCGATGCAGCAGGTGTTTAGTACTATAGAAAAAGCAGCACAAACTGATGCCAACATACTGATCACCGGTGAAAGTGGCACAGGCAAAGAGCTCACCGCGCATGCCATTCATCAAGCAAGTATGCGCCACAGCCAAACCTTTATGAGTTTAGATATGGGCGCAGTGGCGCAAAATTTATTTGAAAGCGAGCTATTCGGCCATAAAAAAGGCGCGTTTACCGATGCAAAAGCTGACAGAATTGGTAAATTTGAACTTGCCCAAGGCGGCAGTTTATTTTTAGATGAGCTGGGTAATTTACCCCTCGAACATCAAGCCAAATTACTGGCTGCACTACAAAATAGGCAAATAACACCCGTTGGCGGCAGCAAAGCGGTTGATATTGATATCCGCCTAATTTGCGCCACTAACGACAACCTTGATCAAGCTGTGAGTGAAGGGCGTTTTCGCCAAGATTTGTTATACCGAATAAACACCGTTGAAATTCGCCTACCTGCATTACGGGAGCGCAGCGATGACATTCCATTATTGGCTGATTACTACCTAAATCACTTTGCGCAAAAATATAAACGAGACTTAACCATTAGCGATCATGATATGACATTACTTTGCCAGTATTCATGGCCAGGCAATGTGCGAGAACTTGCCCACGCAATAGAGCGCGCCGTTATTTTAACTGAAGATGATACACTCGATATAACCTCAGTTGTGGGTAATAGCGCAGCACCTAGCACTCATTCTGCGAGTCAAAGTACAGAGGATATAAACAATCAGCTACAGTACGACACCTTTGATTTAGAAACACTCGAGCAACGCACTGTACGAGCCGCACTTAAGCACCATCAAGGTAATGTGAGTCATGCAGCCAAAGCACTTGGGTTAACTCGCGGTGCCATGTACCGCCGCCTTGAAAAGTACGGGCTATAATCATGCGAGCTAATTTATTGCTTTCATTTAATATTATTGCACTTATAAGTATAAGTGCGTTGCTTAGCTATGTATTGCAAAAGCATGGTTTTTCAGCGACGACATTGTTAATAATGCTAGTTGCAACGGCATTAATAGCGCATATTTTTACGCTGTTTAAGCGCCAACAAAAACAGGCTGAAATGGTCATTCGCGCCCTTGCCAATGGCGACAGCACCTTGGGCCTTGGCCAGCAGCACCCAATGCTTAAGCAATTTGAGCAAGTAAAAACACAAATGCAAACAGCGCGCTTTAATGCCGAGCAGCAAGCGCAGTTTTTACAAGCTTTGCTCATCCATGTTGATTTAGCTGTTATGGTATGTGATGACAATGGTAAGGTGATTGAATCAAACCCAGCCGTTAGTAAATTACTGGGGAAAAGTTTCCAGCATTTACATGAGCTAGGAGCCGTAGGTGAGTTAATTTTAAACGCCAGTAATAACCTGCGCAGCACCACCTACTGGCAAAATGGCGAGCAGCACGACACCCTTTCAATTCAACTGAGTATCGCCGAAATACAAGGTAAAGTTCGCCGCGTAGTGAGCTTACAATCTATTCATGACCAGTTACAACTTAAAGAACAACAAGCGTATAAACGCTTAACTAAAGTACTCACTCACGAAATTGCCAACTCTATTACGCCACTATCATCACTAGCTGATACCTGCAGTAATTTGCTCCCACAAGAGTTATGTTTTGATGAGCTTGAAGATAAACAAGACTTACAGCTTGCGCTAAGCACGTTAGCATCAAGGACAGCTCATTTAGGGGGTTTTATTGCTCGTTTTCGCCAAGTAAGTAGCTTACCTAAGCCCAATTTAGCGCCTGAAAATTTATCCGACATGCTAGCGCGTATTGTCGCCTTACATCAACAACAAGCCCGTGAACTGCAAATAGATATAGAGCTTACAATTCAAAGCCAGCAATTAGTGATGCTAGACAGCAGTCAAATAGAGCAGGTATTAGTAAACTTAATAAAAAATGCACTTGAAGTACTAAAGAGTAGCCAAAAGTACAGCGCTGAGAATGCCGTTCAACCAACGATTGAAATCAGCTTGGCGCAAAACACTAGCCAACAACTTTATGTTGAAATCAGCGACAACGGCCCAGGCATCAGCGAACATGTGGTGGATATGATCTTCGTGCCATTTTTTACCACCAAGCAACAAGGCTCCGGCATTGGCCTTAGCCTCTCCCGGCAAATCATGCTAAACCACGGCGGTGATTTAATTTATATACAAAAGCCACAAGGCGCATGTTTTAGGTGTGTGTTTGGTTAAGTGTAAAACACCATTTAAGATGACTACTTATTAGAATTGGCATTTTCGCGCTAAAGCACAACCTACATAATTGCACAGCCTATCTCGTAGATCGTCATTTATGGCGATAGTTAACTTGTATTGAGCTAGCCTTTAATTCCTAATTCAACCCTTAACTGCTCAATATCTTTATGTTGCTCAAAATACTGCACAACAGCTTGAATCTGTTGTTGCTTTATACCTTCAAAATTATCGGATAGATAATCGTTAATCTCTCTAAAGGCCCATTCTAATTCCATTTCCGTTGGGATTTTGGTTAAGGCAGTAAACACCTCTTCAATCGTTTTGTCGTCAAGCAAAAAGCGGATAAACTGCATTACGGCTAAGTTTTCAGGGCTCTCTGAGTATTTTTCTACCTCTGCAACACGAGTAATAACTTGTTCTGGCGTTTCATAAAGTAATGCTTGTTCTGCAATATTGGCTTTTGAATTAGCTATGATTTTTTTAATCTCACTGTTTTCTGAGTTATGAAATGCTTCAAGTAACATTGAATGCGATTTTAGAGCTGTGAGGAAGTCTTTGTTCAGACCATATATAGCACTCTGGCTACACATCGCTTCAGCCACCTGAATTTGAACCTCTTCATTCGCTGAACCTTTGAACTGCTCAATCAAGGTTGCGTAGCTTCTGAGCTCATTATCAAGTTTGCCTTGCTGACCATAAGCAACGCCTTGGTTATACATCGCCATAGTCACTTGAATTTGAACCTCTTCATTCGCTGAGCTTTTGAACTGCTCAATCAAGGTTGCGTAGCTTCTGATCTCATTATCAGGTTTGCCTTGCTGACCATAAGCAATGCCTTGGTTAATCATTGCCTTAGCCACTTGAATTTGAATCTCTTCATTCGATGAGTCTTTGAACTGCTCAATCAAAGCTTCATAGCTGTTGAGCTCGTCATCTGGCCTGGCTAGTCTTCCATGAGTAATACCTTGGTTCATCAGTGTGACAGCATAAAGTTCTGGCTCTTCTTTTTGATCTAATAACTGCAATACTTTTGCCCAAGCTTTTAACGCCTCATCATATTCATGCTTTTCAAATGCACTTAAACCAACTTTAAACCAATTTTTAGCTGAAGCCCTTGTAGGAGATTTGCTGTGTTTACTTAAACCTTTACCTGTTTCCCCTTTATTTGAGGTAATAATTCTTTTACTTTCTTCTATTAGATCACGCTCAATTTTATTTAGTGCAGCACTCGCTTCTGTTGCTAACTTTTCGGCTCGCTCTTTTAGCTCAAGGCTCACCTTTTCGAGCTCAACTTTGGTCTCTGAAATTAATTTACCTTTATTATCTAATAACCATTTTTCCATATGACTTTCTGAGGCTGTATTAGCAACCTGCTTGGCTTCGGTTACAGCTCTGTTTTTTGCGTTAAAGCCGAGCCCGACTGCTGCAACCGTGATTATCAAACCAAAAAGAGTGAATATCGATCCCCAAATATTAGTATTACTTGCAATATCACTTATCCGCCCATCAACCCCACTCATTTGATTAGTTTGCAGCTTTTCTTGCGTTTCGAGTTTAGCTTGTAAGTTAGCAAGTTGAGCTTTGAGTGCTTGCTGCGCGGCTTCTAAGGTCTTAAAATCATTACCAAGTAATTTTTGCTGCTGTAGCTTTTCATCTAGTCGAACAAGCTGGCTTTGCATACGAAACAATTGCTGATACATCAAATCTTGGCTATTTTGCGTATTAGCTATAATAGGAGCAGAATTTACAGGCGTTGAATTAGGTGCTGTTGTAGCAAAAGCTACGCTAGGCAACCCACATAAAAAAACAAGCAGTAATAAAAAACGCATCAATCATCCCTAAAATAAGTTTGCTTTGCCAAAGTTGTAGTTATAACCACATAGTAGGCTTGTTAATCTAACCGAGTTTTGTAGCACATACCACCTAAAACCAACCATTTATAACATATTCTAAATTATATTTTTGATGCTAAACCAACCTAAAGATCAGCGGGCTTACCAATATAAGTCCGCAATAAAAGCCAGCTCTAACTTGCCATGCTTTATATTTACCTGTGACTTTAATCCCTAAGAATGGGCTTAATAAGTCGATACGGCGCGCAGCAAGAAACACCAGCCAACAAATAATGAAAGTGAGGCTGAGTATAAGCAATGGCTCCACAAAACCACCTAATTGCAGCTTCGACAAATAAAACGCAAGGCCAATAATTACACTTTGATGCAATAAATAAAAAGGGAATACTGCACCGTTTAATAAAGCCAGTTTAGGGTGATCGTGATTCAAAAAACGTTGTGCTAGTGCCAGCATTAACAACACGCCCATTAATCGTTGCGCAGTATACAGCATATCCATGCTGGTAATTTGCCATTGGCTAGCAGCAGGGTTTTGCCAAATCGTGTTGTAACACAGCACAACAACTATATAACCTAACGTAAATACCACGAATAGCACTCGCCAATGGCGAAGTAGCTGACTATAAAATGAAGGCTGCCACGCAAGCAAGTAACCGTAAAGTAAGAACAGCGCGCCCATGGGGTATCGGAAAGTATCACTCGGCCAGCTCAGTTTTAAAATACACAGCGGCAATAGCAATACAATAAAAATAGTCAATAACGAGCGCCCACATAAACGCGTGATTATTGTATGCACAGTAGCGTGATGAAGCAGCGGCATTGCTAGCACCAGCAATAAAGTAAATTGCCATAACGAACGTAAGTACCAAAGGTGATTCACATCGACATGAGGCCAAATCCCTGCTTGATAGCGCTCGAATAAAGGGTTGGTTAAATCAAAGAACTGGCTGTAAAACTGCCAAAAGCCCATAGCTAAACTGGCTTCTTGGCTCATTTGCGCATAAAGCTGAATAGGCACAATAAACCAAATGCCAAACAATAAAGGCAGTAATATTTTTACACTTCGTGTAGTTAAAAACATACCTAGACTAAAGCGCGCAACAATAAAGCGCAGCGCCACACCTGAAATAAACCAAATTAATCCCATCCGCCATGGCGACAATAAAAGCATGATGTTTTCAATACTGCTGGATAAGTACTGACTTTTAAAATGAAAGCCCCAATTTTCACTGTATAACATGCCGGTGTGGTAAAAAATTAATAAGCCAAAGGCAAGTACTCTCAGCCAATCTAAATCATAACGGCGAGATGGTAACTCTTCGCCTTGGTTAAACACATTTAACCAAGGTTTTAATAGCGTACGTGTTGTATTTTTAATGACTATTTTAAGATTCATAGGAGATTTAACTTACGATTAATTAATAACAACTATGGACAACACACTGCGTTAAACAATCACAAAAGGCTGATAAAACAGCCAGTAGGGATAAACGGTGGATATCAGGGATGATAAATTTGGTGTTCTACCACTCTCTTGCTAGTCTAATTACGGTCTTTTAAAGAGTAACAATAATAATGATCACTTTAACGCACTTTCAACGCCACCAAACTTGGTACGCTGCTTTATTTTTATGTAGTTATATTTTTATAAACAACACTATAAATGCCAGCTCAAACATTATGGAAGCCCAGCGTGATGGCCCACTTCCTTTTATGCTTTGGGAGCCGTTTGTATGGGAGTATTCGAGCGCTATTGGTACTTTATTGTTGTTTCCCGCTTTAGTTTGGCTATTACAAACCCAGCCTTTTAATTGGCAAAAAATCCCCCGCTCATTACTCATTTACTTATTCGCGAGCGTTATTTTTTCGTTGTTACATGTAGGGATCATGGTCGCTATTCGCAAACTCATTTACATCGTACAAGGTATGCAATATAACTTTGGATTAGTGTGGTTTGAGTTACTTTATGAATATCGAAAAGACTTATGGGGGTTTTTATTTCTAATTGTTGTTATTAAAACTTATCAATATATTGTGAGTCAATTAACAGGGGAAGCCGCCCCTATTTCACAAGGTGAAGACACACCTCAAAACGCTAATTTAGATCGACTACTTGTTAAAAAACTAGGTAAAGAGTTTATTGTCCGCGTAGCACACATAGACTGGCTTGAATCCAGTGGCAATTATGTGAATTTACACATAGGCGAGCGAATTTACCCATTACGCGCCACTATGACTCAATTGAGTGAACAGCTTGAGCAACAGGGATTCTGCCGCATTCATCGCTCATATGCCGTTCGGTTAGATGTGATTGAATCAATCACGCCACTACCGAGCGGGGACAGTGAAGTAAAACTTACAACCGGCAAAGTACTAAACTTATCGCGTCGCTATAAAGAGCAATTTAAGGGACGAATTAATTCATCTGCCGCTCACTTTTAAATCACTCTATGTTAAGCTTACCTGCTTTAGGTTAGCCACATTTATATTTTCGGAGTAGCGTAGTACGTGTTCTCAAATCGATTTATCCGCATTTTGCCATTAGTGTTTATTTTATCCGGCTGTGAAACCACACCCGATACACCAACATCACCCCCTGAAATTAAGGCTAACCCCAAAACAATTGTTAGTGAACAGCGCGAAGATATTACACAAATAGCGCCACTCACCACAAAAGAACCTGATGATGTATGGCAACGTATTAGGGCACAGCTGTCATTTGCTAATTCTAGCCACCCTGCGGTGCAAAAGCGTATTGCCTGGTATTTAACGCATCCAAATTACATGGATGAAATTAGCCGCCGTGCTGAGCCTTATCTTTACCATATTGTTAGTGAAGTTGAAAAACGCAGGCTGCCCATTGAGCTGGCATTAATGCCGTTGATTGAAAGTGACTTTGATGCCAGTGCGTACTCGCATAAACATGCCTCTGGCTTATGGCAACTAACGCCTGCTATTGCTAAGTATTTTAACGTAAAAATCTCACCTTGGTATGACGGACGCCAAGACGTAATAGACAGTACCCGAGCTGCACTGGATTTTATGGAATATTTACACAAGCGCTTTGATGGCGATTGGTATCATGCAATTGCAGCTTATAACGTAGGTGAAGGCCGTGTACAAAGAGCCATCAGAAATAATAAAAAGCAGGGTAAGCCCACTGATTTTTTTAATTTAAAACTCCCCAAGCAAACAAGCCAATATGTTCCTAAGTTACTTGCTGCTGCCCAACTACTCAAAAGCCAAAAAATGGTATTTCCGATAATAGCAAACAAGAATACCATTGCGGTAATACCGGTTTCAGGATCAGTTATCATAAATAACAAAGAAAGATGGCAACGACTAGAATCATTAAATTACGGTGTGATCCGCTTTCCAGCAATTATTGATGCGCCTCATATCGTTGTTCTTGCCGATGAGCAAATAGAGTTTGAAGCAATGCTCGCAAATCAAAAAATTAATGATTACAGTCAATGGCAACAATACACTATTCAATCTGGCGATAGCCTTAGTGTCATAGCTAAACGCTATGCAATAACGGTTAGTCAGTTAAAGGCTTTTAATAATCTAAAAAGCAATCGTATTCGCGTAGGAGAAAAGCTGATACTCCCTATACTTGCAGATCAAGAAATCGAGCATAAAGTTAAATCAGGTGAAAGTTTATGGAAAATCGCTAAGTATTACAAAGTCAGTATTAATAAACTAAAACAATGGAATAACCTTTCGAACGACCACTTAAAAATAGGTAGAAAGCTCACTATATTCTTGTCTAATAGCTAACGACCTCGCTGATTATTAAATATATGGACTGATGACTTTATCAGACCATATACCCTTCGAAAGACCTAAATTTAGATTCGAGCTTGCACGTATTTGGCGTCGGCGCGCTGCTTCGTTGCGACAGCGCAGTAGTATGTAGTGATGCCCACACAGCTAGATAATCACACATTTTTTAATGGGTTGAATTGGACTCTGAGGCAGCCAGTGCGTTATTTTGCACATGGGTTCAGTAATACTCAACCACGCTACGGTTGACTGGTTAACGCTGTGCAGCTGACGGCTGATAGCTGATATTTTCACTTTCCTGCAGACGTAAAAAAGCCCGACTCTTTCGAATCGGGCTTTCTTGTATTTGGAGTCGGTGCGCTACGCAGTAGAATGACCTACTTTCACATAACAAATGGGATACTATCATTGTGTCGGGGCGGCCTTCCGCGGGGCTCGCCTTCGAGCTGTTTCACTTGATGTATAGGAATACGAATGCCGTGGAGCACAGGATGTGCAAGAGCGGCCACTACTGAGTTCGGCATGGGGTCTTGGCTATTTTTATTAAATCCCAAACAGCAAAAAACCCGCTACATTGCTGTAACGGGTTTCTCTTAATTGGAGCCTGGTAATGACCTACTTTCACATAACAAATGCTACACTATCATCGGCGCTGTTTCGTTTCACTACTGAGTTCGGCATGGGGTCAGGTGGGTCCAAAACGCTATTGTCACCAAGCAAATTTGGTTGTCAGTCCGTATTACTACGCACTAACTAAAATTTGGAATTCTGATAATAAAAGTTTTCAGTAATCTACTTTAGTCTATTAACTTCTTCGCTTGTTTCACTATCACATAAAACGCGTTTGGCGTTGTATGGTTAAGCCTCACGGGTAATTAGTACAAGTTAGCTTAATGGCTCACACCACTTCCACATCTTGCCTATCAACGTTGTAGTCTTCAACGGCCCTTCAGAGACTTTAAAAGTCTAGTGAGAACTCATCTCGAGGCCTGCTTCGCGCTTAGATGCTTTCAGCGCTTATCAGTTCCGAACGTAGCTACCGGGCAATGCCATTGGCATGACAACCCGAACACCAGCGGTTCGTTCACTCCGGTCCTCTCGTACTAGGAGCAACCCCTCTCAATTCTCAAACGCCCACGGCAGATAGGGACCGAACTGTCTCACGACGTTCTAAACCCAGCTCGCGTACCACTTTAAATGGCGAACAGCCATACCCTTGGGACCGACTTCAGCCCCAGGATGTGATGAGCCGACATCGAGGTGCCAAACACCGCCGTCGATATGAACTCTTGGGCGGTATCAGCCTGTTATCCCCGGAGTACCTTTTATCCGTTGAGCGATGGCCCTTCCATTCAGAACCACCGGATCACTATGACCTACTTTCGTACCTGCTCGACGTGTCTGTCTCGCAGTTAAGCTGGCTTCTACCATTACACTAACCGTACGATGTCCGACCGTACTTAGCCAACCTTCGTGCTCCTCCGTTACTCTTTGGGAGGAGACCGCCCCAGTCAAACTACCCACCAGGCACTGTCCGTAACCCCGATTCAGGGGCCAACGTTAGAACATCAAAACTACAAGGGTGGTATTTCAAGGACGACTCCACAAAAACTAGCGTCTCTGCTTCTAAGTCTCCCACCTATCCTACACATGTAGGTTCAATGTTCAGTGCCAAGCTGTAGTAAAGGTTCACGGGGTCTTTCCGGCTAGCCGCGGGTACACAGCATCTTCACTGCGATTTCAATTTCACTGAGTCTCGGGTGGAGACAGCGTGGCCATGGTTACACCATTCGTGCAGGTCGGAACTTACCCGACAAGGAATTTCGCTACCTTAGGACCGTTATAGTTACGGCCGCCGTTTACCGGGGCTTCGATCAAGAGCTTCTCCGAAGATAACCCCATCAATTAACCTTCCGGCACCGGGCAGGTGTCACACCGTATACGTCATCTTGCGATTTTGCACAGTGCTGTGTTTTTAATAAACAGTCCCAGCCACCTGGTCACTGCGGCTCCAATCAGCTTAGAGAGCAAGTCTCATCACCAATCGGAGCGTACCTTCTCCCGAAGTTACGGTACGATTTTGCCTAGTTCCTTCACCCGAGTTCTCTCAAGCGCCTTAGTATTCTCTACCTGACCACCTGTGTCGGTTTGGGGTACGATTCGGTATAATCTGAAGCTTAGAGGCTTTTCCTGGAAGTATGGCATCAGCAACTTCATCACCGTGGTGACTCGTCTCGTGTCTCAGCCTAACAGCAACCCGGATTTACCTAAGTCGCTAGCCTACACACTTTCACATGGACTACCATCGCCATGCTTGCTTAGCCTGCTCCGTCCCCCCATCGCAATTATACCAAGTACGGAAATATTAATCCGTTTCCCATCGACTACGCCTTTCGGCCTCGCCTTAGGGGTCGACTTACCCTACCCTGATTAACATGGGATAGGAACCCTTGGTCTTCCGGCGTGCGGGTTTTTCACCCGCATTATCGTTACTCATGTCAGCATTCGCACTTCTGATACGTCCAGCATACCTCCCGGTACACCTTCAACCGCTTACAGAACGCTCCCCTACCACTCAGAATAAATTCTGAATCCGCAGCTTCGGTGCATAGTTTAGCCCCGTTACATCTTCCGCGCAGACCGACTCGACCAGTGAGCTATTACGCTTTCTTTAAAGGATGGCTGCTTCTAAGCCAACCTCCTGGCTGTCTGGGCCTTTCCACATCGTTTCCCACTTAACTATGACTTTGGGACCTTAGCTGGCGGTCTGGGTTGTTTCCCTCTTCACGACGGACGTTAGCACCCGCCGTGTGTCTCCCGGATATTACTTTACGGTATTCGGAGTTTGCAAAGGGTTGGTAAGTCGGGATGACCCCCTAGCCTTAACAGTGCTCTACCCCCGTAAGTATTCGTCCGAGGCTCTACCTAAATAGATTTCGGGGAGAACCAGCTATCTCCCGGTTTGATTAGCCTTTCACTCCTAACCACAGGTCATCCCCTAACTTTTCAACGTTAGTGGGTTCGGTCCTCCAGTTGATGTTACTCAACCTTCAACCTGCCCATGGCTAGATCACCGGGTTTCGGGTCTATACCTTGCAACTATTCGCCCAGTTAAGACTCGGTTTCCCTACGGCTACCCTAATCGGTTAACCTCGCTACAAAATATAAGTCGCTGACCCATTATACAAAAGGTACGCAGTCACCCTCGAGGGGCTCCTACTGCTTGTACGTACACGGTTTCAGGTTCTATTTCACTCCCCTCACAGGGGTTCTTTTCGCCTTTCCCTCACGGTACTGGTTCACTATCGGTCAGTTGGGAGTATTTAGCCTTAGATGATGGTCCACCTATATTCAGTCAAAGTTTCACGTGCTCCGACCTACTCGATTTCACTTAAAATGCGTTTTCATGTACGGGACTATCACCCTGTATCGTGGCACTTTCCAGAGCCTTCCATTAACACATAATAAGCTTAAGGGCTGTTCCGATTTCGCTCGCCGCTACTATCGGAATCTCGGTTGATTTCTTTTCCTACGGGTACTTAGATGTTTCAGTTCTCCGCGTTCGCCTCGTTAACCTATGTATTCAGTTAACGATACCTGCAAGCAGGTGGGTTTCCCCATTCGGAAATCCTAGTCTCAAGTGCTTTTTACTAGCTTGACTAGGCTTATCGCAAGTTAATACGTCCTTCATCGCCTCCAACTGCCAAGGCATCCACCGTGTACGCTTAGTCACTTAACCATACAACCCAAACGGGTCTTTGTTTCGTGACAGTTTAACTTCGCCAGAAGTTAATATTGAATACTAAAGTAGATACCAATTAATCCGAGGATTAAATTGGCACTGAATGATACTGCTATCATTCTTTTTTACTTTTGAAAACTCTGTACAAATAACAATGTTATTCATACGAATTTTATTATCAGCTTTTCCAAATTTTTAAAGAGCAGAGAATCAAAAACTTCTCAAAATTAAACACACTCTATTCTCAGGTGATTGTGCTACCCGATAAAAGAATATTTATTTTTAAGAAGTAAAGTGGTGGAGCTAAGCAGGATCGAACTGCTGACCTCCTGCGTGCAAGGCAGGCGCTCTCCCAGCTGAGCTATAGCCCCACATATGCTGGTCTTACTGTTTGTGTACCGACTTATTTTTAATACAAGGCGTAAGTTAAGGCCGTTTAGTTCACTAAACAACGAAGCTTATAACGAAGTATTAAGAAGAAGTGGTGGGTCTGAGTAGATTTGAACTACCGACCTCACCCTTATCAGGGGTGCGCTCTAACCAGCTGAGCTACAGACCCAAACAATAAGTGTTGTTCTCTTTACAATTAACAATCATCTGTGTGGACACTACGAACAAATAAGTTCTAAATCGTATAAGGAGGTGATCCAGCCCCAGGTTCCCCTAGGGCTACCTTGTTACGACTTCACCCCAGTCATGAATCACTCCGTGGTAAACGTCCTCCCGAGGGTTAGACTATCTACTTCTGGAGCAACCCACTCCCATGGTGTGACGGGCGGTGTGTACAAGGCCCGGGAACGTATTCACCGCGTCATTCTGATACGCGATTACTAGCGATTCCGACTTCATGGAGTCGAGTTGCAGACTCCAATCCGGACTACGACGCACTTTAAGTGATTCGCTTACTCTCGCGAGTTCGCAGCACTCTGTATGCGCCATTGTAGCACGTGTGTAGCCCTACACGTAAGGGCCATGATGACTTGACGTCGTCCCCACCTTCCTCCGGTTTATCACCGGCAGTCTCCTTAGAGTTCTCAGCATTACCTGCTAGCAACTAAGGATAGGGGTTGCGCTCGTTGCGGGACTTAACCCAACATCTCACAACACGAGCTGACGACAGCCATGCAGCACCTGTATCAGAGTTCCCGAAGGCACCAAACCATCTCTGGTAAGTTCTCTGTATGTCAAGTGTAGGTAAGGTTCTTCGCGTTGCATCGAATTAAACCACATGCTCCACCGCTTGTGCGGGCCCCCGTCAATTCATTTGAGTTTTAACCTTGCGGCCGTACTCCCCAGGCGGTCTACTTAATGCGTTAGCTTTGAAAAACAGAACCGAGGCTCCGAGCTTCTAGTAGACATCGTTTACGGCGTGGACTACCAGGGTATCTAATCCTGTTTGCTCCCCACGCTTTCGTACATGAGCGTCAGTGTTGACCCAGGTGGCTGCCTTCGCCATCGGTATTCCTTCAGATCTCTACGCATTTCACCGCTACACCTGAAATTCTACCACCCTCTATCACACTCTAGTTTGCCAGTTCGAAATGCAGTTCCCAGGTTGAGCCCGGGGCTTTCACATCTCGCTTAACAAACCGCCTGCGTACGCTTTACGCCCAGTAATTCCGATTAACGCTCGCACCCTCCGTATTACCGCGGCTGCTGGCACGGAGTTAGCCGGTGCTTCTTCTGTCAGTAACGTCACAGCTAGCAGGTATTAACTACTAACCTTTCCTCCTGACTGAAAGTGCTTTACAACCCGAAGGCCTTCTTCACACACGCGGCATGGCTGCATCAGGCTTGCGCCCATTGTGCAATATTCCCCACTGCTGCCTCCCGTAGGAGTCTGGGCCGTGTCTCAGTCCCAGTGTGGCTGATCATCCTCTCAAACCAGCTAGGGATCGTCGCCTTGGTGAGCCATTACCTCACCAACTAGCTAATCCCACTTGGGCCAATCTAAAGGCGAGAGCCGAAGCCCCCTTTGGTCCGTAGACATTATGCGGTATTAGCAGTCGTTTCCAACTGTTGTCCCCCACCTCAAGGCATGTTCCCAAGCATTACTCACCCGTCCGCCGCTCGTCAGCAAAGTAGCAAGCTACTCTCTGTTACCGCTCGACTTGCATGTGTTAGGCCTGCCGCCAGCGTTCAATCTGAGCCATGATCAAACTCTTCAATTAAAAAGTTTTTTGTCTTTCGACAGCTCAATGAATTCTGAATTTATTTAATATCTTTCGATATTGAATTGACTGTGCTGCAATTCCTACCGAAGTAGTTATTGCTGTTGGTCACTCAGTTTAAATTGAGACTCTAAATTTGTTTGCCTCACTACCTAAGTAGCTTGGCTGTTAGAACTCAATCTGTACGAGTGCCCACACAGATGATTGCTTTATATTGTTAAAGAACGTTGCGACGTTGTCGCTAGGGATGCGTATGATACACCCTTTATTTTTCGAGTCAACACTTAATTTTAAACTTTCTTACGATGATTTAAACTTAAGTTTTATTTAACTCTCTGAGTAGTTTGTGCCTCGCTACGCGTTGGCGTTCCCCGTCTCAGTGGGGTCGCATTATAGGGAGAACAGATTTTTACGCAAGTACTTTTTTAAAGAAAAACTAAAAAAACACACTGTTCGGTTAGTATCTGAGCGAAAGCAGGTGAAACTGATAGTTTTATAATCAATATAGGCTTTGCTGGCACTAAAATAAGCGCTACTGTTACACTAATACTCTTAATATTTTTAATTTAAAGGTGCATATATGGCAATACGTTCTTATAAAGGAATCACTCCTGCGTTTAATGAATCTGTTTATGTAGACGAGTCGTCTGTATTAGTCGGTGATATCACTATAGGTGATGATAGCAGTGTATGGTCGTTAGTTGCTGCCCGCGGTGATGTTAACCATATTCGTATTGGTCAGCGTACTAATATACAAGATGGCAGTGTTTTACACTTATCAAGAGCAACAAAGAGTAATCCAGACGGCTACCCACTCATTATTGGTGATGATGTAACCGTTGGTCATAAGGTTATGCTACATGGCTGCGTATTAGGTAACCGCATACTTGTGGGTATGGGCGCCATTATTATGGATAATGTGATTGTAGAAGATGAGGTTATTATTGGTGGCGGTGCTTTAGTACCTCCCAATAAGCGTTTAGAGTCTGGTTTTTTATATGTAGGTAGCCCAGCAAAACAAGCTCGGCCATTAACAGAGCAAGAGCTGAGCTTTTTAAAAGTGTCTGCTGATAATTACGTGCAGCTAAAAGATGAATACTTAGCTGAAGACGCTAGTTAATTTAACTAACTAAACTCACTTCTATTTGACCTGCCGAGTTATAGCATTCATCTTCAATGAGCTGCTCGGCACGTTCTTCATAATCAAAACGGTATTGCTCAAAATAACGCGTTGCATCACTCTCATCGGCTAAATTTAAACTACTGACAGCAATCACACACTCAACTAGCATGCCACTTACTTGTGCAAAAAAAACTAATTGATGAGTGGGTTCTCTAAATTCGAGTCGATCTATAAACTGTATTGCTTGATTCATTTAAGCACTCCCTGCTTTAGTGCAGTAATAACAGGAACAATCTCAGGCATTTTATTTCGCCATACATAATAAGCTTGTGCGGCTTGCCCTACTAGCATACCACTGCCATCTAATAGCTTAGCTGCTTTATTGTGTTCGCTGACCCAATTCATGAATAGCGTATTTTGCGTGGCGTAAAACATATCATAAGCCATTTCACATGTGCTTAAGTGCTTTTCGCTTAACGCAGGTAATTCGTTATTCATGCTGCTCGAGGTTGAGTTAATAACTAAATGATAATCAGCAAAAGGAAGGTCGTCAAAACCATACCCCGAAACATTGCCATGCCCAGTAAAGAGCTTTGCCAATGTTTGGGCTTTGTGTGCAGTGCGATTAACAATAACTATCTCTGCGGGATTTTGCTCTAGTAAAGGTAAGATAACTCCTCGAGCAGCGCCACCCGCACCAATGATCAACAGGCGTTTACCTGTTATCGTTATTTTATTAGCCAGTAAGTCGTTAACAAAACCAGTGCCATCAGTGTTATCACCGAGTAAACTGCCATCATCGCGCTTTTTAAGGGTGTTCACTGCGCCTGCCAGTTTAGCAACTGGGGTGAGTTCATCGGCTAAAGCAAAAGCCTGCTCTTTAAAAGGAACAGTGACATTGGCGCCTTTTCCCCCTTGCTCAAAAAAAGCAGCGACTGTTTTTTCAAATCCATCGATAGGTGCTAAGATTGCGCGATAGTCGATTTGCTCTCCCAATGATTTTGCAAACTGCTGATGAATAATGGGAGATTTTGAATGTTTGATTGGATTTCCAAAAACCGCATATTTGTCCATTTTAAACAACCTCTTCGCAGTTTTAGTACTGCCTATTAACGATGATAAATTTATGATTAAAAGACTCTTTTCAAGATCAAAGCCGTCTACAACTACGCAAGCACCTACGCCAGATAAAACCCCGTATGAAATCATTGGTGGAGAAGCCCCCACGCGTGCAATTGCTAATAGATTCTACGATATAATGGCCAGTGATGAATACGCTAAACCGTTATATGATATGCATCCTCAACCATTAGACAGAATTCGCCAAGTATTTTTTGAGTTTTTATCCGGTTGGCTTGGTGGGCCTGACCTATTTGTAGAAAAACACGGCCACCCGATGCTGCGTAAACGCCATATGCCGTTCCCTATTGATCAAGACTTACGTGATCAGTGGATGTATTGCATGAATAAGACCTTAGATATAGAAATAGATAACCCTGTGTTACGCGAAGGCTTACGTCAGTCACTGGCTCAGCTTGCCAGCCATATGATTAATCAGCATTAACCTACCTCGTTCTTTAATTGGGGATTATTTGCGCTAAGTCAAAACCCGCTTTTCTAAAATATAGATAATACCCTATCAAATAATTAGAAAAGCGTGGCGCGTGTGAAATCAATCCAACATAAAATTTATGCTTTATTAGCTCTAACTGGCGTTATTGTATTAATAGCTAGTATTTTTAGTAGTGCTAGCCAACAGCGCTCGCTCGCCCAAGATACGGTAGCAGAAAACATTAAGCTGCTTGCCGATAATTATTTTGATTCAATAAACACCATGATGCTAACCGGTACTATGGCTAATCGAGAATTATTGAGCCAAAAGCTACGCAAACATCCTAATATTGAAGATGCTCATATTATTCGCTCCGATATAGTTAATAAACTATATGGAGCCGGAAATAAAAACCAAACAGCAAGTAATAACAACGAACGCGAAGCACTAAAGGGTAAAGAAAGCTTATTTATAGAGCAAAACACTGATAGCCGCAGTATGACCTACCTACGCCCGATGTATGCTAGCACTGATTATAAAGGTACTAACTGTTTAGGTTGTCATCAAGCGCAAGAAGGCGATGTGCTAGGCGTGGTAAAAATTAGCTATTCCTTAGCCGATATTGATAGTGAGGTAACTTACAACACCTTAATAACCACCAGCCTACTGTCTACTATTTTTATTATTGCCTTTGTGCTGCTAGGTATAGTGTTTAGAAAAATATTTATAGTGCGACTTAAAAAACTCGGCCATGCAATGCATTTAGCCACTACCAATAAAGATTTAACCTTACGCATTGAAGATAATGCCGAAGATGAACTCGGCTGGCTTGCCACTAGCTTTAACCAAATGATTGCTACGTTTAAAGATAACATTGCCCAGGTATCACACTCTTCAAAAGTGCTTATTCATTCAGCAGAGAAAATTTATACCTCGGCCGATACCACTGAGCGCGCTATTTTAGAACAAAAGAAAAGTACCGACTCGGTGGCCGCAGCAATTAATGAACTAGAAAGCTCATCCAATGAAGTAAGAAACACCACTCATTTTGCTCAAGAAAAATCTGAGAACAGTAATGAACTAGCACAACAAAGTATGCAGGTTGCAGAGCAAACCGAACTCAGTATAAATCAACTAGCTGAAGATGTACGTCAAGCGGCAGATCAAGTTAGGCAACTACAAGAACAAACGCTTGAAGTGGGCAAAGTACTTGAGGTGATCAGCAGTATTGCTGAACAAACAAACCTATTAGCACTTAATGCTGCCATTGAAGCTGCCCGTGCAGGTGAAGCAGGCCGAGGATTTGCCGTTGTTGCTGATGAAGTACGAACTTTAGCAACCCGAACTCATGCATCTACCGATGAAATACGCCGCACTATAGATAAGTTGCAGTCAGAAGCCGCGCAAACCGTTAAAACCATGGGTGAGTCCTGTGCAGAGGCAGACGAAAGAGCGCAACAAGTACAACAAGTTGCACAGGCTTTAAAAGATATTTCAGGGCAAATGAATGAAATAAATGAGCTCAATATACAAATAGCCGATGCAACAGAGCAGCAAAATTTAGCCGCCGAAGAAATAAATATAAGCGTTGTTGGTATTAGCGATAATGCAGAGCAATCGTTAGTGGATGCCGATGATAATCAAAAAGTCAGTGAAGAGTTACTCAATTTAGCTCGCTCGCTAGATGAGCAGGTACGCAGTTTTAAACTTAAGCAATAATTTTAAAAGCCAGTCAATAAGTAGCTTATTGACTGGCATATCATTCTTAGTCCAGTGCTAACCAATCTCGAGGCTTTAAGTAATCTTTATATAGTAATGCCTCTGCGCTGTCTTCAGCTGGGGTATAGTTATACTCCCAACGCGCTAAAGGTGGCATAGACATTAAAATAGATTCCGTACGGCCACCGCTTTGTAAACCAAACAATGTGCCACGGTCCCAGACTAAATTAAACTCAACATAACGACCACGGCGGTATAATTGGAAGTCGCGCTGCTGCTCGGTGTACTGATCGTTTTTACGACGTTCAATAATAGGAACGTAAGCATCTAAAAAGCCATTACCCACCGATTGCATAAATGCAAAGCTTTGCTCAAAACCTAATTCATTCAAATCGTCAAAAAATAAGCCGCCTACGCCGCGGGTTTCATCTCGATGTTTTAAATAAAAGTATTCGTCACACCATTTTTTATATTTTGGATATACATCATCGCCAAACGGCTGACACACATCGTGCGCAACTTGGTGCCAATGCACTACATCTTCAAGTACAGGGTAAAACGGGGTTAAATCAAAACCCCCACCAAACCACCAAATCGGTTCTTCACCTTCTTTCTCGGCAATAAAAAAGCGCACATTGGCATGGCTTGTTGGTATATGTGGGTTTTTAGGGTGAATCACTAACGATACACCACATGCATGGAAACTACGTCCTGCAAGCTCAGGTCTATGTGCAGTGGCAGAGCCCGGCATAGAGGCACCACATACATGAGAGTAATTAACTCCCCCTTGCTCAATCACATTACCATTGGTGATAACGCGAGTACGACCACCGCCGCCCTCTTCTCGCTGCCAGCTGTCTTCAACAAATTGTGCTTTCCCATCTGCTGCTTCTAAGCCTTTGCAAATGGTATCTTGCAAAGCCATAAAGTAGGCTTTTACTTGTTTTAATAATTCGCTTTGCATAGTTAACCTCTGAATATATTGCCTGTTGTGGCATCTTTAATGGTGCTTGGTTGTGTATTACCACCTAATGGTTCATCAACATAAAAACTAACCTGATCTGCAAACTGCTGCTGCGCCTCAACAATACTTGTTACCGTTGCTTGACCAGTTAAATTTGCACTTGTTGATACTAATGGTTTACCAAACTCTTGGCATAAACGTTTAACTGTAGGATGGTTAGTTACTCTCACTGCAATAGTATCAAATTGCCCGGTTAACCACTTCGGCGTGGTTTTTGCTGCAGGCATAACCCAGGTAATAGCACCAGGCCAACTTGAAAAAATATCAGCGCGCTTGTCCATGGGCAACTTAGCATCATCCACGTACTTTAATAATTGCCCGTAATTGTCAGCAATTAAAATAAGCCCTTTTTCAACTGGGCGTTGTTTAATACCAAGTAAGCGTTCAACCGCCTGTTGATTGTCAGGATCGCAACCTAAGCCATAAACAGCTTCGGTTGGGTACAAAATAACATCGCCTTGTTCTAAGCTTGTTATTGCAGCAGATAAAGAAGAAAGGTCAGACAAAATTGTCTCCAGAGATATTTATGTTATTCAGTGGCAGCAAACTTATGCATACAGCTTTTTTGTGGGCATTGTAACACAACACCACTCGCGGTTTTTTTCTCAGTAACAACTGGCCAGTCACAAACTGGGCACGCTTGGGCTAAAGGCTTATGATTTAGCGTATATTTACAGCTTGGGTAACAGTCGCATGAATAAAACACTTTACCAAACTTATTACTGCGTGAAACTAAATGCCCCTTTTTACATTTAGGGCAACCAACCACAGGCTCTTCACTTGGGGTGTCGTCATCGTCACTGGCAATATAATGACATTCAGGATAACCCGTACAACCAATAAACATACCGTAGCGACCATTTTTCACCACCAGCGGCTTGCTGCACTCTGGACACTCACTGTCCTCAAGTACTTTTATTTCATTGCTATCATGATGTGCAAGCGGGCGAATAAAATCGCACTTAGGGTAACTAGCGCAGCCTAAAAAAGGCCCCGACTTACTATTACGAATCACAAGTTCTGAACCACATTGCGGGCATATCTCATATTCTTTTTCTAGGGCGTGTTTATTGGCCGAGAAAAGTGAATGATCGATTTTACTCATGTAAATCCTAGTGGTTGGTGAATTTTCGCCTAATATACCCAAAACCCTTAAAGATACAAGCTATGGCAGTCGGTTTGTTAACGCTGAAAATAATAAAACATGAAATAGTGATTACTCACATCATTATTCGTGAATCTGTTACGGGTTAGTGCAACACTTCGCTAGGCTCATCAAAAATAAGATCTTCCATTTGTTCATACGCCTGCTGAGAATCAGGGGCATTAAATAACACCATCAAAATTAACCACTTTAAATCTTCTAAAGTAATGGCAGAGTTATCAAGTGCCGCTAAACGATCCATTACCATTTCACGAGTGGTGCTATTAATAACGCCGGTTTGTTCAACAAACATTAAAAAGCCACGGCATTGGGTATCAAGAACTCGGCACTCGCTATCGGTAAAGATTCGCACTGCATGCTGCTCAGTGGCTAATAAGTAAGGCGATTCATTACTATATTGTAATGCGGCAAGTTGATCTAACCAGTCAATGGCTTTGTTTATCTCGGGTTTGTTAAACCCAGCGCGGAGTAACTCATCAGTAAGCTGACTTTGCTCAACAAAAACATCGCTTTCACTATGAACATAGTTTTCAAATAAATACATAAGAATATCAAACATATTATCCTCCAGCGCTTAATTTAATATAGCCGTCTAATACTCGCTCAATTTGATCGTCTAACTCTAAATCAAGCAATCGCGCTTGTACTTTATCAATTGGCCACTGCACTCGACGCATAATATCATCCACACTGGTCACCTCAAACCCAATACTATTAAGTACCTCGCAATCTGAGGTTACAGCATCAGTTAACTCTTTATAGTTTAGACCAGAAGGGTATGAAAAGTTCATCTCATCAAGGATATCTGCGACGTTCTCAACCAGCTTAGCACCTTGCTTAATTAAAAAGTGGCTGGCTTGTGCCAGCGGGTTTTTAATTGAACCGGGTACCGCAAAAACCTCTTTATTCTGTTCAAGCGCATAACGTACGGTGATCAGTGAGCCGCTTTTTATTTCGGCTTCAACAATTAAAACGCCTAAGGAGAGCCCTGAAATAATACGATTGCGTCGTGGGAAGTTGTGCGCATTGGCAGCCGTGCCAGGCAAAAACTCACTTACCAATAAGCCTGTTGTTAGTACTTGCTCTGTGAGTAACTTATGGCGTTTGGGATAGTAAATATCAACGCCAGTCCCTAATATAGCGATGGTTTTGCCATTTCCTGACAGTGCCCCTTTATGGGCAGCACCGTCAATACCTCGCGCCATACCTGAGGTTACTGTTATGCCAGCAAGGGTTAACTGGTGTGCAAACTCAGCAGCAATTTCAAGCCCTGTAGTCGTTGCGTTTCGACTGCCAACAATGGCTATTTGTGGCGAAGCCAGCAAGCTGATATCCCCTTTACAAAAAAGTAATAGTGGCGCACTGGCTATTTGTTTTAGCTGTTCTGGGTAGGTGGTATCAAAAATACTAATAACAACAATGTTTTGTTGGCTGATCAACTGCTCATAATGTGCAACTTGCTGCCAGTTAGTGTTAAGTAAGTTGCTAGCTTGGTGAGCCGTTAAACCAATGTTTACTAGCTCAGCGTGTGATAAAGAAAACAGCGATGCTAAGCTGTATTGTTGAGACAGGGCTAAGAGCGTTTTAATCCCTAGCCCTTTGCATAAGTAAAAGGCAAGCCAATGATTTAGCTTGCCACACGATTGTTCCATGTTCCCTCCTAGAACACCGACTCGCTACTTAATGAATAACTGCTAAATCTCCAATGCGAATTGGGTGCTGACTTTTAGTGATCAGCGCATAACTAACTTTGTCATACACTTTAAAAATAATCATTTCACCAACTTTTTCGGCTGGCATTTTCCACGTAATGCTATCTTCGTCGCTCTCTGAGCCGAATAATTCGCTAGTAGCCGATACCAATTTTTCTAAACGACTTGAATCTTCGGTATAGCGCGGACCTCGAGCACCATCAATTACTTTAGGTGATTGGCGTTCAATATCAAGTACATGGCCCACTTCAACTTGTTGCTCAGAGCCTAAGTTTAGCACCACCACATCCATCGTGCTAAATTCTCTCACTTCACGAGGAGAGGCAATTACATGGCCCTGCAGCGGCTGGGTAGGACGATGCATATTAAAGTACACTGGCAGCATCTGGCCTTCCATGGCGGGTAATAAAAAGTCACCTTGTTTAATTTCACGTTTTACTGATTCAACCCTGACGGAGGCAGGTTCGCCATTGGCGGCATCACCAGCTCTAAAGGCCCGGGCCATACCTACATAAGATGCTCTACTCGCTAGTTCTTCACCTGTTTTAGGGTCGGTGTAAGGCGCTCCTTCATGGTAAATAGCATAAGCCTGATGGCGCTTTAAATTACCTTTAACATATAGAATATGATCAATAGTTTGAGTTTTAGTATTTTCGTTTGCACCTAAAATATAGGGTTTTTCTTTTACTAAATCGCTGTTTATCGCTTGTTCAAATGACAAATACGGTTTAATCAACTCAAGCGGTAACGTGGTGATCGCGTCCTTCCCTTTGGGAGTAATGCGTCCTATAGGTGATAGCTTTCTATACGCTTTATTCATCACTAAACGCGGATTACCGTCTGTATCGTAAATTAATGCTAACGCATCGCCCGGGTAAATAAGATGAGGATTGCCTATTTGCGGATTCATTTGCCATAACTCAGGCCAAAGCCACGGCTCGTTTAAATATATCGCTGAGATATCCCAAAGCGTGTCACCTTTTTTTACAACGTACTGTTTAGGCGCGTCTTTTTTTATAGTTAGTACATCTGCTAGCACAGGAAAAGTAGCACTTAATGCAAGTATTATTGCAATGAATGGAGATTTCATTGAGCTTCCTCATAGTGTTTTTTCATTATTATTAATCAAAACCTGTTAAAGGGGAACGTGAATGGCTAAAATAAGAACATACGATACCCTAAATTTAAGCATAAGTGTAAAAGGTAACTATGGCTAGGTTAGAAGTTTTAAGATTTCCAGATGAACGTTTACGTACAATCGCAAAAGAAGTAACTGTTGTTGACGACCAAGTTCGTGAAATCGTCAAAGATATGCTAGAAACTATGTACGACGAAAATGGTATTGGACTTGCTGCTACGCAAGTTGATATTCACCAACGTATTGTGGTGATCGATGTATCAGAAGAACGCGATGAACCACTGGTACTTATCAATCCACAAATTATCAAAAAAGATGGCTCTACCGTGAGTGAAGAAGGCTGTTTGTCAGTTCCTCATTCGTATGCAAAAGTTGACCGTGCAGAGACTGTTACCGTGGCTGCACTCAACGAAGAAGGTAAAGAGTTTGTTCTTGATGCTGACGAATTATTAGCTATTTGTATTCAGCATGAACTTGATCACCTTCAAGGTAAATTGTTTATTGATTATTTATCTCCATTAAAGCGCCAACGCATCCGTAAAAAGCTTGAAAAAGAAGCGAAGTTTGCAGCGCAATAATAAGCACCTTAGTAAATAATTAGGAAACTCAGTGACACAACCATTACGCATTATATTTGCCGGTACGCCGGACTTTGCTGCACGCCATCTGCAAGCACTCATCAATAGTGAACACCAAATTGTGGGCGTTTACAGTCAACCAGATCGTCCAGCGGGTCGCGGAAAAAAACTAAAAGCCAGTGAAGTAAAAGCGCTTGCACTAGAACATGACCTCCCTGTTTTTCAGCCGCAATCTCTCAAAACAGATGAGGCACTTGAGGAATTAAACAGCCTCAATGCCGATATCATGATTGTAGTTGCCTACGGTTTAATTTTACCTAAAGACATTTTAGATGCCCCGCGTTTAGGGTGTTTAAATGTGCATGGCTCTATTTTACCGCGCTGGCGTGGTGCCGCACCTATTCAACGTGCTATTTGGGCAGGCGATCAGCAAACCGGTGTAACGATAATGCAAATGGATGAAGGGCTAGATACCGGCGATATGCTGCATATTAGTCGCTGCCCTATTGATAATACTGAAACCAGTGCCAGCTTATACACTAAACTTGCTGAACTGGGACCTGATGCATTGATCGATACCATAAATCGTTTAGCTAACGGGGACATAACGCCTGAGCCACAAAACGATACCGATGCCAATTATGCTAAAAAACTCTCAAAAGAAGAAGCCAACATTGATTGGTCTATGGATGCCGAGCAAATTGAGCGCAACATTCGTGCCTTTAACCCATGGCCAGTATGTTTTACTCAAATGAGTGGTAACACGGTAAAAATATATCAAGCAAATGTGGTGGAACAATCAGGCATAGCTGGCACTGTATTAGCAAGTGATAAAAACGGTATCGTTGTGGCTTGTGGTAAACACGCTTTATCTATTGGCGAATTACAACCACAAGGCAAAAAGCCAATGGCAATTAATGATTTTTTAAACGGTCGTAGCGATTGGGTCTCACCCGGCACCGTATTAGGCGAAAATAATGAGTAATGTAATTAATGTCAGAGCGCTAGCCGCTGAAACTTTATATAACGTGGTTGATAAAGGCGCATCGCTTAATCAAGAACTTCCTTTTGCTAGCCAAGGCCTATCACCTAAAGATAAAGCCTTACTGCAGCAAATTTGCTACGGAGTATTACGTTACTTACCTAGCCTAGAAAATTATTGCCAACACCTAGTCGAGCAACCGCTTAAAGGCAAACGCCGTATTTTCCAGTTTTTGTTGTATGTGGGCATTTACCAACTACAACACATGCGTGTGCCACCGCATGCAGCAATTAGCGAAACGGTTAATGCGCTACAACAATTACGCGCTCTTGGCTTAAAAGGGCTTATTAACGCTATTTTACGAAGCTTTCAGCGCCAACAAGCTGAGCTTGAAGAAAAAGCTAAACAAATTCCGGTATGTTTATACAACCATCCAAACTGGTTTATAAAGCAAGTAAAAGAAGCTTATCCAGATAACTGGGAAGACATTCTAGAAGCAAACCAACAGCAAGCGCCAATGTGGCTGCGAGTAAATCAATCACAGTTTAGCACCCAAGAATATAGCGAAATGCTCACCGCGAACGATATTGAACATACTCTAAACCCTGATTTTATTGATGGCATTAAACTAAGCAAACCACGCGATGTGTTTTCACTTCCTGAGTTTGATACCGGTGCTTGTTCAGTACAAGATGCGGCAGCGCAGCTTGCAGCTCGCTACCTAGACCCACAAAATGGTGATGCAATACTTGATGCTTGTGCAGCGCCTGGTGGTAAAACCTGCCATATTTTAGAGCTTGCCGATGCAGATGTACTTGCGCTTGATAGCGATGCCACTCGCCTCGAGCGTGTTAAACAAAACTTAGAACGCATAGAGTTAGGCGCCGACTTACAATGTGGTGATGCTTCGCAGCCTCACACTTGGTGGGATGAAGAACAGTTTGATCGTATTTTGTTAGATGTACCCTGTTCTGCAACGGGCGTAATTCGTCGTCATCCAGATATTAAATGGTTGCGTCGCGCATCCGACATTAACGACTTGTCGACCCTGCAAGGCGATATACTCGATAGTATTTGGCCATTGTTAAAACCAGGTGGCACATTAGTGTATGCAACTTGTTCGGTACTTCCTCAAGAAAACCAACAACAAGTTGCTAAGTTTTTAGCTAATAACGACGATGTGGAGCATATTCCTCTGCACAGCGAAGACACCAAAACCACACCAGGCTTACAGCTGTTACCAGGTGAAAGTGACGGGTTTTACTACGCTAAATTAGTTAAAAAAGCCTAGTATTACCACGCAACACATTAACTACCTCGCTTTGAGGTAGTTATTATTTTGATGTAATTAGTATTAATAATACGGGTACATAATGAAAATAATCATACTCGGTGCTGGGCAAGTTGGCGGCACACTCGCAGAAAACTTAGTGGGTGAACAAAACGAAATAACCGTAGTTGATATAGACGGTAACCGCTTACGCGAACTGCAAGATAAATACGATTTACAAGGTGTTGCAGGTCACGGTGCTCACCCTGACGTGTTGAGTCGCGCAGGGGCTGAAGATGCCGATATGATTATCGCCGTAACCAGCTCAGATGAAGTAAACATGGTAGCATGCCAAGTTGCTTACAGTATTTTTAATACGCCAACCAAAATAGCCCGCATTCGCTCTGAGCAGTATTTAAAATACCGCGAAAAACTCTTTCATAATGATGATTTACCTGTCGATCATTACATAGCCCCAGAAGCACTCGTAACTAAATATATTCGCCGTTTGATAGATTACCCTGGTGCATTACAGGTACTACAATTTGCCGACGGCATGCTCTCTTTAGTGGCTGTAAAAGCCTACTATGGCGGTTTATTGGTAGGCTATGCCCTATCTACACTTAAGCAACATATTCCTAATGTAGAAACCCGAGTAGCCGCTATTTACCGTCAAGGCAAGGCAATAAAACCGCAGGGTACCACCGTAATAGAAGCCGACGATGAAGTATTTTTTATTGCCGCCACCAAACATATTCGCGCGGTAATGAACGAGCTACAAAAACTGGAACGCTCGTACAAAAAAATTATGATAGCCGGTGGCGGTAACATTGGTGCTGGCCTTGCACGCTCACTAGAAAGAAACCACAGCGTTAAATTATTAGAACGCAGTAAAGAGCGCGCAGAGCAACTCTCTGAAATGCTCGACAACACAGTGGTATTTTGTGGTGATGCGTCCGATCAAGAGTTGCTCTCTGAAGAACACATTGAACAAGTTGATGTATTTATTGCCGTTACTAACGATGATGAAGTGAATATTATGTCGGCCATGCTCGCAAAACGCATGGGGGCACAAAAAACCATGGTGCTTATTCAACGAGGTGCTTACGTTGATTTAGTACAGGGCGGTGAAATTGATATTGCCATTTCACCACAACAAGCGACTATTTCTGCGTTACTTACGCATGTGCGCCGAGGCGACATTGTAAATGTGTATTCACTGCGTAAAGGGGCTGCAGAAGCCATAGAGGCAGTTGCACATGGTGATGAAAACACATCTAAAGTAGTGGGTCGCGCGATTGCAGATATTAAATTGCCAGCAGGTACCACAATAGGTGCAATTGTGCGTAATGACGATGTACTGATTGCCCACGACGACACGATAATTCTATCAGGCGATCATGTAATTATGTTCTTAATTGATAAGAAGCACATTAACGTGGTTGAAAAGTTATTCCAAGTTAGCGCAATCTTTTTATAAGTAATCCCTCCTTTTTATTCACAACATGCTTGTAAGTAAAAAGGAGAACACTCCAATCTAAATGAAAATCATTATCAAAAGCGTTTACTAATAAAGAAAAATCCATTAGTCTCTTCTTGCTCGATTATCAAGCAGCGACATCTACTGATGTGAAAAGTTAATTTCACGTTTTTAAATAAAAATGGATTTCAAATGATACACCTACTCTCAAAGAAAAATTCTCCCGTAACTCATTACACTCTGGTTGGCCTTTTACTTTCAGCAGTTTCAACTCAAACGCTCGCCCACACTAGCGAAGATATCGAAAGGTTAACCGTTATTGGAGAGCAAGCGAACGGCTATAAAGTTAATTCTATGAGCTCTGCAACAGGTCTTGAGCTATCACATTTGCAAACACCGCAATCAACGATAGCGGTAACAAGCGAATTTATGGCAGACCAGCAACTAAACACCGCAATTGAAGCTATAACCAGTGTGACAGGCATAAATGCTCGAGAAGCAGATAATGGCAAGTTTTCTATTTCAGCCCGAGGTATTAGTGTCACCAGCATACTTTATGATGGCATAGCAACCACCTATGACACCCGCTTTAATTATGGAGATAACCTAACCGATACTGCAATTTATGATCGTATCGAAATAGTTAGAGGAGCAACGGGGCTAATGCTGGGCGCAGGAAACCCTTCGGCAGCAATTAATTTGATACGTAAACGTCCAACTGCAAACACTCAAATAAATCTTACAGCTTCATTAGGCTCATGGGACGACTACCGTGCGATGGTGGATGTGTCGGGAAGCATAAATAATAGTGAAAGTATAAGAGGACGGGCTGTTGTTGCTTATCAAGATAGGCACTCATATCAAGATCGCTTTTCGCAAACCAGCCAAACATTATATGGCATTATTGAGGCAGATCTTTCTAACAGTACTTTATTGACTCTTGCTGTTGATAATCAATCGACAACCCCTAAAGGAACAATGTCAGGTGGTTTGCCTATTTTTTATAGTGATGGCTCCCGCACTGCTTATGACAGAGGTGCTTCAACGGCTCAAGATTGGGCCTCTTCTCAAACCGATGCACTTAATGCGTTTATTCGCCTTGAGCATTACTTTAACGCTAACTGGCAGCTAACCGCTAATTATGTCTATGGTGATAACGACCTAGACTATGATGTGTTTTGGGTAAAAGGAGAGCCCGATCCTATAAACAACACTGGAATGAAACCCGGTTCTATAAACTATATTGATGCAAACAGAACACAGGATACCTATGAGGTCGAACTCAATGGTCGGTTTAATTGGCTGGGCCAAAGTCACCAACTGCTATTTGGTTATAATACCCAAGAACAACAGTTTTCGACCCCTTATTATGCTAGCCAACAAAGTGACTATATTATCGGCGATTTCACTGACTCTAGTTATAGCATTGCAAAACCAAATTGGCAGTCAGAAGCGGCTTACGGCTCTTATGGCACAACTAAACAAGATGCGCTTTATGTTGCTGCACAACTAAATATAACCGATGCCTTGTCTTTAATTGTTGGAAGCCGGTTAAATCAATGGCAAACCAATCAAGATAATTTTGGTCGCATGCATGATTATAAAATAAGTGATGAACTAACTAATTATTTTGGAGCAACTTATGAACTAACACAGAGTTGGGCTTTGTATGCTAATTACACTGATATTTTTACACCACAAAGTCGAGTTGATAAAAATGGACATTATTTAAGCCCTATTGAAGGTAAGAATTATGAGCTTGGCATAAAAGCTTCTGTACTTGATGAACGTTTAGACATATCCCTTTCTGGATTTAAAATTTATCAAGATAATGTAGGCGAGTACACGGGAGATACCATTGCAGAAACACTTCAGGCCATCTACAAGCCCATTGACGGCACATTAACTCAGGGCTACGAGCTAGAAATCAACGGAAAATTAACCGACAACTGGAACGCTTATTTTGGCTATACCCATAGTAAAGGCGAAAAACCGGATAATACGGTATTAAATACCACCAACCCAAAAGATCAATTTAAACTTTTTACTAGCTATCAACTCTCAGGTGCATTAGACAATCTAAAAGTGGGTGGTGGCTATCGCTGGCAAAGCAATAGCTATGATGAAGTTAAAAACCCTGTTTATGGCGCTGTTGAGGTAAACCAGCCTAGTTATGGTATTGCAAGCCTAATGGCGAATTATCAAATGAATGAGCAATTATCTGTTAGCCTAAATATCGATAACTTATTTGATAAGCATTATTACAGTCAAATTGGGTTCTATAACCAATATCGTTATGGCAAGCCAAGAAGCTTCTCTCTCCAACTTAAATATAGTCTCTAACAAGCACAAAAAAGCCGCTGACTATTAAGCGGCTTTAGTGGAGTATGATGGGGTAATACTTATTGTACTCTTGCAAACTCTTCTTTAGAAAGTTCACCATTTCCGTCAGTATCTAAGTCATCAAAAATATTCATTAGTTGTTTATTAGACGCAGCTTCCTGCTGGCTAATTACACCGTCGCCATTGCTATCAAAAGAGGCAAAGTCTACTGCTGCGTATGCCGCTGATGATGACGCTAATACTAAAATCGCAAGTGTTGTGTTTAATGCTTTCATAATAAGTCTCCTTAAAGAGGGAAATCCTTTTCTGAGATCCCTGTGCAATGAAAAAAGTTAAAAATTAAAAGTTTGCAAACTCAGCTTTAGAAAGCTCACCATTACCGTCAGTATCAAGCTCAGTAAATGCGGCCGTTAAATCAGCATTTACAGCAGCTTCGCTTTGACTAATAACCCCATTACCGTCGGCATCAATTGTGTCAAAGTCGCTAGCGGCAAAGGCTGCTGATGAAGAAGCTAGCGCGATAAGTGCGAATGTTTTGTGTAATGTTTTCATAATTTAATCCTTCAAAATGTAATGCTTTGTGCTATTGGAAATATCAGGCTATAACCGTCCTTGTCATTCTTTTTCATAGGCTCCCTTGCCTACTTAGGTTGTCTTTGGCAACTCAGAATATGCCTAGTCTTAGCTTATGCTTTAGAAAATTCTGCTTTTGATAGCTCACCGTTTTGGTCTGTATCAAGCTCTGAGAACATGCTCATTAGCTTTGCATCAACTGATGCCTCACTTTGGCTAATAGCACCGTTACCGTCGGTATCAAGTGTATCAAAATCGCTGGCAGCAAAAGCTGCTGATGAAGAAGCCAATGCGATAAGTGCGAATGTTTTGTGTAATGTTTTCATAATGAGTATTCCTTAAAATCGTTTAAATAATGTGGGAGATTTAGCTCCCAAAGTTTAATAGCTTAGGATTATGCTTTAGAGAACTCTTCTTTTGATAGCTCACCGTTTTGGTCTGTATCAAGCTCTGAAAACACGCTCATTAGTTTTGCATCAACTGATGCTTCGCTTTGACTGATCGCGCCGTTGCCGTCAACGTCTAGCGTATCAAAGTCGCTTGCTGCAAAAGCAGCTGATGAAGAAGCCAATGCGATAAGTGCTAAAGTTTTATTAATGCTTTTCATAATCAATCTTCCTTCAAAGTTTATGTTTTATGCGATTAAGTGTTTTACTTTAAATCACGTTTCGTTCAATACAACCTGACTATTACAACTTCGATGCCAACAATAAAAAGCAATTTATTTTCAATAAGTTAAACTTAAAATAGCTTTGGGTGGCGTTATTTTACTCATTATTTTGTTGCTTTTTAGCAACACGGAATAAAACGATAAAATTAAAACCTTAAAAAACAATGGGTTGGTTTTTATAAAAACACCACACGATCAGTGAAAAACCACTAACAAAGCAAGTTAATTAAACAAAAAGGAAGGTGAGTTGAGATTTATTTTTTTATAAATAAAAAATTAAA
The DNA here is from genome assembly GCF_048318575.1 of Pseudoalteromonas sp. RW-H-Ap-1. GTDB lineage: Bacteria > Pseudomonadota > Gammaproteobacteria > Enterobacterales > Alteromonadaceae > Pseudoalteromonas. The sequence goes on from NZ_CP166996.1 coordinate 3,317,233, forward strand.
ATTAAAAAACAAATTTAAGCTGCTGTTTTTAAACAGTTTAAAAAATAAATTTAAGGTGACGTAGAAAATTTACAGCCGCACAAGGCTATTTGTTGCAAAATGACGAAATCACGTGAGTATACTGAACTTATAATAGAAGCTTGTTCAACTTGATATGCCCTAAACTATTTCAACTTCAAGCGCACTAGGGTCAATAAAATGATCCCCCATTAGCGCTTTCATTTGCTCTTCACTGGCAAATAATCGAATTCCACAACAGATACCGCTAGCATGTTTTTTTACACTGCATATTTGCCCCTCATGCTTAGTATCACCATCAAATACAACCGTACAGCGCATGTCTTTTAACTCATCGAGTTCTTGGGTTGTTTTAATATCAAACATAACCCCGGTGAGCGAAATGTCTTTTATAACCCCTTCAAAGGGAGGCTGCTCATCGGTTAATGTTAACTTAGCAGGAAACAACGTGGGTATGCGTGCTTGTGAGCGCAGCCCAAACAACTGCACTTGTGAAGGATATTGAATAAACAACAATTTAGCAGGGTGAGAGGCAACAGACATAAGTTGCTGACGAAACGCAATCACGTGCCCGCCACTGCCCTCTATAAGCGCTCTTACCACTACCATAACACCATCACGCAGGTAATCACTTGCCATGGGGAGTCGCTTAGCGCTGGGATAGTTTAAAATGATAAATTTGTTTTCTAATAAACCAATAAACTCCGTTTTTACACGTCGGCTACTGGTTGGTGTCAGTATTTCTACATCGACTATGCCACCGGTGACGATTTGGTTTAACTTTTCCAAATTGGTTTTTTGCATAGTTCCTTCCTAATATTTAAAACATTATCCACGCCAAAATGTTGGGGTAAATAATACTAACAGTGTAAATATCTCTAACCGACCGAATACCATAGCGACTGTTAGTATCCATTTAGCGGCATCACTAATCGCACCATAATGAGAGGCTACGTCACCCAAACCTGGGCCCAAGTTATTAAGGCAGGCTGCTGTCGCAGAGAATGCGGTAATGTTGTCTAACCCTGTGCCCATTAACGCTAACATTATAATAATAAAGACTAGTGCATAAGCTGAGAAAAAGCCCCATACCGCTTCAACTACTTTGTCAGGTAAGGCCTTACGACCGAGCTTTATTGAATATATAGCTCGAGGATGTACTAGGCGGTTAAGCTCTCGTATTCCTTGCAAGTACAACAAAAACACGCGAACAACTTTCATACCGCCACCGGTAGAACCCGCACAGCCGCCAATAAAGCTCGAAAAAATAAGTAAAATAGGTAAAAACAACGGCCAAGCTGAAAAATTATCTGTGGCAAACCCAGCAGTACTACTAATAGACACCGCTTGAAACAACGCCTGATCGAGGGTTTCATCACCATTTGCATAAACATCATGAGACGAAAGCACAGTAAAGCAAATTACCACCAGCGCTAACTGAATACACAAGAATACTTTAAATTCAGGGTCGCGAATGTACACGCTAATATTACGGCTTGCTACAGCAGCGTAATGTAGTGAAAAGTTAATAGCGGCTATAATTAAAAAGAACACACAAATAAAGTTGATTACAGGGCTATCAAAGTGCCCCATTGACGCGTCATAAGTAGAAAAACCACCAATAGCCACCGTAGAAAAGGCATGGCATATAGCGTCAAACCAGTTCATCCCTGCGCTCCAATACGCCAAAGTGCACGCCAGAGTAATAGATACGTAAATATACCAAAGGTGCTTAGCTGTATCGGCAATACGCGGGGTCATTTTGGAGTCTTTTACTGGGCCTGGAATTTCAGCTCGGTAAAGCTGCATACCACCGACACCAAGCATTGGCAGTATGGCTACTGCTAATACAATGATCCCCATCCCACCAAACCACTGTAATTGCTGGCGGTAAAATAATACCGATTTAGGCAAGTATTCTATGCCAGTTAATACGGTCGCCCCTGTGGTAGTTAAGCCTGAGAAAGCTTCAAACACTGCATCGGCCAAAGAGAGGTTGGGTTCTTGTAAAAATATTAGCGGCAATGACGCAAACGCCCCTAGTACCAGCCAAAACAAAACCACAATTAAGAAGCCTTCGCGTGCTTTTAAATCACCATGCTCATGCCTATTTGGATAGTAAGCCATTAAGCCAATAATAACGCTAAATATAAAGGCTAAAACAAACGGCACACCGCCACCATCTTTATAAATTAAAGACACGAGTGCTGGTGGCACCATTGTAATACTAAATAGCGCGACCAGTTGGCCAAGAATTTTTATGATGGTACGAAATTGCATTGAGCGTATCGCTTTTTTATTAGTAAATTAAAATAACTACTATATGACTCGAAAATTTAATCTTTAGTGATTAAATAGGATGGATGTAAGATTATTACTCTTTGATTGTTAACTCAACTGCGCCGTGGCTTAAATCAAAAATATCTTTGCATGCTTGTTGTGCTTGGCGGCTATCAATAGTGATACTCCACTCAATATTTGCCGTAAACTGCTTTTCAATATTAAGTACCTGAAAGTTGCTTTTTAAGTGCTGTTCTATTGCGCCTTGCATACTGTATTCACTAAAGCCAACCAGCTCAATGCTTGGTATTTTTACCACGGTTTGTAATTTTGCTAAGGCATTATTAAGTGAGCCACCATAAGCACGAACTAATCCACCGGTACCAAGCTTTATCCCACCAAAATACCGTGTTACCACAGCGGTTACTTCACCTAAGCCAGAACCCACTAGCACGTTGAGCATAGGTTTACCTGCGGTGCCATTTGGCTCTCCATCGTCAGAAAAACCATAAACATGGCTTCCGCCAGGATTACCCGCAACATGTGCCCAACAATTATGGCGTGCATCACTGTATTTTTCTTCAATATTTTTAATAAAGGCTTTCGCTGAGTTTAAATCGGGCGTGTGGCCTATATGCACAATAAAGGTACTTTTTTTAATTTCTTCTTGATGAAAAACATCGTCGGCTGGGTATTTATATTCTGACATAGCGCTTACTTGGCTGTTAAATTAAAAATGGGGCCAATAGGCCCCTTTCGTGAATAATATAAACTGTTATTAATTAGTCGAGTAATAAATCACGCGTCATATTTTCTAGGCTGTCTTCGTGAACAATAATATTATCTTCAATACGAATACCGCCAAATGGTTTAAACGCTTCTACCTTTTCCCAGTTAATAAACTGCTTGTTGTCTGTTTGTGCTAAATCACCCAACAAAGAGTCAATAAAGTACAAACCTGGCTCAATAGTAAACACTTGGTTTTTCTCAATTAAGCGAGTGCAGCGTAAAAATGGATGACCCTCTGGTGGTGCCTGATGTGCACCGGTTTCATCACGCATAAAGCCACCTACATCATGTACCTGTGCACCTAAATGATGCCCCAAGCCATGAGGGAAGAAGGTTGAGGTAATTTGACGCTCAACAATTTCAGCTGCAGGTAATTTAACAATATCAAAGTCACTTAGTAACTGTGCAATGCGGTTGTGGCAGTCAATATGTAGCTCGCCATACAGTACACCTGGTTTTAAGCTTTTGCCTAACTCAATTTGATGCGCCGTCATTGCTTTAACTAGATCAGCAAACTCGCCTTGCTTTTTAAAGTCGTAGGTACGGGTAATATCTGCAGCGTAACCATTAAAGTTAGCGCCCGCATCAATTAAAAATGAGTTATATGTTTGCGGTGCTTTTGGCTCAAAATGGGTGTAATGCAAAATAGCGCAGTTTTCGTTTAGGGCGACAATGTTGCCATATGGCATTTCATTTTCGCTCTGACGCGTTGCCATTAAGTAGGCCTGCTGAATATCAAACTCGCTACCTCCATTAAAAAACGCATCACGCGCCGCTTTGTGGCCATCTACTGCAATACAGTTCGCATTACGTAAACATTCAAGTTCATATTGCGTCTTATAAGCGCGGTGATAATGAATATAGTTAAGTACTGGCTCAGGATTCATAATGCTAAAGCCAAGTGCTTGGGCCACTTCTAGGTATTCACCAATGTAGGCAAACTTAGCTTTGTCATAAGGAAGTAGCTTTTCAACCTGATCAGGCTTTAACAACAATTCAATATCGAAGTACTCTGCCCAAAAATCTCTTGGTTCATCAGGTACTTTATGCCAAAAATCAATCGGACGATAAAAAATAAGCTTTGGCTTATCGCTACCATTTACCACAATCCAGCAATGCGGATTATCAATAACCGGTAACCACGCTTTAAAATGGGGGTTAACTTTAAACGGGTAATACATATCATCTAAAAATTGGCGCTTAGCTTGGCCTGAATGAATGACTAATCCTTCTAACCCTTCTTGCTCACAAATAGTACGTGTACGTTGCTGCAATGTTGCAATATGTTCGGCGTATAATACGGCTAATTTTTCCATAATAAACCCATCTGTTAAATTTAACTTGCTCTGAGTCTACCACTTATAAACAAAGCGCTCAAAAAAGAGGGATAGTTACCGTGTAAATATCCCTCTGCTGTTGTAGATTTATTTTTACTACCCGCCCATGGTCATCTCTAATAGTGGCGCGAGTAAATTACCTTCTCGGCCAAGGCGAGTATGATAAACCTGCCGATACGCAAATACGTTTTTTACGTAATCTCGGGTTTCTCTATATGGAATAAGCTCAACCCATAACTCTGCAGGCATTGCTTCTTCTGGTAACCAGCGCTTAATTCGGTGATACCCGGCGTTATAAGATGCTGTTGCCAATACCTCATTACCGTGATTTTTCTTTTTTAAATACTGTAAATAACGGGTGCCAAGTCGAATATTGGTTTTTGGCTGATACAATCGACGGTTAGATACATCGCCTTTGTTAATATATTTTGCGGTGCTTGGTAATAGCTGCATTAACCCACGCGCATTTGCGTGAGAACGGGCATCGGGTGCAAATGAGCTTTCTCGGCGCGCAATGGCGATACTCCAGGTTAAATCAATTTTGCTACGCTTACTGTAGCGCTCAAACATGTCTTGAAACGCAAATGGAAAACGCAAATCAACATAATCCCATGCTTTTATTTTTGCTAGAGTAAATATTGTACTATCAAACCAATCAAGTTCTGCCGCGAGTACTGATGCTGCCAGTTTTTCATCATCTTCAGAGGTATTGGTTAAATAATTCCATTCACGTCGGGCTGCTGTAAATCGCTCAAGCTCATACAAGGCTTTGGCACGCTTAAAGCTTGGCGCATTACTGACTCTCCTTACTAAAGCTTGATTTACATTGACTGGCAACTCATTTAAATCAACCGGTAACCCTAAACGAGCGGCGGCTAAAAAGCCGTAATAATCACGGTTAGCGGCTACTTTACTCCAAATTGCCTTGGCTTTTTCATGCTCTGCGCGTTTGTCATAACTATAAGCAAGCCAATACTGCTGCCCTAAGCTAAGGTTTTCTTTTCCGGTAAAAAATGCCGCAATGCCTTCCCAATCTTGCGTTTTTAACATATTGGCTAGCTGCCATTGCATTAATTTGCGATCTTGACGCGCTTTAGGGACTTTATTTAAATAAAAGCTCGCCTGACTATGGCCGCTCGACGCCAACGACAGTGCAAAGGTATAATATACGTCTGCTTTTTCATCATCAGCGAAGTCAAACATGCCTTCAATTTTTTGCCACGCCTTTAATGCCAACTCTTTATCACGCCAAATTAAGCGTTTAATACCATAAAGTGCTATTTCCCCTTCTTTGGCTGTTTTACGTTTATAACGGTAAAGGCCTGCAGCAGCACTAGGATCGCGCCTTACCTTGGAATATAAATCAGCTAAATAACGCTCCTTGGCTGGCAATAAGGTTTTTAAATAAGGCAATAAACGATAAGAGCCTCCTTGTGCCGCTAAAGTAACACGCTGCCATACAACATCAGGGGTTAAATAACCATTTTGTCGCCAGCGCTTAAAAAGCCCGTCGCATTCACTAGGTTGTGACTCGCCTACCGTCCAAATGTCGGTTACCTGCGAGAGTATTGCTTTTTTAGGCGCTCCTAAATCAAGCTGATAAGTAAGGTGGGTACAACTAAGCTCAGTGTCAGAGGTTTCACGGTAGTTTTTAATAAACGCTGCTTTTTTATTTCTGCGCTTTAAATAATTTAACCATGCTTTACGCACTGGCCACTCTAATGGCGTGTGCTCATAAATAGTGAGGAAGTTTTCTATTTCTGTTTGATGCTTCAAACTGGGGTAACGCTGCCAAAAGGCTTTTTCTACATAGGGCTTAAGTGGATGAGACAATGAGTCTACCGCTTCTTTAAAGCTATTGTAATCGCCATAGCGCGCTTGTTTTTCTGCATCTAAAAATGCATCAAGTTCAGTATTTGCGTTGGCAGAGGGTAAAGATAAAAATAGAGTCGCTGCCGCTACGCTTAATAAATATTTTTTCATAATGTCCTTTAGGGCATAGTAACCTTCAAGGCTGACAAAGAGTGTAGCTATGGGTAAATAAAAAACAGCGCAGGCACTGTAACTCTATTTATTTACTTTGATAAAACCCAAGCTATAAACACCAAGACAGCGCAATAAAATGAATAAAGAAAACTTTCAAACCCACCTTAGCACCAAACCAGCTATATTTTAACCAGACGTTTGTAACCAAGATAAATTTTTCGTTGCATTTTTAATTTAAAGCAAGCACACTGGTCTGAATATGAACTCATCGTACCAGTCTTAGTTCATCAACTAGGGAGAATAATAATGTTATATAAAAGCGATTCCTTTGAAGTTAGCTTCGTAAAGGAAAACATCGCCGAGTTTAAGTTTTGTGCTACAGGTTCTGTAAACACATTATCTCAACAAACTCTTTCAGATTGCGCGGCAGCATTAAAAGAATTAGCCGCTAACACTGATATTAAAGGCATGATTTTTACCAGTGATAAAGACCACTTTATTATTGGTGCCGATATCTTCGAATTTTTACCTACTTTTACTAAGCCTGAAGCAGAATTAGTAACGTGGATCAAAGATGCAACTGACGTTTTTGATGCAATTGAAGACTTACCATTCCCAACACTCAGTGTTGTAAACGGCTTGGCGCTTGGCGGCGGCTGTGAGTGGGCACTTGCTACCGATTATCGTGTTGCAAGTGACTCAGCAAAAATGGGCTTACCAGAAGTTAAATTAGGCATAATGCCTGGTTTTGGCGGTACAGTGCGTCTTCCGCGCATTATTGGTGCCGATAACGCGATGATGTGGATCACCACAGGTAACGAAAATCGCGCTGCTGACGCCCTAAAAGTAGGTGCATTTGATGCAGTAGTTAGTGCCAACAAACTACAAGAGTCAAGTTTAGCAACACTAGAATTAGCGATTGCTGGCAAGCTAGATTGGCAAGCAAAACGCGCTGTAAAGTTACAACCACTTAAATTAAACCGTGTTGAGCAAGGCATGAGCTTTGCAATGGCAGAAGGTATGGTAATGGGTAAAACCAAAGGCCACTATCCTGCTCCAGTTATGGCAGTTCGCACTATTAAAGCAGCAGCAAACAGCTCACGCGCCGAAGCAATGGCAATTGAAAATGCCAACTTTGCAAAACTAGCACGTACTAGTGAAGCTGCTGCTCAAACAGGTATCTTTTTAGCAGATCAATACATTAAAGGTAAAGCACGTAAATTTGCTAAACACAGCGATGTAGAAATTAAACAAGCGGCAGTATTAGGCGCAGGTATTATGGGTGGCGGTATTGCATACCAGTCTGCTTATAAAGGCACACCAATCATAATGAAAGACATCCAACAGGATGCGCTAGATTTAGGTATGGGTGAAGCATCTAAACTATTAGGTGCAAAAGTGAAGCGCGGCCACATGCCGATGGAAAAAATGCTAGCAACGCTTAGCAAAATCAAGCCAACGCTTAACGATGCAGACCTACAAAACGCCAACATTATTGTTGAAGCCGTAGTAGAAAACCCTAAAGTGAAGCAAGCCGTACTTGCTGATCTTGAAAAGAATATGCCAGAAGGCACGGTACTTACGTCAAACACATCGACTATTTGTATCGACCTACTTGCAGAAGCGCTTGAAAAGCCAGAAAACTTCTGTGGTATGCACTTTTTCAACCCAGTACCAAAAATGCCATTAGTTGAAATTATCCGTGGTGCAAAAACCTCAGATAAAACGATTAATGCCGTGGTTGATTACGCACTTAAACTAGGTAAATCACCGATTGTTGTTAACGATTGCCCAGGCTTTTTTGTAAACCGTGTTTTATTCCCTTACTTTGCTGGCTTTAGCAAATTAGTGGTTGAAGGCGCTAACTTTGCAAAAGTAGATAAAGTAATGGAAAACGTATTTGGTTGGCCTATGGGCCCGGCGTACCTACTTGATGTTGTAGGTATTGATACGGCTTATCATTGTACTGGCGTAATGGCAGACGGTTTCCCTGAGCGTATGGCACGTGCAGATAAAGACCCAGTGACTGTTTTTGCTAACGAAAAACGTTTTGGCCAAAAGAACAAAGCAGGTTTCTATAAGTACGAAACAGATCGTCGCGGTCGTCTTAAAAAATCACATGACCAAACAGCGATTGAACTACTTGCTCCAATTACAGACGCACCAAAAGAATTTGATAAACAAGAAATCATTGACCGTTGTATGATCCCAATGATCAACGAAGTACTACTTTGTTTACAAGAAGGCATTGTTGCTTCTCCTCAAGAAGCAGATATGGCACTTGTATACGGTGTTGGTTTCCCTCCATTTAGAGGCGGCGCGTTCCGTTACTTAGATCAAACAGGTTTAGCTAACTTTGTAGCAACTGCTGACAAATACGCTCACCTAGGTGCGATTTACCAAGTATCAGAGCAAACTCGCAAGTGGGCTGAAGAAGGCCGTGTTTTCTATAAGGTGGAAGGTTAATATCATGAATAATCCAGTAATTGTAGATTGTATCCGCACACCAATGGGTCGCTCAAAAGGCGGCGTATTCAAACACAAACGTGCGGAAGACTTAAGCGCTCATTTAATGAAAGGCTTAATTGAACGTAATCCGGCAGTTGACCCTGCGTCAATTGACGATATTTATTGGGGCTGTGTACAGCAAACATTAGAGCAAGGCTTTAACGTTGCACGTAACGCATCTCTACTTGCAGGCATTCCACATTCAGTGCCAGCAACCACAGTTAACCGTTTATGTGGCTCATCAATGCAAGCATTACATGATGCTGCTCGCGCAATTATGACTGGCGCTGGCGACACATACCTAATTGGTGGCGTTGAGCACATGGGTCACGTACCTATGACTCACGGAAACGACTTTCACCCAGGCTTAGCTACATCAATTGCACAAGCATCTGGCTCTATGGGTTTAACTGCTGAGTACCTTGCTACTATCCACGGTATTAGCCGTGAGCAACAAGATGAGTTTGCTTACCGCTCTCATCAACGTGCACATGCTGCAACAGTTGAAGGCCGTTTCCGCCGCGAAATTTTAGCAATGGAAGGTCACGATGCTGACGGTTCACTTATCCTTGTTGAAGATGATGAAGTAATTCGTCCAGAAACAACGGTTGAAGGTTTATCGCAGCTGCGTCCAGTATTTAACCCTGCTACGGGTTCTGTTACTGCGGGCACATCTTCTGCACTTTCTGACGGCGCATCAGCAATGTTAGTAATGAGCGAAGAGAAAGCAAAAGAATTGGGCTTACCAATTCGTGCACGTATTCGTGCTATGGCTGTTGCCGGTTGCGATCCATCAATCATGGGTTACGGCCCAGTACCTGCAAGTAAAAAAGCATTAGCACAAGCCGGTATTACCATTGATGACATCGACGTAGCTGAGCTTAACGAAGCATTCGCAGCACAATCACTGCCTGTACTTAAAGACTTAGGTTTAGCAGACGTGGTTGACGAAAAAGTGAATTTAAATGGCGGCGCTATTGCACTTGGTCACCCTCTGGGCTGTTCGGGTTCACGTATTAGCACCTCGCTTATTCACTTAATGGAAGACAAAAACGCAAAATATGGTTTAGCAACTATGTGTATTGGTTTAGGCCAAGGCATAGCTACTGTATTTGAACGTGTTCAAGACTAATTAGTGTTGATATGTAAAACCATCTTGGTGATTAAAAGGCGAACTAGCGCAAGTTAGTTCGCCTTTTTTATGCCACCCGCTTTTGCAGGTTTAAAATGAATAATGTGATCGGGTGCATTAAACTTATTTCAGATTATCTATTAATAAGTTGAGCTGTTTTGTTATACGTAAAATAGTTAACCAACAGCTTTATTTGCGCTAAACTACCCGACCTAACCAAGCCGCGACTATTTTTACAGGTAATTTTTATGAGCTTTGATAATCCCGATCACCAATTAGATGCCATCGGCCTTCGTTGCCCAGAGCCTGTGATGATGGTACGCGCTGCTATTCGTAAAATGAGTGACGGTGAAACACTACTTATTATTGCCGACGACCCCTCAACCACCCGCGATATTCCCAGCTTTTGTGCTTTTATGGATCACACGCTAGTGGCTAAAGAAGTTGAACAATCACCGTATAGGTATTTGGTGAAGAAAGGGCTTTAAGACTGCGTAGGTTGGGTTGAGTTTTACGAAACCCAACTATTTTATAATCTATACAACTTTACTCATCATATATTTCGCTTAAGTGAATACCACCTTCCCAATCGAGCGATAATATTGAATTTTTAACGTATCGATGAAAGCTTGAAAAAGGCCAATCACTTACCTTAGCAACATACTTATGTTTAACTGGATTGTAGTGAATATAATTTATATGATTTTCTAAATCTTGCTCATCTCGTATTTTATGCTCCCAGTAACGCCGCTGCCAAATTCCACGCTCACCTTTGGCTATTCGACTATTATTGCAGAACTCAGTTTGTGGTAACTCTCGAGAAAAACCCGACTTTATTAGCCGCCAACGAGTTGTATAATTATTATCGTGTTTAGGCAATTGCCAAATAGCATGAAGGTGATCGGGCATGATAACTATTGCTATCGTCTGAACTGGATGCTTTTTTACTACTTTTAAATAAACGCGACGTAATAACTCTATATTTTCAACGAGCAATGGCTGAGTTCGATCTTCTAAATTAATCGTAAAAAAGTAACATCCGCCCGCCTCTAACACACGTCTATAGCGCATGAAGATTAACCTAAATAATTAAAAAGAGAATAAAAGTATAGATGGTTTTTTAACAATGTATGTTGGGTTTCGCTGCACTCAACCCAACCTACGTAAAAATTACTTCTTAGTTATCGTTACTTCTGGCTCATCGTAGTCACTAAAGTCAATGCTGACTATGTACGTGCCTTTTATTGCGGGTGTGTAACTAAAGTAGTTGTATATAGTGCTGCAATCGGCGCGTGTTGATTGGCCAAGTGTTAGGCTTTGCCCTGATGGCTGTGAATCGCTGTAGCCACAGTTAAAACCTTCACTAAAATCCGCATCCGCTATTTTAAACTCGTACACTTTACCTGGGGTCGAAAATTTAACTTGGGCTTGGTAAAGCGCAGGCCCGACTTGTTTAAATTGATATTGAGGTTCGGCATCCCATAATGTGAAATCCCCTCTTAAATAAATACTGCGATCCAATTCTTGCTGCGGCAACACGTCGTTAATCGAAATTTGGCTGGTACAGGCCGTAAGTAAACCAGCCATTGCTAACGTTAAAATTCGTTTTTTGGAGATCATCATTTGTATCCTTTGCATACAGTGAATACTAAAAAGCCAGCATAATGCTGGCTTTTTAAATAGCTATAAGCTGTTATTTTTGTAATACAGAAATATCTGCAATTTCTAAAAATAACCCGCTAAGCTGGCTTAAAAGCGCAAGACGGTTTTGCTTAACCGCTTCATCGTCAGCCATTACCATGACATTGTCAAAAAAGTTATCAACACTCTCACGAATGCCTGCTAATTGGCTTAATGCCTCTTGGTAGTTTCCATCGCTGTACAGTGGTGCTAAATCAGTGGCAAATTTTGCAACTTGCGAAGCCAATACTTTTTCTGCGTCATCATTCAATAAGCTCTGATCAACATCGCCTTGCGTTGTAATGTTATTTTTAGCCAGAATATTACTTACACGCTTATTAGCCGCTGCAAGCGATTCTGCGGCGTCTAATGTGCGGAAATGACTTACGGCTTTAACTCGGCGATCAAAATCAACAGGCTTGGTTGGACGACGCGCAAGTACGGCTTGAATCACATCCACTTCAATGCCTTCGTCTTGATACCAAGCACGGAAACGCCCTAGCATAAAGTCAAACACATCCGTTGATACATTTAGGTTAGTCAGCTTCTCACCAAACAAGGTTTGTGATTTAGCAACTAGGTCTAAAATATCAAGCGGTAGCTGTTTTTCTACCATGATACGTAATGCACCAATAGCAGCACGACGAAGTGCAAATGGGTCTTTATCACCTTTTGGTGCTTGGCCTATACCAAAAATACCCACCAGCGTATCAAACTTATCGGCAATGGCGACTGCACAGCTGATCACATTAGTTGGTAAGTTGTCACCGGCAAAACGTGGCATGTATTGCTCGTTTTGTGCCACTGCAACTTCTTCTGCTTCACCATCGTGACGTGCGTAATGCATTCCCATTACACCTTGTACGTCGGTAAATTCCATTACCATTTCGGTCATTAAGTCAGTTTTACTTAATAAGCCAGCGCGAGCTGCCAGTGCTTTGTCGGCACCAAGTTGCTCGGCAATGTAACCTGCCAGTTCACTAATACGCTGTGACTTGTCTTTAAGCGTACCAAGTTGTTTTTGGAACAATACGCTATCAAGCGATTCTAAACGGCTTTCTAATGTTTTCTTTTTATCGGTTTCAAAGAAGAACTGCGCATCGGCTAAACGCGGGCGCACTACTTTTTCGTTACCAGAAATAACCACACTAGGATCTTTACTTTCGATGTTAGAGACAAACAAAAATTTATTTAAAAGTTTGCCGTCTTGATCTAATAACGGGAAGTATTTCTGATCGTCTTTCATGGTGTAAATAAGCGCTTCAGCAGGTACATCTAAAAATGCTTCTTCAAATGTGGCTGTTAGCGTTACTGGCCATTCTACCAATGAAGTAACTTCTTCAAGTAAGTCTTCATCCATTGCAACAACGGCATTAACTGCTTTCGCTGCGTCTTCTATTTGCGCGCGAATCTGTGCTTTACGCTGTTCGTAGTCAGCAACAACGTAAGCTGATTTAAGTACATCAAACACATCATCTGCATGATCAATGCTAATTTTTTCAGGGTGATGAAAACGATGACCTTGCAGTTGATTACTCACTTGCTTACCAAGAATTTCACCCTCAACAAGTTCACTACCGAATAAAATAGTTACGGTATGCACAGGACGAATAAATTGTGTTTTATTCGCACCCCAACGCATTGGTTTAGGAATAGGTAACTTAGCGAGTGCTTTGCTTATAGCGTCGGTCATTAACGTTTTGGTTTCTTGCCCTGCTACTTTAGCAATGTGCAATAACCATGCGCCTTTATCTGTTTCTAGTGTTTGCGCATCTTTTACTTCAATACCACAACCTCGAGCCCAGCCCATGGCTGCTTTAGTTGGGTTACCCTCAGTATCAAAAGCGGCTTTAGTTGCAGGGCCACGTTTTTCAACTTCTTTGTCTTGTTGTTTAGCTTCAAGTGCTTTTACTTGTAAACCTAAACGACGAGGCGATGCATACCAGTTCACACCTTGGTGACCTAGTTCTAGACTTTCTAATTCTGCTGTTAAGTTTGCAGCAAAGGCTTCGGCTAATTTACGAAGTGCTTTTGGTGGCAACTCTTCGGTGCCAATTTCTACTAATAAATTTTCTGCTGACATGCTTACTTATCCTTACACAGCGGGAAACCAAGTGCTTCACGTGCATCGTAATAACTTTGTGCACACGCTTTTGATAACGCACGAACGCGTAAAATATAACGTTGACGCTCGGTTACTGAAATAGCATGGCGTGCGTCTAATAAGTTAAATGCGTGCGATGCTTTCATTACTTGCTCGTAGGCTGGTAATGGTAGGCTTGCTTCAATTAGCTTTTGGCTTTCAGCTTCACATTTATCAAACTGTTCAAATAAGTCGGCTACGTTTGCATGTTCAAAGTTATAGGTTGATTGCTCAACTTCATTTTGATGGAACACATCACCATAAGTTACGCGCCCAAATGGGCCGTCTGCCCATACTAGGTCGTAAATGCTATCTACGCCTTGAATGTACATTGCTAAACGCTCTAGGCCGTAAGTAATCTCACCCGTTACCGGTGAGCATTCTAAACCGCCCACCTGCTGGAAGTAAGTAAACTGCGTTACCTCCATGCCATTTAACCAAATTTCCCAACCTAGGCCCCACGCACCTAATGTAGGTGATTCCCAGTTATCTTCTACAAAGCGAACTTCGTCAGTTAGGGTATCAATACCTACAGCAGCTAAAGAACCTAAGTAAAGCTCTTGAATATTGTCTGGTGATGGTTTTAACACAACTTGGAATTGGTAGTAATGTTGTAAGCGGTTTGGGTTCTCACCGTAACGGCCATCGGTAGGACGACGACACGGTTGAACGTATGCGCTCGACATTGGCTCTGGGCCAATTGATTTTAAAAATGTTTGCGGGTGAAATGTCCCTGCGCCCACTTCCATGTCAAGTGGTTGAATAATGACACAGCCTTGCTGTGCCCAATAATCCTGTAAAGCCAGGATCAAACCTTGAAAGGTTTTAACGTCATATTTTTGCATATTTGGCTTTTTACTATCTGAGAAGTAGCGTGAAAATTACCCTCAGTATACCTTGTGCACACTCAGGTTTTAAGCAGTTTGTGCGTTTGAAAAAATAAAAAAGGAGCCTAAGGCTCCTTTTTTGTGATTACGATAATGTTTTATACGTCTAAGTTAACCACACGCAGTGCATTCGTTTCAATAAACTCACGACGCGGCTCAACTTGATCGCCCATTAATGTGGCAAATAATTGATCCGCTGCAACAGCATCTTCAATTGTTACTTGCAACATACGGCGTGCACTTGGATCCATAGTGGTTTCCCAAAGCTGACTTGGGTTCATTTCACCTAGTCCTTTGTAGCGTTGAATGTAGATCCCACGCTTAGACTCTGCGATCAACCATTCCAATGCATCCACAAAGTTATCAACAGGTTTTGTTTTCTCACCACGTTGAATATATGCACCCTCTGTGATGATATTAGCAATGTTTTTACCTGTTACAGCAATACGTTGGTAGTCTCTTGATGTAATAAAGTCATAATGAAGTACGTGTGCTTTATCCACACCATGCTGACGAATATTCACAACTGGATAATACAAGTTACGCTCTGTATCGTGCTCAGTTCCCGCATGGAAAATAGTTGCATCTTCATCACGTTCAATTAAGTCATCAACCAGCTCTTTAGTCCAAGCAATTACCTTAGCTTCGTCTGAAAGGTCTTCTTTTTTCAGCTCACTTTGGTAAATCAAACGGTTCATAACTGTGTTCGGATACTTACGCTTTAAGCGCTCGATAACTTTAACCGTGTTTTGATAATCGTGAACTATTGATTCTAACGCTTCACCATCAACCGCTTCAGCACTATCACTAGTGTACAGTGCTGCATTGCTTAGCGCTAAAGATGTAAGGTAATCAACTAATGCTGGGTCATCTTTAATATAACGCTCTTGCTTGCCTTTTTTCACTTTATAAAGTGGAGGCTGAGCAATATAAATATAACCACGTTCAACAATTTCCGGCATTTGACGGTAGAAGAATGTTAGTAGCAAAGTACGAATGTGAGAACCATCCACGTCGGCATCGGTCATGATTATGATACGGTGATAACGTAGTTTCTCAGGGTTATATTCGTCACGGCCAATACCACAACCTAGTGCAGTAATTAGCGTTGCCACTTCTTGTGAAGAAAGCATTTTATCAAAACGTGCTTTTTCTACGTTTAAGATTTTACCTTTAAGCGGAAGAATTGCTTGATTCTTACGGTTACGACCCTGCTTGGCTGAACCGCCAGCTGAGTCACCCTCCACTATATATAGTTCAGATTGGGCTGGATCTTTTTCTTGGCAATCCGCAAGTTTGCCCGGTAAACCGGCTAAATCCATAGCACCTTTACGGCGGGTCATTTCACGAGCTTTACGGGCTGCTTCACGCGCGCGTGCTGCATCAATAATTTTGCCAACAACAATTTTAGCATCCATTGGGTTTTCTAATAAAAACTCAGTGAATTTTTCAGCCATTGCTTGCTCTACAGCAGACTTAACTTCACTAGATACTAGCTTGTCTTTTGTCTGTGATGAGAATTTAGGATCAGGCACTTTAACACTAACAACAGCCGTTAAGCCTTCACGAGCATCATCGCCCGTTGCGTTACTTGTTGTTTTAGCCTTTTTGTTAAAGCCTTCTTTTTCCATGTAGTTATTAAGCGTACGTGTTAGCGCAGATCTAAAACCAGCTAAGTGAGTACCACCATCACGTTGTGGGATGTTATTAGTAAAACAGTAAATGTTTTCTTGGAACGCATCATTCCACTGCATTGATACTTCTACACTTATACCATCTTCTTCACGCTCGTGAGTAAAATGGAACACCCCTTTATGCACAGGTGTTTTATTACGATTTAAGTATTCAACGAACGCTCTAATACCACCTTCGTATTTAAAATGGTCACTTTTATTTTCTTCGCGCTCATCATTTAAAATGATGCTCACACCTGAGTTCAAAAACGATAACTCGCGTAAACGCTTAGCTAAAATATCGTAATGGAAATCTAGGTTAGTAAACGTTTCTGCACTTGGCCAAAAACGTAACTCAGTACCGGTTGTTTCAGAATCACCAATAGCTGCAAGTGGTGCATCTGGAACACCCATAGTGTAAAACTGTTCGTAAAGTTTACCTTCACGACGAATAGTTAGTTTTAACTTTTCTGATAATGCATTTACTACCGATACACCAACACCGTGTAAGCCACCTGATACTTTATAAGAGTTATCATCAAACTTACCACCAGCGTGTAATACCGTCATAATAACTTCAGCTGCAGATACACCTTCTTCTTCATGTATAGAAGTAGGAATACCACGGCCGTTATCTCTTACAGATACCGAACCGTCTAAGTGAATTGTGACAAATATATCATCACAGTGACCAGCTAAGGCCTCATCGATAGAGTTATCAACGACCTCAAACACCATATGGTGTAAGCCCGTACCATCATCGGTGTCCCCTATATACATACCAGGACGCTTTCTTACTGCATCTAATCCTTTAAGTACTTTAATACTCGACGAATCATAATTCTCAGACATGGTTAATCCCACTTATCTTGTTATTAGGTTGCCATGTTTCACGTGGAACATTTTTAGTTCTCGTTTCATGGGTTCCACCACAGCAGAAATACTTTCAGATAAAATTGAAGAAATAAATATTTGAGAACTGCAATGTGTCAATAACTGACCCACTTTCTCTTTTGTATCTTCGCTTAGCTCTGAAGGTAAATCATCTATTAGCAATATAGATTGCTTATCTGTCTCTGACTCAATCAAACTATTTTGCGTTACTTTTAACGCATACAACAATAGCTTTAATTGCCCGCGTGAGAATACATTCTCAACGCTGCTGCCAGCGACACTAAAACTAAAATCAGCCTTATGAGGGCCTTTACTAGTAAAGCCTTGACGAGCATCTCGCTCAAAGCTTTGCTCTAACGCATCAGAAAGAGATTCGCTCTCTTTCCAGCCCGCATTAAAGCTAATTTCTAGATCGCGTATTAGCGTTAATTCTGCACACATTTTATCAAAAAACTGCTGCTTAAACCTAGTTATATACGCGATTCTTAATTTATTTATTTGTTCAGCCAGTCTAACAAATTCTTTGTCCCAAAACTTGATTTGGTCAAAATAATTCTTAGGCTTAGATTTCAACAAGGCATTGCGCTGTTTAAGCACTTTATTAAACGATTGCCATAAGAAAAAAACTCATGTTCCACGTGGAACAAACCTAAGTCTAAAAACTTTCTGCGCTCTTTAGGGCCACCAAAAAATAATGAATAGCTTTCTGGTGTGATAACTTGCACTGGCATAAGTTGAGCAAGTTCAGATACTTTTCGACTCGCCTTACCCTGTATTTTTAAATTAGTTTCACCCGCTTGAGTTTTACTTATCCCTATTGGAATAGATAAATCCTGTAACGCTTTGCGACCATGAATAACAAATTGATCTTGGTGATGAGCGATGATGCTTTTATGTTTAGAGGTTCGAAAAGATTTGCCGTGAGAAAGGTAATAAATAGCCTCTAAAAGGCTGGTTTTTCCGCTGCCGTTTTCACCATAAATTATATTAACGCCGTTAACTGGTTCTAGCGTCAGTGCCTCAATATTACGAAAATATTTGAGGCTCAAATGACTTAAGCTCATTATGTATATATGATCTTATAAACGCATTGGCATAACAACGTACATAGCTTCTTCATCACCCGCACCCTCTATAAGTGCACTGCTATTTGAATCGGCAAGCGTAAATAATACATCTTCGGTTTTTAATGTATTTAATACATCTAATACGTAAGACACATTAAAGCCTATTTCTAGGTCATCACCCTCGTACATTACTTCAACCACTTCTTCAGCTTGTTCTTGCTCTGGGTTGTTAGCCGTAATTTTTAATAAGCCGTTTGATAAATTTAAACGTACACCACGAAACTTTTCGTTCGATAAAATCGATACGCGTTGAAAAGCATTACGTAACCATTCTCTGTTTGCTGTAATTACTTTATCGCCACCGCGCGGTAAAACACGACGGTAATCAGGGAAACGGCCATCAACTAATTTACTCGTAAAGGTAAACTCAATATCAATAATACGAATGTGGTTAGCACCAAACTGAATAGTTACCAGCTCTTGGTCGGCAACCATTAGACGCATAATTTCTTGCACGCCTTTGCGCGGTATAATTAATTGGCGCTGTGTATTTAACGACTGACCTAGTTGTTTTTGTGCAATAGCTAAACGGTGCCCATCAGTGGCAACTGTTTTTATATCGCTGTTATCAACTTCAAACGACATGCCGTTTAAGTAATAACGCACATCTTGGTTTGCCATTGAAAAGTGTGTGCTTTCAAGTAATTTACGCAATTCTAAGCGTGTTAGTTGAAATTCAACCTCACCATCCCACTGCTCTAAATTAGGAAAATCTTCAGCCGCTAAAGTGGTCAATGAAAAACGACTTTTACCACTGGTTAAAAGTAGCTGATGGTCTTGCAAGCTTAAAGTAAGATCAGACCCATCCGGTAAACTTTTACAAATATCGAGTAATTTTTTAGCCGGTAATGTGAGTTTAGTATCGGCAACATCGTCACCTACAAACACACTCGCCACTAATTCAATTTCAAGGTCGGTCCCTGTCATTGAAAGCAGGCCATTTTCTACCACGAGCAATACGTTAGATAAAATAGGTAACGTATGCTTACGCTCAATGGCACCCGATACTTGTACCAATGGTTTTAAAAACTGTTCTCTTGATATTGTTATTTGCATAATAAAGTCAGCCCTAAGATGACAATGTTCTTATTAAGTTTTGGTAATCTTCTTTAATCTCGTGGCTTTCGTCACGTAATGATTTAACTTTGCGACACGCGTGCAGTACTGTTGTATGGTCACGCCCACCAAAAGCATCCCCAATCTCAGGTAAGCTGTGATTAGTGAGTTCTTTAGATAATGCCATGGCAACTTGGCGAGGCCTTGCTATAGAGCGGCTACGGCGCTTAGACAGTAAATCAGATACACGTATTCTATAGTATTCTGCAACCGTACGTTGAATGTTGTCTATGGTGACTAGTTTGTCTTGCAGCGCTAATAAATCACGCAGTGCTTCTTTTACAAAGTCGATAGAAATTGGGCGGCCGGTAAAGTTTGCGTTAGCAATTACACGGTTTAATGCACCTTCAAGCTCACGTACGTTTGAGCGTAATTTTTTCGCAATAAAAAATGCCACTTCATGCGGTAAATTAATTTTACTTTGCTGGGCTTTTTTCATCAAAATAGCAACGCGTGTTTCAAGCTCTGGTGGCTCAATCGCGATGGTTAATCCCCAACCAAAACGAGATTTAAGGCGATCTTCAACCCCTTCAATCTCTTTAGGGTAACGGTCAGAGGTTAAAATAATTTGTTGGTTACCTTCTAATAATGCATTAAAGGTATGAAAGAATTCTTCTTGAGAACGTTCTTTATTAGCAAAAAATTGAATGTCATCAATCATTAATGCATCAACACTACGGTAATAACGCTTAAACTCTTCAATCGCATTATTTTGCAGTGCTTTAACCATGTCTTGAACGAAACGTTCTGAATGCATGTAAACAATTTTAGCATCGGGCTTATTGGCCATAATACCGTTGCCTACCGCATGTAATAAATGCGTTTTACCTAAGCCCGTACCACCGTAAATAAATACAGGGTTAAATGCAGAGCCTGGGTTGTCTGCTACCTGAGTGGCAGCCGCTTTTGCTAATTGGTTAGATTTACCCTCAACAAAACTATCAAAGGTATAGTTTTCTTTAATGTTTGATTTATAACCAGATTTAGGAGCTGGTTCTACAACCGGTTTTTGTTCTCGAGGTTGTTGTTTTGCCGTTGATTGCGTGCTTGGCGCTGATTGTGTTTCAACCACCGGTGCAGCTTGTGCATTTAATAGCGGCTTACTACCTACATCAAAGCGTAACTCGGGTGCTTCTACACCACAAATCTCTACTAATAATTCATTTATTCTATTTAAGTACTTCTCTCTCACCCAATCAAGTACGAAACGATTAGGCGCGTAAATCGTCAAGGTATCTTCGGTACTTTCTGCTTGAAGTGGTCTGACCCACATACTGAATTGCTGCGAAGGCAATTCATCTTGCAATACATATAAACAACTTTGCCAAACCGACAGATACACAGTAAAACTCCCAGAGATATAATTTTTATTCCCGCACATCAATAATGATTCAAAAATCACACCTGTATTGCGTTTAAATGGCTCAATAAGCAGCCCAAGACCGACTATTATGAATGCACTTTATCCACAAGTAAAAGATTGATTTTTGTAAAATTGTTGATATCGATGTATAAATATAATAACAGACTGATTTAAATAGCTTTTTATTTTAAAGCTTGATTAGAGATCATAACAAAACTGGCAGCAGATCGCGACCATAATTTACGATCTAATTTACTTTTCCCATGCTTTTATTCACTTTTTATACAGGGGCTGTGGAAAACTTCTTATTTATGATGATCCTATCGGATCATGAAAATTGATCATAAATAAACATGCTTTACGCACTCTATTATGATTGACTTTTCGTCACTTCATCTATAATATCTCGCGCTCGCAATGGCACCTGTGCCAGGATCGCGACCTGCATAGGATGTTTTAACTTTAACCGATCGGATGAGATTGTTATGAAAAGAACTTTTCAACCTAGCGTTTTAAAACGCAAACGTACACACGGTTTCCGTGCTCGTATGGCAACTGTAAATGGCCGTAAAGTATTAGCTCGTCGCCGTGCTAAAGGCCGCAAAGTTCTTTCTGCTTAATTTATAAGTGGAAGACTTTAGCTTTGGCAGGGAGTTACGTCTGTTAACTCCCTCGCATTACTCTCGCATATTTAACGAACCCGCTCGGGCTGCAACTCCTTTCTTTACCTTATTAGCAAAACCAAGTGACCAGTCAAAACCTCGGTTAGGCCTTACTGTTGCTAAAAAACGTGTAAAAAAGGCATGTCAACGAAACCGTATTAAACGTCTTGCTCGCGAAAGTTTTCGTTTAAACCAACACACGCTCGATAATATTGATATTGTGTTGATGGTTAAAAGTGGCATTGATGAACAGTCTAATGAAGAATTAACCAAACAACTTACAAAGCTGTGGCGTAAGATTAATGAACGCTGCAAACCTGGTGCCCCTAAACCGCCACCATTTAAAAAACGCCCAAACAAATCAGCTAAATCGACTAAACAAACCCAATAGCAATAGAATTACAGGGTTAATTAAGGTATCTTTAGCTCACCTTTTAATCATGCGTTTAAAATCTCATAGTGAGTCTTTAAATACATGGTATCTATTCACTAAACATAACGTAGGGGCATGTACAACATGAGGTTACTTAAACCACTTGCTGCTTTACCAACACGTTGTTTAGTTTTATTTATCCGCGGTTATCAAAAGTGGATTAGCCCGCTATTAGGTCCGCATTGTCGTTTTAATCCAACATGCTCTAGTTACGCTATTCAAGCAATAAATTTGCATGGATCGGTAAAAGGGAGTTGGTTAGCTGTTAAACGCATATTAAAATGCCATCCTTTACATTCAGGCGGAGACGACCCCGTTCCTGAAAAATTAACCCGTATTAACCACCAACACGAGAAATAAGAGCTGTTATGGAATCGCAACGCACGTTTTTATTCATCGGCCTAATGCTAGTGTCGTTTTTATTATTTCAAGAGTGGAATAATGACTACAACACACCAAAAGCCGATCCTAGTGCCACTACACAAACACTAAAAGCAAATTCACCAGAATCAGATGATTATGTTCCAGCTTCATCAGACTCAGGTTTACCTGCTTCAACAACTTTAGCTAAACGCGCTGTTATAAATATTACAACAGACGTTTTTAAAGTAAAAATTGACACCAAAGGCGGTGACATTGTTGAAACAGACTTAATTGATTATAAAGAAACCAAAGGCAGTGATGTTCCTTACATGCTACTTGGTGAATTTGATGGTAAACAATACTTTTCACAAAGTGGTTTAATAGGTTTAAATGGCCCAGATGCATCAGCAAATGGTCGTCCTACTTACCAATCAGAACAAACTTCTTATACTTTAACGGGTGATGAGCTTCGAGTTCCTCTTCAGTTTACTGATAGTAACGGTGTAAGTTTCACTAAAACCTATGTATTCAAAAAGGGTCAATATGATGTTGGCTTAGAATATAAAGTTAACAACACCACTAGCGCGCCAGTACAAGTGCAACTTTACACACAAATAAAGCGCACCGTACAAGAAAAAGGCAGTATGGTTGATCAAAACTATTTAGGGGCTGCATACGGTACTGATGAAGAAAAATACGAAAAGTATAGTTTTTCAGATATGGCCGATAAAAACCTAAATAAAAATACTCAAGGTGGTTATGTTGCCTTTATTCAGCATTACTTTGTAAGTGCTTGGGTACCAATGCAAGATCAAACTAATACTCTTTATAGTTTAATTACTAAAAGTAATGCGGCTATTATTGGTGTTAAAGACGAAGCGGTAAATGTTCAAGCTGGTAGTGAGCAAGTACTTACTGCAACTTATTACATGGGCCCTAAAGAGTCAGATAAACTTGAAGCCATTCATCCAGACCTAGACTTAACAGTTGATTATGGTTGGTTGTTTTTCATTTCGCAGCCGTTATTTGTGCTACTTAAATGGTTACACAGTATTTTAGGTAACTGGGGTGTAGCAATTATTGCCATCACTATTATCGTTAAAACATTAATGTACCCACTGACTAAAGCACAGTACACCTCAATGGCTAAAATGCGTGCATTACAGCCTAAGATGAAAGCGCTAAAAGAAAAGTATGGCGATGATCGTCAAAAATTCGGCCAAGCGACTATGGAAATGTACCGTAAAGAAAAAGTGAACCCTATGGGTGGCTGTTTCCCTATTTTACTGCAAATGCCAATCTTCTTAGCCTTATTCTATGTATTCTTAGAGTCTACAGAACTTCGTCACGCTGAATTTGTACTTTGGCTAACTGACCTTTCTGCGAAAGACCCATACTACGTATTACCAATCTTATTTGGTGCGAGTATGTTTATAACGCAAAAACTACAACCTATGACGGTTACCGATCCAATGCAGCAAAAAATGATGACCTTTATGCCGGTTATCTTCTCTGTATTCTTCTTATGGTTCCCATCTGGTTTAGTACTTTACTGGTTAGTGTCTA
This sequence comes from Pseudoalteromonas sp. RW-H-Ap-1, assembly GCF_048318575.1. GTDB lineage: Bacteria > Pseudomonadota > Gammaproteobacteria > Enterobacterales > Alteromonadaceae > Pseudoalteromonas. Next base: position 3,341,190 of record NZ_CP166996.1, read on the forward strand.
ACCTTATTTCTATTGTCCAGATGTTAATCATCTACCGTGGCATGGAAAAGAAAGGAATTAAAGTAAGGGGCGATTAAACTCCCTACTTATATAAAGGCGACTTAGGTCGCCTTTTTTATTGCCTATTTTTTATAACAGCATTCGCGAGTGCCTATTTGATAGGTTACAATACCGCCATTACGTTATTTAAGTTGGCAAATAAACCGCATGATCAATCACGATACAATTGCAGCACAAGCCACTGCCCCAGGCCGAGGCGGTGTTGGTATTATTCGCGTTTCAGGAAACCTAGCCAAACAGGTTGCTGAAAAAATAATAGGCAAAGTCCCTAAAGTTCGTTATGCCGACTATGTGCCATTTAACACCCTTGCAGGTCAGCAACTTGACCAAGGTATTGCGATTTACTTTGCTGGCCCACACTCATTTACCGGTGAAGACGTACTCGAACTCCAAGGCCATGGTGGCCCTGTTGTTCTTGATATGCTACTCAAAGAAATAAGTAAAATAGACGGTGTGCGTTTAGCTAAACCAGGGGAATTCTCTGAGCGTGCGTTTATGAACGACAAGCTTGATTTAACTCAAGCAGAAGCAATCGCCGACTTAATTAATGCAACTAGCGAGCAAGCCGCTAAAAGCGCTCTACAATCACTTCAAGGGCAATTCTCTAAGCACATAGAAACCTTAGTTGAAAAAGTCATTCACTTACGTATGTATGTGGAAGCAGCTATTGATTTCCCTGACGAAGAAATCGATTTTTTATCAGACGGAAAAGTGGGTGGTGATTTAAATGCCATCATCAAGCAGCTTAATGCCGTAACCAATCAAGCCAAACAAGGCAGCATAATGCGCGAAGGTATGCGCGTCGTTATTGCTGGTCGCCCTAATGCAGGTAAATCAAGCTTACTTAATGCATTAGCAGGGCGAGAAGCGGCTATCGTAACTGAAATAGCCGGCACCACTCGTGACGTATTACGTGAACATATACATATAGATGGTATGCCACTGCATATAATAGATACCGCAGGCCTTCGAGAAAGCCCAGATAAAGTAGAACAAATAGGCATTGAACGTGCCTGGGATGAAATAAACCAAGCTGATCGGGTGCTATTTATGCTTGATGGCACCGACACCACTGATACCGATCCACATGCTATTTGGCCTGAATTTATGGCTAAGTTACCCCAAGGTATGGGCGTGACTGTGATCAGAAATAAAGCCGATTTATCAGGTGATGTAGTCGGCATAGATCAAAAACAACAATATCCTGTCATCAGTTTAAGCGCTAAAAATGCTGATGGTATAGAGTTAGTTCGTACTCACTTAAAAGCTTGCATTGGTTTTGATGGTGCTACAGAAGGTGGTTTTATGGCACGCCGTCGTCACTTAGATGCACTAGAACATGCTGCGTATCATTTAGATACAGGTAAAACACAATTAGAGATGCATGTGGCCGGTGAAATCCTCGCGGAAGAACTGCGTTTAACACAGCAGTATCTTAACGAAATAACTGGTGAATTTACTTCTGATGATTTGCTTGGCAAAATTTTCAGCTCGTTCTGTATCGGTAAATAGTCGAACTAATAAGTAACAATTTGATCATTAAGGGCACTTAGGTGCCCTTTTTACTGCCTACTATTTTTAATATCGACTCGCCAAAATGCATTTTAATAACTCACTTTAAAAACCAAGCAGACTAAAAATACAGCTAAATTGCACCAATATGAGCCTCCATTCATGTTTAAAAATGTGTTTAAGGTAGATGAGCTAAACCTATAATCACACCAAAAAGCAGATAAACTACCTACATTAATAGTAAAAAATTAAGCTTATTTCCCCCTAAAAGAGAACCTATTACATTAGCTTTTCAAGCTTGGCCATAGGAAATTATCAAACCATAAAAATAAAACGTACCTAAAAAGTAAGTTTGATCGCCCACTCCACCAGCAAAATATAATTAATTTCTTAGTTTAAATTGATGAAATTATTTTTTTGCAGATCAGTTATCCACAATTGGGGTTTTACTACCTTAAAAATGAGTTAAAAGCGATAAAAAGTAAAAATATGCTGTGTTTAAATCAGTTAAATAGTGATTTTTGGAAAATAAAAATGGATTTTTAGTCTGATCTGCATAAATAGATCATTTTTTTTAATTATTCTCGATCCCAATTTTAAGTTATCAACATGCTTTGTATCCACACTAAGATCAACACGCCTTTATTTATGAATTTGTACTAGCTGGTGGTTAACACTCAATATAAAATCAATAACTTAGCAAACTATTTATAACATTGCTTTTTAGTTAAGCAGAGCTTTCCCCAACCTTATCAACAACTTGATCAGAAGATTACATTTAAATATATTTTGTTAATCCATTAATAATCAACAAGTTAAAGCAGTGGTTAGTGCGGAGGCTTAAATTACCACAAAAATAGTTATACAAAATAACACTCTTAACTTTACTGTTATACTCACTGAGCTATCATAGGCAGCAATTAAAACTAATAGTGATCAGTAATATTCATGAGTTCAGTAAATATTATCGTTGGTAGTCAAATGGGATCCGCCGAGTACGTTGCAGAGCAGTTAAATGATGCACTTAACAACCAAGGGATTAATAGCCAACTACATGATCAACCTGAGTTTAATGAAATCGATCAACAAAATACTATTTGGTTGGTTTGTACATCAACATACGGTGCGGGTGACTACCCTGACAACCTGATTGATTTTATCGAACAAGTATCTCAAGTGGATGATCTTTCGCATTTAAAGTATTCAGTTATTGCACTTGGCGATACTAGTTACGACACTTATAACCTTGCAGGACGCAATATAGATGCCCTTTTAAGTCAAAAAGGCGCTGTAAAAGTAGCACAACGTTTAGAGCTTAATATTCTTGATGAAGCTTTGCCCGAAGATACGGCCTTAGCTTGGTTAGACTCGTGGATAGCACAGACAGGTTTAAAATAGAAAGATCAAGCAAAAAGTTATAAATAAAGTTACCCACAATTTACTAATAAATTAATAGATTTTGTGGATAAACACTGATTAAACTGCTTTTTTAGCCGTGCTTATCCATGGGATAAGATCGAGACTTGATCGGCCTGTGTATAACAGCCCGTTTTGATCAGAGCTTATTTGCCTGAAGATCCGATCATATTAACACCTTTAGATCCGATCTAATTATATGTTTTTAATCATGATCTAAAGCTTATCAACAGAAAACCCGATCAGTAGTAGTAATAGTATTAAAAGATCTCTTTAAAAGATCCTTTATATTATTAGAGATCACTTACTTAGATCTTGAGCACTGTTTAATCATTTATCTTCTGCTAATTTCTAGGTAGAATACGCTCCCTTTTGAAGTTTACTGGTTTGATTTAAGTAGGATCCCATTAATGATTTTTCACGAAAATTTTGACGTTATCGTAGTAGGTGGTGGACATGCAGGCACTGAAGCCGCATTGGCAGCTGCCCGTATGGGGATGAATACCCTGCTGCTGACTCACAATATGGATACCCTTGGTCAAATGTCTTGTAACCCAGCAATTGGTGGCATTGGTAAAGGCCATCTGGTTAAAGAAATTGATGCCCTAGGTGGCGCAATGGCTCAAGCTATTGACAAAGGCGGGATCCAATTCCGCACGCTTAATTCTTCTAAAGGCCCTGCTGTACGAGCGACTCGTGCTCAAGCAGATCGTGCCCTGTACAAAGCGGCTATTCAAAACACACTTCAAAACCAAGAAAACTTAAAGATTTTTCAGCAATCATGTGATGATCTAATCGTTGAAAATGATCGTGTAACCGGTGTAGTGACACAAATGGGTTTACGTTTTAGTGCACCTAGTGTGGTACTAACCGTGGGTACATTCTTAGGCGGTCAAATTCATATCGGCCTTGAAAATTTCAAAGGTGGCCGAGCTGGCGATCCGCCTTCGATTGCCTTAGCTGATCGCTTACGTGAATTACCATTTAGAGTAGATCGCTTAAAAACCGGCACGCCACCGCGTATTGATGCCCGGACTGTTGATTTTAGTAAAATGCAAGAACAACCGGGTGATGCACCAACACCGGTATTCTCATTTATGGGTAAACAAAGCGACCACCCACAACAAATTCCGTGTTACATCACTTACACCAATGAAAAAACACATGATGTTATTCGCAAAAACTTACATCGCTCACCTATGTACTCAGGTGTTATCGAAGGAATAGGTCCACGTTACTGTCCGTCTATTGAAGATAAAATTGTACGTTTTGCAGATAAAGATAAACACCAAATATTTGTAGAGCCAGAAGGTTTAACTTCTTACGAGTTATACCCTAACGGTATTTCAACTAGCTTACCGTTCGATGTGCAGTTAGAAATTGTGCAATCGATCACCGGCTTTGAGAACGCACATATCTGTCGTCCTGGCTACGCCATTGAATATGACTTTTTTGATCCGCGCGATTTAAAACAATCATTAGAAACTAAATTTATTGATGGTTTATTTTTTGCTGGTCAAATTAATGGTACTACCGGTTACGAAGAAGCGGGTGCACAAGGTCTGATCGCAGGTATGAATGCAGCCTTACAAGTACAAGGCAAAGAATCGTGGACGCCACGTCGTGATGAAGCCTATGTAGGCGTACTGATTGACGACTTAGCAACACTGGGTACAAAAGAACCGTACCGTATGTTTACTAGTCGCGCAGAATACCGTTTGCTACTTCGTGAAGACAACGCTGATATTCGTTTAACTGAAAAAGGCCGTGAACTAGGTTTAGTTAACGATGAACGTTGGCAAGCATTTAACGAAAAAATGGAAGTGATCGCTAAAGAAAAACAGCGTATTAAAGATACCTGGATCCATAAAGATCATGTCATGGTTAATAAAGTAAACGAATTACTTAAAACGCCACTTGTGCGTGAAGCCAGCTTAGAAGAATTACTGCGTCGTCCAGAAGTGCGTTATAACGACTTGATGGCGATTGAAGGGCTTGGATCTGAGTTTACCAATAAGGCGGCTTTAGAGCAGGTTGAAATTCATACCAAGTACGCAGGTTACATTGCGCGTCAGCAAGATGAGATCAATAAGCAGCTTCGTCATGAAGAAACAATCTTACCAAAAGAGTTTGATTATAAAACCGTCTCTGGTCTATCAAACGAGGTAGTTGCTAAGCTAATTGATGCTCGTCCAGACACTATTGGCCAAGCTTCGCGTATTTCTGGTATCACCCCAGCGGCGATTTCGCTATTATTAGTGTATCTGAAGAAGCAAGGCTTGTTACGCAAAACTGCGTAACGGTAAAGGTACATTGTGTTACAGCAACAATTAACAACTTTGTTAGCGCAAACTGATATTGCGCTAACACAAAAACAACAGCAACAACTTGTTCGCTATGTCGAATTACTCGATAAGTGGAATAAAGCCTACAATTTAACCTCAGTACGTTTGCCTCAAGAAATGATGGTTAAACATATAATGGATAGCCTAGTTGTTGCTCCTCACTTGACCGGTCATCATTATATTGATGTTGGCACGGGTCCTGGTTTACCGGGCATAGTGTTAGCTATAGCCTTACCCAATACGCAATTTGTATTATTAGATAGTTTAGGTAAACGTGTACGTTTTTTAATGCATGTTAAACATGAGCTTGGCCTTGATAATGTCACCCCTGTGCAGTCAAGAGTTGAAGAATATCAACCAAGTGTTAAATTAGATGGCGTACTAAGTCGTGCATTTGCATCATTACAAGATATGATTGACTGGTGTTCGCACTTAATTGATCATTCAGGTAAGTTTATTGCGCTTAAAGGGGTATTTCCAAGTGAGGAATTAGACTCACTCCCTGCTGGCGTTAAGTTTGAGCAAAAAATTGCATTAGAAGTACCGGATTTAGATGCACAACGACATTTAATAATTCTTTCTAAAGACTAGGGATCAGAGACACTGTGGCAAAAGTCATCGCATTAGCAAATCAAAAAGGCGGAGTAGGTAAAACTACCACTGCCGTTAATCTCGCTGCATCTATGGCTGCAACGAAACGTAAAGTGCTGTTAATAGATCTCGACCCGCAAGGCAATGCGACCATGGGCAGTGGCGTCGACAAATATGGTGACGTCCCTACTATCTATGACTTGCTCATAGAAGATAAGCCTATTGATGAGGTGATTATTAAAGAAACCTCAGGCGAATATCATATGATTGCTGCAAACGGTGATGTGACCGCTGCAGAAGTTAAGCTGATGGAATTATTTGCGCGTGAAGTACGTTTGCGTAACGCGCTTGAAAAAATACAAGATCAGTATGAGTTTATTTTTATAGACTGCCCGCCTTCTTTAAATATGTTAACCGTTAATGCCATGGCCGCTGCCGATTCTATTTTAGTGCCTATGCAATGTGAATATTACGCACTTGAAGGATTAACAGCATTAATGGACACGATTACGCAACTTGCTAAGTTAGTTAACCCTAACTTACAGATTGAAGGCATACTTCGTACTATGTACGATCCACGTAATCGACTAGCAAATGATGTATCAGAACAATTAAAACAACATTTTGGCGATAAAGTATACCGTACGGTGATCCCACGTAATGTTCGACTTGCAGAAGCCCCAAGTTTTGGTGCCCCAGCAATGTACTATGATCGAGCATCAAGTGGTGCGAAAGCTTATTTAGCTCTCGCTGGTGAAATGCTACGCAGAAAAGAAAAAACAACTCCCGTTGTCGCCTAACTTTGAGGTAAAAAAATAACATGTCTGCTAAAAAACGAGGTTTAGGCCGAGGACTCGATGCGCTTTTAAGTTCATCTAAACCTGCACCAAGCGAAGGCAAGGAACAGGACAATGCTAACGTAACTAGCGCAGTTGAAAATGCAGCGCAACCTAGCAACAGTGAATTACAAAAACTCCCTATCGAGTTTTTACACTCAGGTAAATACCAACCTCGTAAAGACATGTCTGAAGAGGCACTTGAAGAACTCGCCAGTTCGATACGCTCACAAGGAATTATTCAACCTATCGTTGTGCGCCCTGTTGCGCACAACAGCTACGAGATTATTGCCGGTGAACGCCGTTGGCGTGCTGCACAAATTGCTAAACTTGATTTTGTACCCTGTATTATTAAAGACGTGCCTGATGAAGCAGCCGTTGCTATTGCCCTAATTGAAAATATTCAGCGTGAAGACTTAAACGCTATGGAAGAAGCGATTGCACTTAACCGCTTGCTTAATGAGTTTGAGTTAACGCATCAACAAGTGGCTGATGCCGTTGGTAAATCGCGCACTACTGTGACTAACTTATTACGCTTAAATAATCTTAATAACGATGTAAAGATATTGTTAGAGCATGGTGACATTGAAATGGGTCACGCACGTTGCCTGTTAGCACTTGAAGGTGAAGTGCAATCAGATGCAGCCCGTTTAGCTGTTGCAAAGGCATTGACCGTTCGCGAAACAGAAAAACTAGTACGCTCTATTTTAGAGCCAGCTCCAGCAAAAGAAGTAATAGAAAAAGACCCAGATGTTAAACAGTTAGAGCAACAGCTTGCTGATAACCTAGGGGCAAAGGTAGAAATAAATTACAACAAAAAAGGCAAAGGGAAGTTGGTTATTTCATACACTAATCTTGACGAGTTAGACGGTATTTTAAACCGTATCAATCAAGACTATTCCCACCATTAATTCATTGGATGTCTAAAAAGGGACATTTACAGCGATTTTGTGTTACAAAGCACCTACTCAAGTTGCAAAACTGGCAGGATTAAGTATAATTTCGCCAGTTTTCATACCCTGACAATTAGAGCGTCATAAAGGTTAATTAAAAGTGACTAATAAGTTAGCAGGCCCGTATAGGCTTGCCGCATTAAAATTAATTTGCCTTCAAGGATTTGTAGCCCTTTTAGCTGCACTAATAATTTTTATAGGTTGGGAAACCAATGCCGCACTTTCAGCTCTAGCTGGTGGCGCAGTCGCAGTACTTCCTAACTTTGTATTTGCGCTTTATGCATTCAGATATATGGGTGCAAGTCGAGCAAATCAAGCGTATGCCTCGTTGAAACGCGGCAACGGATTAAAATTTATGCTAACAATCGTTTTGTTTGCACTAATGCTAAAGCTTTATCCGGTAGTACTGCTACCTTTCTTTTGTGCTTATGTGTTGGTGTTGTTTACAGGATTGTTTACACCCGTTTTTTTAAACATTAACTTTTGGGATATAACATGGCTGCAGAAGAAGTTACTCTATCTAGCCATATTCAGCACCACTTAACCAATGCTAAGATGTGCTCGACCGACGCTGGTCTTGCCTTCAATAAAGCATGTACGGATAGTGGCTTCTGGACATGGCATATAGATACCCTCGCATGGTCTATCGGACTAGGTCTAATATTTTTATGGATCTTCCGTAGTGCCGCAAAAAAATCAACTCTGGGTGTACCTGGAAAACTTCAATGTTTCATTGAAATGGTTGTTGAGTTCGTTGGCGACAACGTACGCGATACCTTCCACGGTAAAAGTAAGCTAATTGCACCATTAGCATTAACAATATTCGTTTGGATATTCTTAATGAACTTAATGGATTTAATCCCAGTTGACTTCCTACCTGCATTTGCTGGCTTTGTTGGCGAAACTGCATTCGGTATGGATTCACACGACGTATACATGAAAATTGTACCAACTACAGATATCAACATGACAGCTGCACTTGCGCTGGGCGTGTTCATTCTAATGATTGGTTACTCAATTAAAATCAAAGGTATCGGCGGTTTTATTAAAGAACTAACACTTCACCCGTTTAGTTCAAACAATACAGCTATGCAGATTCTTTTAATCCCATTCAACCTATTACTAGAACTTATCGCATTGGTTTCTAAGCCGTTTTCACTGGCACTGCGTTTGTTCGGTAACTTATATGCAGGTGAATTAATCTTCATCCTTATAGGTGCTATAGGTTTAATGCAACTACCGTTGCACTTTGTGTGGGCTGTATTCCATATCTTGGTAATTGTATTGCAAGCATTCGTATTCATGATGCTAACAATCGTATACCTAAGCATGGCAAGTTCGGATAATCACTAATTTATAACTTTTAATTTTTACTTTTAATTACAATTGAAACTTTGGAGAAAAAAATGGAACTAGTATTAGGTCTTAAGTACATCGCAGTAGCTTTACTTATCGGCTTCGGTGCAATCGGCACGGCAATCGGTTTTGGTAACATGGGCGGTAAATTCCTTGAAGCATGTGCGCGTCAACCTGAGCTTGCACCATCGCTACAAGTTAAAATGTTTATCCTTGCTGGTCTAATCGATGCTGTAGCAATGATTGGTGTTGGTATCGCGATGGTATTGTTGTTCGTACTTTAATTTTATTTTTTGAACAGCTTACTATTTAAGGAGGAGCGGTTGTGAACTTAAACGCCACTCTTATCGGTGAATTAATTGCGTTTACGGTGTTCGTATTATTTTGTATGAAATACGTATGGCCACCACTAAACGGTGCAATTGAAGCTCGCCAGAAGAAAATCGAAGATGGTTTAGCTGCCTCTGATAGAGCCGAGAAAGACTTAGAACTAGCGCAACAGAAAGCTGCAGAACAGCTTAAAGATGCAAAGGCTCAAGCGGCTGATATCATTGATCAAGCTAAAAAGCGTGCCATGCTAATTGTTGACGAAGAAACTGTTCGTGGTCAGCAAGAGCGTGAAAAAATTATTGCTCAAGGGCACTCTGAAATTGAATCAGAGCGTAACCGTGTGACAGAAGAGCTACGTAAGCAAGTAGCAACTCTGGCAGTGGTTGGCGCAGAAAGAATTTTAGAGCGCGAAATCAATCAAGCCGCACATAGTGACATCGTTGAAAAACTTGTCGCTGAGCTGTAATTAGGAGGGTATGAGCATGTCTGAATTGACTACTATCGCTCGCCCATACGCTAAAGCGGCTTTTGAACTTGCCGTTGAAAAAGGCGCTATTGATAGCTGGAATGACATGTTGTTCTTTGCTGGCCACGTTGCCAGCAATGAACAGGCATCTACCATTTTAGCTGGATTGCCTACTGCTACTGCACAAGCTGAGTTATTTATTAACTTATGTGGTGAGCAGCTCAACGAACAAGGTCAGAACCTAGTTAAGGTGATGGCTGAAAATGGACGTTTGATTGCACTACCTGAAGTTGCTCATTTATTTTCTGCTTTAAAAGCAGACTATGAAAAAGAAATCGATATTGATGTGATTTCGGCAACACCTCTTGCTGCAGCGCAGCAAGAATCACTGGTAGCGGCACTTGAAAAACGTTTCGCACGCAAAGTTAAGCTGAATTGTAGTGAAGACGCTACAGTAGTTGGCGGCCTTATTATTAAGGCAGGCGACACTGTAATTGACGGCTCTTTACGCGGTAAATTAAATCGCTTAGCCACAACACTACAATCGTAATTGGGAAAAAGAGCATGCAACTTAATTCCACTGAAATTTCAGATCTGATCAAACAACGTATTGAGAAGTTCGAAGTTGTAAGTGAAGCTCGTAACGAAGGTACAATTGTATCTGTTACTGACGGTATCATTCGCATCCACGGTCTAGCTGACTGTATGCAAGGTGAGATGATTGAGCTTCCTGGCAACCGTTATGCTATCGCACTAAACCTTGAGCGCGACTCAATTGGTGCAGTAGTAATGGGTCCTTACGCTGACCTTACAGAAGGCGTAAAAGTATACACAACTGGTCGTATCTTAGAAGTTCCTGTTGGTGCGGGTCTACTTGGTCGTGTTGTAAACACACTAGGTGCTCCTATCGATGGTAAAGGCGCTTTAGATAACGACGGTTTTGAACCTGTAGAAAAAATTGCACCAGGTGTAATCGAGCGTCAATCAGTAGATGAGCCAGTACAAACTGGTTACAAATCTATCGATGCGATGATTCCAGTTGGTCGTGGTCAGCGTGAGCTTGTTATCGGTGACCGCCAAACAGGTAAAACTGCACTAGCAATCGATGCAATCATCAACCAAAAAGACACAGGCGTTAAGTGTGTGTACGTAGCGGTTGGTCAAAAAGCATCTACTATTGCTAACGTAGTACGTAAATTAGAAGAGCACGGTGCACTTGCAAATACTATCGTAGTTGTAGCATCTGCTTCTGAATCTGCGGCACTTCAGTACTTAGCACCGTTCTCGGGCTGTACTATGGGTGAATACTTCCGTGACCGTGGTGAAAACGCATTAATCGTATATGATGATTTATCTAAGCAAGCTGTTGCTTACCGTCAAATCTCATTGCTACTTAAGCGTCCACCAGGCCGTGAAGCATACCCAGGTGACGTATTCTACCTTCACTCGCGTCTTTTAGAGCGTGCATCACGTGTAAACACTGATTACGTTGAAAAGTTCACTAACGGTGAAGTGAAAGGTAAAACAGGTTCATTGACGGCATTGCCTATCATTGAAACTCAAGGCGGCGACGTTTCTGCGTTCGTACCGACAAACGTTATCTCTATCACCGATGGTCAGATCTTCTTAGAAACTGACTTATTCAACTCAGGTATCCGTCCGGCAGTAAATGCTGGTATCTCGGTATCGCGTGTTGGTGGTGCTGCACAAACTAAAATCGTTAAGAAACTAGGTGGCGGTATCCGTCTAGCCCTAGCTCAGTACCGTGAATTAGCTGCGTTCTCGCAGTTCGCGTCTGACCTTGATGATGCTACTCGTGCTCAACTTGAGCATGGTGAGCGTGTAACAGAGCTAATGAAGCAGAAACAGTACGCGCCAATGTCTGTTGCTGAAATGTCTTTGTCGTTATTCGCAGCTGAGAAAGGTTACTTGCAAGACATCGAAATCTCTAAAATCATGGATTTCGAAGCGGCATTACTTTCTTTCGCAAATAGCACATACGCAGAGCTTATGGCTCAAATCAATGAAACTGGTAACTACAACGCCGAGATCGAAGCGCAGCTTAAAGAACTTCTAGAGAAGTGCAAGTCTACGCAAACTTGGTAATTTAGTTATTAATGGTGCGCTTTAGTCCGCTAAAGCACACCTTGATTCGGAGAGAGAGTCATGGCCAGCGGAAAAGAGATTAAAAGCAAGATCGGCAGTATTAAAAATACTCAAAAGATCACTAGCGCAATGGAAATGGTTGCTGCGTCTAAAATGAAAAAGGCGCAAGAACGAGTGGCTTCAAGCCGTCCATACGCTGAAAAATTACGTAAAGTGATTGGTCGTGTTGCTCAAGCAAATCTTGATTTTACTCACCCGTTCTTAGAAGAACGTGAAGTAAAACGAGTTGGTTATATTGTTATCTCTACTGACCGTGGTCTGTGTGGCGGTTTAAACTCAAACGAGTTTAAAAAAGTTGCATTAGACATTAAAGCGTGGAAAGAGAAAGGCGTAGATGCTGATTTTGCTACTTTAGGTAGTAAAGCAGCTGGCTTCTTTCAACGTTTTGGTGGTCAAGTGCTTGCTAAAAAAGCAGGTCTTGGAGATAAGCCTTCAGTACAGGACGTAATTGGTCCGGTAAAAATAATGCTAGATGCATTCTCTGAAGGTAAAATTGACCGTTTATTCCTGGTATATAACAACTTTGTTAATACCATGAAGCAAGAGCCAATAGTAGATCAGTTACTCCCTTTGCCAAAAGCTGAAGAAGAAGTATCTACACATGCGTGGGATTACTTATATGAACCAAACCCAGAGGCTATTTTAGAGTCTTTGTTAGTACGTTTCATTGAATCTCAAGTATACCAAGGTGTAGTTGAAAACGCTGCCTCTGAACAGGCTGCCCGCATGGTTGCAATGAAAGCTGCAACTGATAATGCCGGTGACCTTATGGATGAGTTACAGCTTGTATATAACAAAGCTCGCCAAGCAGCAATCACACAAGAAATTAGTGAGATTTGTTCTGGTTCAGCAGCAGTTTAATGCTTCAGGCAAAGATTAACGAGAGGAATAGACATGAGTTTAGGTAAGGTCGTCCAAATTATCGGCGCCGTTGTGGATATCGAATTTCCACAAGACAGCGTGCCAGCCGTATATGACGCGCTAAAAGTAACAGATGGCGATTTAGCTGGTTTGACTTTAGAAGTTCAACAGCAGCTAGGTGGCGGTGTGGTACGTACTATCGCACTAGGTACTACAGACGGTTTACGTCGTGGTGCTGCAGTAGCAAACACAGGCGAAGCAATTCAAGTTCCAGTTGGTACTAAGACCCTAGGTCGTATCATGAACGTACTTGGTGAGCCAATTGATGAAGCAGGTCCAATCGGTGAAGACGAGCGTATGTCTATCCACCGTGCAGCACCTACTTACGAAGAGCAATCAAGCTCAGTTGAACTTTTAGAAACGGGTATCAAGGTAATCGACCTTGTATGTCCATTCGCTAAAGGTGGTAAAGTTGGTTTATTCGGTGGTGCCGGTGTTGGTAAAACCGTAAACATGATGGAACTTATCCGTAACATCGCAATCGAGCACAGCGGCTACTCAGTATTCGCAGGTGTTGGTGAGCGTACTCGTGAGGGTAACGATTTCTACCATGAGATGAACGATTCAAACGTACTTGATAAAGTATCGCTTGTATACGGTCAGATGAACGAGCCACCGGGTAACCGTTTACGCGTAGCGTTAACAGGTCTTACTATGGCTGAGAAGTTCCGTGACGAAGGTCGCGACGTACTTTTCTTCGTAGATAACATCTACCGTTACACACTTGCGGGTACAGAAGTATCAGCACTTCTTGGTCGTATGCCATCAGCGGTAGGTTACCAGCCTACACTTGCTGAAGAAATGGGTGTACTTCAAGAGCGTATCGCATCTACTAAGACTGGTTCAATTACTTCAATCCAAGCGGTATACGTACCTGCGGATGATTTAACGGATCCATCTCCAGCAACAACGTTTGCTCACTTAGATGCAACAGTGGTACTTTCACGTGATATCGCATCACTAGGTATCTACCCAGCGGTAGACCCTCTTGATTCATCTTCACGTCAGCTTGATCCACAAGTTATCGGTGAAGAGCATTACGGTATAGCGCGCGGCGTTCAAACAGTTCTTCAGCGTTACAAAGAACTTAAAGACATCATCGCGATTCTAGGTATGGACGAGCTTTCTGACGAAGATAAGCAACTTGTATCTCGTGCACGTAAAATCCAGCGTTTCCTATCTCAGCCATTCTTCGTGGCAGAGGTATTTACAGGTGCGCCAGGTAAATACGTTTCACTTAAAGACACAATTGCAGGCTTCAAAGGTATCTTAAACGGTGAGTTTGATGATATGCCAGAGCAAGCGTTCTACATGGTTGGCTCTATCGAAGAAGCTCAAGAAAAAGCCAAAAGCATGTAATTAGGAGGGTAGTATGGCAGCTATGACTGTACATCTTGATGTAGTAAGTGCTGAAGAGAAATTATTTTCTGGTTTAGTAGAATCTATTCAAGTATCTGGTAGTGAAGGTGAGTTAGGTGTTAACGCCGGTCACGCCCCACTACTAACTGCCCTTAAACCTGGTATGGTACGTTTAGTTAAGCAATTTGGTGAAGAAGAACTCATCTATATTGCTGGCGGTACACTAGAAGTTCAACCGAACATAGTGACCGTACTTGCTGATACAGCTGTTCGTGGTGAAGACCTGGACGAGAAAGCTGCAGAGCAAGCTAAACGTGACGCTGAAGCCCAAATGGCAAAAGGTGCATCTGCTGAGCTTGATTACAATCAGGCCGCAATGCAACTAGCTGAAGCAATTGCTCAGCTACGCGTTATTCAGCAATTACGTAAAAAGTAAGCCTATCTGGTTTTTAAAAGCCCACTTTATGTGGGCTTTTTTATGTCTGCTTGGATGACATTACTTTGCATAGCTGTTAATCTCTCGTTAATGTTTTTTTTGCATTTAAAACAGTTTTAAACATTTTCATTCTCAAGCTGTGATATGGATGTTGGATTATAATAACTATGAAAGAAGCAAATTTCCCCCGTAGTGTCAAAGAAGTTAAGTTTGGGGCATGGTCTTTGAACCCTAAGCTGCAAACAATTTTTGACGGCGAAGTAGAAAGAGAGTTAGAGCCGCTTCTTTTTAAAATACTTTCTTATTTGATTATTAATAAAGATGAGATAATTACCCGCCAAGACTTAATTGATGACGTATGGTGTCAGCATTATGTTGATGACAACGCAATTAACCGAGCTATGTCAGAGCTTAGAAAAGTTCTAAAATCTGAAGTGCAACGTGGCTTAGTAGTAAAAACACACTATCGAAAGGGTTATAGCTTTTTTTAGAGCCGGAAGTTATTTATTATGAAGAGGAGCCTTCGGCTTTAGTGCAAGTTAACGCATTAAAAGAAAAAACTAATAACAAACAAAAAAAGTTAATAGCACTAATAACTATATTAATTCTAGGTGTTTTTATTAGTATTTACATGTTTCAAAGTTTATCTAGTCTAGATAACGAGATTGCAAATGATACGTTACTAAAGGTTGAAACAAAAAGCCCAAACATTATAGAGAAAAAATTTAACGAAGAAACGCTCTCTTGGTTACAGGGAGTGTATAGTCAAATGATACTTTCCCCAAATAACTCAACCATTGCACTTTCATTCTTTGAAGAAGAACAATCATATTCAGTGCTTTTATTAAAAAATCTAAATACAGGGCAAGAAAGAAAAATCTCAGAAGCGAATGCTAATATTTTTCCGGCAGGTTGGTCAATTGATAGTGAGCGTGCAATTTATAGAGTAGAAAGTAAAGGCAAATGTGAATTGTGGGAAGTCGGTTTAACAAGTAGTGCAGGTAGTAAGTTTTTATTTGAGTGTGAGTCTTCATACCCAATAAATGCGATTAATCTTGATAATAATTCTATTGTGTATTCAAAGTATGGTTATAGAAATCGCTCTGAATTATCAGTGCTTGTTAATCGAAACTTAAGTACCGCTGAGGAATTTCAAATAAGTTCACCAAACCTAAATTCGTATGGTGATAAGTTTTTATATTTTATAAAAAATAAAAATAAAATTATATTTGAGAGACACCAGTTTAACTCTAGTGAACTGTACATGACTGATTTAGAAGGTGGTGCACAGGTTAAGCTACACGAGGCTAAAAATAGAATATGGTCAATTAACTATCAAAAAGAAACCGACTCATTGTTATGGTATGACAATAAAGAAGAAATTTTTTACCAATATTCTTTAATAAATAACCGTATAGCAAGTAAAACAAAAGTTCATAGTAGAAGTAGCTATTCGGCAACTTATCCAATTAACAATAACAATGTTTTAGGGTTGATATATCCTTTTACAAATAATATTTACAAATTTGATTTAGCTTCTCAAAATTTTGAACGTGTATCAAAATTTGATAGTAAGTTTGCAAATTTTATTGGAGAAAACCTTGTATTTTTAAGTAATGATGGGGAATCAACAAAACTAAATACTGTATTCAAAGATGGCAAAGTCAAGTCAAAAAAAGTTAACTTTAGTTATCGAGACTTTAAAGTATCTTCTGACTCCAAAGAAGCCTTCGGTATTAATGAAAATGGAATAGAAATACTCAACTATGAAAATTTATCCGTTAAAGAGGTTATTAATCCCGAATATAATTTTATATCAGCTAGCTATCTGCTAGATAAAAACATTGGTTATATTGTGCAAGATGAATCTGGTACGGATACTCGCTCTTACATTTTTAATAGGAGCAATTCTAAAAGTATATTGTTACCAGTAAAAAATGCAGTATGGTTTGGGCAGTTACAAAATAATAAACTCGTCTTTTTAAATAATTTAGATATGTTAACATTTTTTGATCTGTCTACAGGGCTTCAAACGCAAGGCTTTAAAGTTAAACCATCTGCTTATAAACACTCTTTATCAATAAATCAAAATAAAGTTTATCATTCGACTGGTAAAGCAATTTACGAATATGATTTTACAAAGGCTGTTGATATATTACCAAAAAAAGTATTTGAAGCTAGCAAGGCTGAAGATGCTATTATAAATGTAAACTCTTCGAGTTCAGGTAGCTCTTTAACCTTAGAAATAGTTGAATTGGTAAACAATGAACTTGTGAGATTATCGCTAGAGAAAAATGATTAACTAGTACTTTGTAAATTTGTCATTATAGCTATCAAAACTTTTATGTCTTAATTTAGTCAGTTTATACGAAGACTTTCTAGATGTAATAACTTATAAACGATAAATATATGCACACCTTTATCAAGTGCAGGTGCATTGTTTTAATTGTATGTAGTATCCATCACTTAATGAAATTAACTATACCTTGCATAAAAGCAATATAATTTTATACCTTACAAACCCCAACGGACCCAATTCGTTTCCATTACACAAGCTTGTAAAGTTTAAGAAGAGACTACTTCTTAAGGTTCTCTACAATATGGTATGTTTTGTATGATCGGTTTGAGTCTATGTAGAAAAAAGCGTTTTTAATTTTTAGAAGAAATAGGAACTACTTATTTGGGTTTTTATGAATATGCCCAAAGTATGGCGGTACTTTGGGCTACATATGCGAGAAATGCAAATGCAATAAGGAAGTTAAATCTTACAGCTCATCAAAAAATAAAACAAGTTTTTTGTTATTTCAATATTTTTAATTGCTAACATTGTTAAATTCATTTAATTTCAAGTGCTTAAGTCTAATTATTATGTGATTTCATAATAATTGATAATTACATTTTTTTATATTTTTAGAGTAAATTAATTCGTGTTCACTAAAAAACTATAATAACCACTATTTACAGGATTAAAGCTCATGAAATTTTCATTAAAGAAAAAAACTTAAGGTTCTTAAATCAGCAGACTTAGATGCTAATAATATTTTAGCGCTAGGACAAACAAAAAAGATAAACGGTGGGGGAATTACAGTGACGATTGAACCAAAAGATCCTGACGTTCAAATTCCAGGTGCAACATTGATTAACGTTTTAAAATAAGGAGGCTTTTTGTTAGTAATCAACTTATATACTGCAATTTCGTTCTCTGCCGTTTTGAATATAAACACTCCTGAACTTCAGGAGTATTTATATTCCAGAGAGTCAGGAAAGATTAGTGAAGTTTTTGTTAAGAACGGCGATTTCGTTAATAAAAACGACCTATTAATGGCGTATGATAATTATGAGTCAAAAAAGTATGTTTACTCTACTTTGAAGGGAAATGTCATATACGGGTCAAGGTTAGAGAAAGGTGATTTTTTTTATAAGGGAGAGCTACTTTTTAAAATTAAAAACGAAGAATTTTATGGTGTGCTTTCCTTTAATAGCATAGATCTAGACAACATTGCTTCTATAAAAATAGGGAGTTACATATGTTCAAGCGCATATGACTTTCGTTTTAAGGTGGTCAAGGTAGACCAGGTATCTGTTTTAGTATCAATTAAGAATTTAGGTGAGGGTATGAGCATGAAAAACAAGGAGAGCAATGAAGCTTTTTATAGTTGCAATTAGTTTCTTATTTCTATTTATTTCTCAAATAAGAGATCTCTTAATTAAGTTTCTGGTGGTTCAGATTTATTAAATGATTACAGTCCCCATTTAGCTTATTGAGGTCGATTAAATAGGGTGTTTTTGGTTACTGAGTTTCCAACCTTACCTCTGATAAGCTCCAACATCCTCTATACTTTCTCTAGTGCTATAGCTAACTAACAATTTACTATATTATAAGCTGGTATGTTGAGATCCCACAACACTATGAAAAACGAGTCTACTCGGCGGATGTCACAAATTATAGGCTTTGATTAACGCCTTACTTAACAAGTTCGTTTCCACACGTTTATCTATATGCCAATCAACGATCCGGCGTGAATACAAATCCATGTCTATAGCCAAAGACATTCAGCCTTCACCTTTTTTAAATAAGTCACATTACCAGCCCAAATTTGATTAGTACTCGTTGGATTAAGGTTCTAGTTAAGTAAGTTAGTTGCAATAGAGTCTAAGTGTTTACGCGTAGTCGTTACCTTGTAAGTTTAACGCCGTGTGACTTTTAAACATAAACGCCGCATAACTTTACGAACAAGGTATCGGCTAGCTTAATAGTCTTATTTACGAAGTCTCTTTACTATTTCTCGGTTAACAAGCTCTCTGTTTTTTAAAAGTTGGAAAATACTTCGGTACAGCTTCAACGTATCAATGCTAATTATTCTTCTGGGCGTTTTATCCAGTTATTATAACCTGATTTACTTACTTGCATGATGCGACAAAGCAACGTTACTGAGGACTTAATAGACTGTTTTTTTAATTGAATAAAGTTAAACTTTATTTCATTTCTTTTGCAAAGAATGCGTTGGCCTTTTTCCATACTTAATTCTGTGTTTCTTTACGTAACCGCTTTAGTTCACCCCGTTCAGGTTCATTAAAGTAACCCCTTACTGCTTAGCGACTGCTTTATCTTTTCATAAACTACTAGCGACACTAAGAGACTTAGTTACTTCTTTAAACTTAAATTATTTCCTTATTTTATTAGCATTAATGTTAATAAATTAAGCGTTCAACAAAATTAGACCCGAGCAACCATTGGGATCAGACTTCTTTATATATTATCTTCGTAAATTTATATCCATAAATATGTTTACCATATTAGCAAAGCAAACCTAGTCACTATTACTAGCTTATTTATAAATAACATTTAGATTTAAGTATTTGAAAATAAATAATTTTATTAATTATTCTTACATTTGCTAAATGAATAATTATCTGTGAATATAAATTCCATCGAATCAGAGGGCGCCAATAAAAACCCTCTTTTAAAAGTTAAATAATTTGGAGTTTACTATGACGCTTAATGAATATTTTAGTAGTTACTATGCATTAATCTGCGATGGTAGCTTAGATGATCTAGAGGATTATTTTTGTTCAGGCTCTCCTTTATTTAATGCAACCAAGCAACAGTTTGAAACACTAAGAAAGCAATTTGATTTTAAGTTTACTTTGCAAAATGTTGCATTAATTGCAAAGCAAGACGACTTATTAGTTATAAGAGATGAAGTTAACTTTAAAGCAGAAATTGATGGTAAAAATATAGATAAAGTGTCGAGCAATTTACATTCGCTAGTGAAAGAGTCAGGTGAATGGAAATTACATTGTAGTACACCACTACCTGAGGCAATGGTGTAAATATGTCAGATTTATTTCGTAAAGAAGCGATTGATCATCAAGGGCAAAAACTTGATGGGGAAGTCACTATAGCAACCCATATGTCTTTTACTTGGATCCTTGGTTTAATTTTAGGCATTGTGATTATTGGTTGTACATATCTTATTTTAGGTGAGTATCACCGAAAAGAAGTGGTGTCTGGATATTTACGACCAACAACGGGTTTATCAAAAATTTATCCTTTAACAACGGGGGTTATTGATGAGGTGTTTGTTGAAGAAGGCCAAATTGTTGAAAAAGGCCAATTGTTAGCGCGAATAAGAATGGAGCGACTGCTTACATCTGGAAGTGACGTTAACGACGTTATTGTGAGTCAGCTTATAAAGCAAAAGCAGTATATTAATGAGAATTTAAAAACACAAAAGTCATTGGCTGGTGTCAGTGTTGAAAAGCTAGAGTCTCAAATTGCTAGTACTACTTTTCAAGTTGAGCAAGCGCAAAAGCAACTGTCACTACTAAGTAAACGGGTAGTTTTAAGTAAAAAAAGAGTTGCAGATACAGAACTATTAATAGAAAAACAATTTGCTTCGAATGCTGATTTAGAAACGGTTAAAGACAATTACTTTGCAATACAACAGCAAGCAGAAGATCTTGAGGCTCGCTTACTTTCTCAGCAAGAGTTACTAAGTCAGTACCGGTTTGAATTAATACAAATGCCAATGAACCAACAAGAGGTTGAATCGCAGTTGCGTTCTCAGCTAGCAAACATAAATCAGCAAATTAGCCAGGCTGAATCGCAAGGTAGTTATGATGTTAGAAGTCAGCGTAGTGGCCGTATTAGTAACTTATTAGTTAAGCCAGGGATGATGGCACAATCAAATTACCCATTGATGGCAGTGTTACCAGAAGATACAAAGTTAGAAGCCGTTCTTTTTGTACCCACAAGGGCATATGGGTTTGTGCAGAAAGGGCAAAGTACACGCATTCGTTATCAGGCATTTCCGTATCAACGCTTTGGTATTTATGACGGAGAAATAAAAAGTGTTTCTAAGTCAATACTTTTACCAAACGAGACGGCTTTACCAGTGTCGCTCCAAGAGCCAATGTATCAAGTGGTTGTAGAGCTAACGAATCAAAATGCACAAGCTTATGGAGCTTCAGTTCCTTTGCAAGCAGGTATGTTACTCGAAGCAGACATTATGGTAGATAGTCGTTCACTCTTTGAGTGGTTATTTGAGCCAATATATAGCATTAAGGGAGCAGTATGATGGAAAACCCAATGCATTTATTAAAATTTAGCGGAACAAAACGTCTCCCGGTAATTTTACAAACAGAGGCCGCGGAGTGTGGGTTAGCAAGTATAGCAATGGTTGCCGCCTATTATGGTTACAAAACAGACTTAACTAGTTTACGCCAAGAACACGAAATATCTTTGAAGGGTGCAAACCTTGAAGAGCTAATGCAAATTGCAGATAAATTAAAGTTAAGCACACGAGCACTAAGGTTAGATTTAGAACATTTATCACAGCTTAAAACACCCTGCATTTTACACTGGGATATGAATCACTTTGTGGTTCTTAAAAAGGTAAATAAAAAGTCAATAGAGATACATGATCCAGGTTTAGGCGAACGAAAATATACAATGGAGGAGTTCTCTAAACATTTTACAGGTGTTGCGTTAGAGCTTAGTCCAACTGAAGAGTTTAAATCTGAAGATTCGCGGGTGAACTTAAAATTATCTGACTTTTGGAGCAAAGTAACCGGTTTAAAGTCAACGCTAGGTAAAGTATTTGTTTTATCACTATTACTGCAAGCATTTGCAATAGCGAGTCCTTATTACATGCAGCTGGTAGTTGATGAGGTTATTTTAAGCTATGACCAAAATTTACTCGCTATTTTAGCTATTGGCTTTGGACTGTTGATGGCAATAGAGATGGTGACAGGAGCTGTACGGAGTGTTTTATTACTGCATTTTGGTAATTTAATGAGTATACAGCTCGGGGCAAACTTATTTCATCATTTAGTCAGACTACCTTTACAGTATTTTGAAAAGCGACATATTGGTGATGTTGTCTCTCGGTTCGGTTCACTGCAACAGGTAAAAGAACTTCTAACTAAAGGTGTGATTGAAGCGGTTATTGATGGTGTTATGGCTATTGCGACACTCATTATGATCTTTTTATATAGCCCAAAGCTGAGCGTTATCGTATTAATTGCAATTGCTATTTATGCAGTATTCAGAATTGCAATGTATCGCCCATTACGTCAAATGTCAGAGGAGGTCATTGTTAACCAAGCTAAAGAGCAATCTAACTTTATGGAAACAGTGAGAGGTATTCAAACTATAAAATTGTTTGGCCGAGAGGTGCAAAGACAAAGTGTATGGCATAACAAATATGCAGATAGCTTGAACTCAGGTATACGAGTAGGCCATTTAAACATAGGCTACGAAGCGTTTAATAAAGTTATTTTTGGCCTTGAAAATGTTCTAGTTATTTACTTTGCAGCCATGTTGGTCATGGAAGGTGATTTAACGGTCGGTATGTTGTTTGCCTTTATGGCTTATAAACGCCAATTTGTAGAAAAAATGGCAAGCTTAATCGAAAAAATAATCGAATTTAAAATGCTTAGCCTTCATTTTAACCGCCTAGCTGATATTTCTTTAACTGAGAAAGAGCAAGATATTCAAGGGAAAGTGAGCGGTAAAAAAATCAGTGGCGATATAGAGCTTAAAGGCATTAATTACCGATACAACAAAAAAGAAGCACCGGTATTTAAACACCTAGACCTATCAATTAAAGCCGGAGAGTCAGTCGCCATTATTGGCCCGTCGGGTTGCGGTAAAACCACACTTGCAAAGTTAATGCTTGGATTGTTTGAACCCGACGAAGGAAAGATTGAGGTAGACGGTGTTGATATTAGACAGCTAGGACTTGGTCAATATAGAACGCAGATTGCAGCTGTAATGCAGGACGACCAGCTTCTATCAGGGTCAATAGCAGACAATATATCGTTTTTTGACCCAGAGTTCGATATGCAACAAGTTGAATGGGCAGCCAAAATTGCGGCTATAGATAACGATATTTTACAAATGACAATGGGCTACAACACACTCGTTGGTGATATGGGGGCTGCATTATCGGGCGGACAAATACAGCGTTTATTACTAGCAAGAGCTTTGTACAGAAAACCTAAAATTCTATTTATGGATGAAGCAACAAGTAACTTAGATACAAAGCTAGAGTTTTCAGTAAACGAAGCCGTTAAAAATTTAGATGTGACACGCATTATTATTGCGCATAGGCCTGAAACAATAGCCAGTGCAGATAGAGTTATAGAGCTTAGATATGGTGAAGCAATAGAAGTAGATAAGCCAGATTTAGGTTCACGAACTAAAGCTATAAAGAAAATAAATAGCTTAAATATTGAAAATGAAGAGTTTACAGACACAAGTTCAGACGGAAGTTTTTTACTAAGTTAATTAATAAAAAAGGAAAAATAAATGAATGAGTTAAACCTAAATGAAATGAAAAGTGTAAACGGTGGCTTTGAATGGCCATGGGAGAAATGGTACAGAGATCACTATGAAAATTTAATCAAATAAAGAGTTAAGTAAAAAGTAGATATCAATTATACGAAGTTAATGACGGAAGTAAGCTGTCATATAATTTAGGTTATGAAATAGGCCGTTTGCTGATTAAATCTAGAGTCTAGATTCCTATTATATCAAGGTCTCTTCCAAGCTAAGTTTAATATTAGATATGTGTATAAAACAAATAAAAGGTAATAAAAAATGAAAACTTTGAGTGTATATGAAAAAGCTGAAGTGAATGGTGGTGCAATTTCTACTGGGAGCAGACCTGTTATATGTGGCCCTATTGAAATACCAAAACTTAATCAGTCGTCTTACTAAACACAGTAACCTTAAATTTTAAAGAGGAAAATATCATGAATGAATTGAACATAATGCAGGTAAAAGAAACTAGTGGCGGTATTGTAGATGGTGGCTGTGTAATTGGACCTAAAGTTCCAACTATTTCAAAGGTTTTTCAATAGGAGAGGTTTATGAAAACATTAAATGTAGTTCAGTTGGAAGTAGTGAGTGGTGGTGTTTCAACGGTTTATCATGAGGGTGCATGGTTGCAAGCCATTAAAGATCTAATGAATCAACTTAAATAATCAGATAGGAAAATATCATGAATGAATTGAACATAATGCAGGTAAAAGAAACTAGTGGCGGTATTGTAGATGGTGGCTGTGTAATTGGACCTAAAGTTCCAACTATTTCAAAGGTTTTTCAATAGGAGAGGTATATGAAAACATTAAATGTAGTTCAGTTGGAAGTAGTGAGTGGTGGTGTTTCAACGGTTTATCATGAGGGTGCATGGTTGCAAGCCATTAAAGATCTAATGAATCAACTTAAATAATCAGATAGGAAAATATTATGAATGAATTGAACATAATGCAAGTGAAAGAAGCTAATGGCGGCATTGTAGATGGTGGCTGTGTAATTGGGCCTAAAGTCCCAACTATTCCAAAGATTTTTCAATAGGGGAGATATATGAAAACATTAAATATAGTTCAGTTGGAATTAGTGAATGGTGGTGTTTCAACGATTTATCATGAGGGTGCATGGCTGCAAGCCATTAAAGATCTAATGAATCAACTTAAATAATCAGATAGGAAAAATAAAATGAAAGAACTTAATAAAAAAGAGATTACAAATAGTGTTTTTGGTGCAGGTGACTGTTGGGGTATTGGTATTAAAGCGGGTGAATACTCAATCTGTATTGGCGTAAATGTGGAATAAGGAAAAAGTAATGATTGAATTAAATGCAGGTTCTAAAATATTTGTTTCTGGTGGAAAGTGTAGTGGAGTTTGGTTAGGAACAAGTGATGGTGAGTATGGTATTTGTATTGGCAAAAGTGAAAGTTAATAAATAAAGGAATTAAGATGAAAGAGTTAAATAATTACGATTTGTTCCGTTCAATTCTGGGTGCAGGTACTTGTAGTGGTGTTGCAATTAAATTGAATGATGGTGATTTGGTGCTTTGTTTTGGTGTAATGGAATAAAAGGATATTTAGTATGTACGAAATAACTCATAGTCAGCTTGTTACAGATATTACTGGTGGTAAGTGTTATAGCCAAACAATTTCTATCAAGGGCAATGATTTTACTATTTCAGTTGGTAGTTGTGAAGTTTAATTAATAGTACTTATAAGAGGAATTAAAAATGAAAGAATTATATAACGTTAACTATATTGTCGGTGGCACATGTATTTCAAGTCCAGTTTTTATGCTTGTTGACCATTATTATGGTGTATGTGTTGGTATCAAAATTAAATAATCAGATAGGAAAAATAAAATGAAAGAACTTAATAAAAAAGAGATTACAAATAGTGTTTTTGGTGCAGGTGACTGTTGGGGTATTGGTATTAAAGCGGGTGAATACTCAATCTGTATTGGCGTAAATGTGGAATAAGGAAAAAGTAATGATTGAATTAAATGCAGGTTCTAAAATATTTGTTTCTGGTGGAAAGTGTAGTGGAGTTTGGTTAGGAACAAGTGATGGTGAGTATGGTATTTGTATTGGCAAAAGTGAAAGTTAATAAATAAAGGAATTAAGATGAAAGAGTTAAATAATTACGATTTGTTCCGTTCAATTTTGGGTGCAGGTACTTGTAGTGGTGTTGCAATTAAATTGAATGATGGTGATTTGGTACTTTGTTTTGGTGTAATGGAATAAAAGGATATTTAGTATGTACGAGATTACTCATAGTCAGCTTGTTACAGATATTACTGGTGGTAAGTGTTACAGCCAAACCGTAACACTATTTGATAATGAATTTACAATACTACTTGGTAGTTGTGAAGTTTAATTAATAGTACTTATAAGAGGAATTAAAAATGAAAGAATTATATAACGTTAACTATATTGTCGGTGGCACATGTATTTCAAGTCCAGTTTTTATGCTTGTTGACCATTATTATGGTGTATGTGTTGGTATCAAAATTAAATAATCAGATAGGAAAAATAAAATGAAAGAACTTAATAAAAAAGAGATTACAAATAGTGTTTTTGGTGCAGGTGACTGTTGGGGTATTGGTATTAAAGCGGGTGAATACTCAATCTGTATTGGCGTAAATGTGGAATAAGGAAAAAGTAATGATTGAATTAAATGCAGGTTCTAAAATATTTGTTTCTGGTGGAAAGTGTAGTGGAGTTTGGTTAGGAACAAGTGATGGTGAGTATGGTATTTGTATTGGCAAAAGTGAAAGTTAATAAATAAAGGAATTAAGATGAAAGAGTTAAATAATTACGATTTGTTCCGTTCAATTCTGGGTGCAGGTACTTGTAGTGGTGTTGCAATTAAATTGAATGATGGTGATTTGGTGCTTTGTTTTGGTGTAATGGAATAAAAGGATATTTAGTATGTACGAAATAACTCATAGTCAGCTTGTTACAGATATTACTGGTGGTAAGTGTTATAGCCAAACAATTTCTATCAAGGGCAATGATTTTACTATTTCAGTTGGTAGTTGTGAAGTTTAATTAATAGTACTTATAAGAGGAATAAAAAATGAAAGAATTAAACGCAGTACAATTAGAAGAAGTGAATGGTGGTAAATCAATAGTTGATAGTATTAATGAAACTATTCAGGATTTAATTGATATTTTGTTTTGATTTAATGAAAACTTTAAATAAGAAAGAGATATTTAATATTAACGGTGGTACTAAAAGTTTAGCGGATAAAATTGATGAAATTTTTAGTAAGATGGTTGGTATTTTTAATCTGAAAAATAATATTGCCCCTCTTGGCGGAGAAGTAATATTAGCTTATTGCGAGAAATAAGATGAATAAGGAGCAGATATGCTCCTTTTTTTGCTTTAAAAGATGCACTAGCTCAAACAAGAATTAAAACATCGGTTTGAAAAAATGAGTTCTGAACGCCCTCCTATTATTAGCAGCCAAGCTCATTTCCTTTAGCTGTAGAGTTAGTACTTAACTGCTTCAAACTTAGTCGGTGAATTGCCTATCTACGAATAACTCTTAAGGTTGTAAATAATTTATATAAAGTAGATTTTTCAGCGGTCAACTTTTTATCATTACTGTTTTCAGCTAGGGTGGTGATTGACTGTTTAGCCTCGGTAATTAGTAGAAGGCCGTTTACTTTTCAATATCGATTAGTTCAGCTTAAAGTTATAGTTGGTGAGTGGCCATGATGCCGTGAGTCTAGACTTATTATGATGTGTTGTTTATTAGCTTATTCATTGATTAATAAAAGCACTAAAAATAGCCACGGAACACAATTAGATATAAAAAGTCCCATATATTACTTTTAGTAAATACCGCTCTCCCATTGCGAAAAACTACAATTAGCATTGGAGTAGTAAGTGGATAAATCAAAATTACCTCTATTGCTAGATCACTTGTTTCACTTTGCACTGAGTTGTTTATTTTCGCTTTAAAGAAAAGTGTTTATTGATAACTTTGCGATCTACTCAAAGATTAAACCTCATAAAGAAACCTTATTACTAACTTTTTCTATGTCTACTTAATTTATAAATAAAAGGTGTCTATATTATTCAGGAAGAGCCTAGTTCCTAAGTTCCTGCAATTACTACCTATAGTCGAAACCACCTTATTATTTCACCAGCTAATTAAAACAATATACAGCGCTTACAAACCGCGTTATTTCATATTTAGAGCATAAAATGAAATTATAATAAAATAACATTTCAGCGCAAGCTATTGATTTGTATTGATTTGTTGTTTTTTTTAGGCTTTTGCAATCTTTAAAAAATAAACTCATTATTAATCCCGTCGAAAACATAGAGCGACATGAATTTGAATTATAAACGAGTAATTGGCTGGTTTAATATGCATATTTAAAAGCGTAGTTGTACAGCCAAAAATAACAGAATAGGAATAATAAAATGGCTAAGTACTTCCAATCAGAATATGAATTAGAGCGTTTTTTAGATAAACAAATGGCAGCAGACTGTATTGACAGCTATTTAGATTCAGACGGTGTTATAAGTAATAGCTGTCAAATATTTAATATCGCGGAAAGCGACATAAGTAATTTAGATTATTACACACTTAATTAATAGGGTTTATAAATGGCTTATATTGTTATTGGGCAGTTACATGATGAGCATGCCTTGAAAATACTAAATAAATTAAAAGCGAGAAATGTAGATGCATATCTACTGCAATCACATGACTTTCCAAACAAAGTAAAGTTTAGTTTTTCACCCAATGATGGCGATGGCAGCTTAACTTTAAGTTGTGGCACGCTTATCAATTTAAGTGATATTAAAGCCGTGTTCTGGCGTAGCTTCTCGGGCGTGTCTGATGAAGAGACTCGAGCCACTTTTATGACTGAGCAGGGTATTGCTGCAAAGGATAGTATGGCCTGCTTAAGGACTTGGTTTTACTTAAAAAATGGCACTAAGTGGGTTAATGGTTGGGAGGCTTTTCAGCATCATCAAGAAAAACCGTATCAGTTACAAAAAATAAAAAATTTGGGCGTTAAAATTCCTCAAACCTATGTTGGTAACAACATAGAAGATATAAAGCTTGCATATAAAAATTTAGAGCAAAGTATTTTTAAACCCGTTTTTGGTGGCGCGCATACTGAAATTTTAACAGAGTCTCACTTAGAGGCTGGAAGAGTTGAACCAGCGTTGGCTAAATCCCCTATTACAGTACAAGAGTTTATAGCCGGCACTAATATACGGACTTATGTAATAGGTGAGCGTGTTATATCAATAGAGCTTAAAAGTGAGTTGGCTGATTTTAGAGTAGATGATGATGCAAAACTGGTAGTGATTGATACACCTGAGCTAATAAAAAAACAAGCTATAGAAATAACAAAAGAGTTATACCTTAATTGGACCGCTATAGACTGGCGTAGGGATAAAAGCGGTGAGTATTATTTTTTAGAGGCAAATCCTTCACCCATGTTTATTGGTTTTGAAAAACAATCAGGCATTTCAATGTCCGATTATATTGTTGATTACATGTTAGAGCATTAATAATTAATAAAACGGAGAGCATATATGAAAGAGTTAGATATTGTTGAGATTAAAGCCGTTGCTGGTGGATTAGGTTGGGACGAAAATGGTAATTGGGTCGACTGTTTGGGTCAAGTTATTAGAACTTTAACCCGGTAATCATGTAAGTAGCTAAATACAAATATTAGTTTTTACTGTTACGTGAGTTCTTGGCGGAGTATCACGTAATAGACACGGCAATAAAGCCATTAACGAGAAAGTAAATAAGGAAAAGAAAATGCATCCATTTTCATTAGAAAAAACACAAGAAGAGCAAGTTGTAGGTGGCGTTGCCTCTAAAGTTACTTATTTTGGCGGTTGTACAGAGGATGGCGGTGGTATCAACCCTACAGACCCAATTACAATGGCAATCCCAGAGGATGGTAACGACCCTCGTCCATTCCCACCAGAAGACTGGATGTAATTAAAAAATATAGTTTGAGATAGCTTTTAACGTTACGTGAATTCTTGGCGGAGTATCACGTAATAGACACGGCAATAAAGCCATTAACGAGAAAGTAAATAAGGAAAAGAAAATGCACCCATTTTCATTAGAAAAAACACAAGAAGAGCAAGTTGTAGGTGGCGTTGCCTCTAAAGTTACTTATTTTGGCGGTTGTACAGAGGATGGCGGTGGTATCAATCCTACAGACCCAATTACAATGGCAATCCCAGAGGATGGTAACGACCCTCGTCCATTCCCACCAGAAGACTGGATGTAATTAAAAAATATAGTTTGAGATAGCTTTTAACGTTACGTGAATTCTTGGCGGAGTATCACGTAATAAACACGGCAATAAAGCCATTAACGAGAAAGTAAATAAGGAAAAGAAAATGCACCCATTTTCATTAGAAAAAACACAAAATGAACAAGTTGTTGGCGGTAAAGGCGACTTCAATGTAACCCTCGCTTTAAAAGAGACCGGTGGTCCAGATGATCCGATCACTATGGCTATCCCTGAAGATGGTAACGATCCTCGTCCATTCCCACCAGAAGACTGGATGTAATCCTCTTTAGGTGCGGGGTCGCAGTGCCCCGCAGTATAAGTAAAAGTAAAGATTTATTTTAATAAGCAATTTAAGGCGAAAAAATGATTCAGTTAAAAAATAAAGAAACAATATCTGCTATTTCCGGTGGTGTACGTATGGACGAAAATGGTAATGGTTGTATTCCTCCATTTATTAATTTCCCTCCATTTATTACTAAGCGATAGTAGTAAAATCTATAGAGATAGAAAAAGTAGATAATATTTTTGGTGCTGTCAGAATGGTTAAGGTTGTATTTGCATTCCACCTATTATCGTTATTGGCACATCACCATTTTAGGTAATGTGATTAAGTCATAAAATTAAAACGGCTAGTTTCATAAAAATACCTAAAGCCAGCCTATTAAACGCCGATTCTAATTGTATGAGTAAGCATATAATAACCAGATACTAGAGATGTTTTAGTTTCAATAAGTAAAATAAAAAAACGTCTTTATATTGTTTTCATCAATCGACTTTTGCTTTTTTACGCAATGTCCTCCTCCGGCTATTAGTGGTGTTATCTCATTCGGTATAAGCTTCATGCCCGACGATAACTTTTTAATTTTCTTTTTATTTAGTTTCATTTTCATCATTTATTTCAATAGAACATGCCTAACTCATTTAATCCTCATAGAAACCATTTTACAACCCCTGGATGTTAATGTTTGTGGCTTTGCGTAGTCGTTCTGTATATTTTGTTTTTTAAGTGTTTAAAAATGATGGGTTGTTTGTTAACTCTTGGCTTTCTTATGCAGTATCATCATGATAAAAGACATTCTAATAAAAAATAATAGTAATGGGTTATAGTCTGCAGAGGGTTTGGTTGTTCTGATTGCTGTTTGTTACTTAAAAATGAAAGGATGTAGTAGTGTCTGAAAAAATAAAAAGTGCTCCGTTTTTTGTTATACGTGTACCACGGTTAAGTAATGAGCTGCTATTACAATTTAATGATGTAAATGCAAATACTAACAAAATACTAGAAAGCTGGTTAGGTATGTACGGTGTTCAAGAGGCGCTTTATCTTGCAAGCCCTTCTTTATTAGAACGCATAAGTCAATGGCGTGAAAAGCCAAACACCAAGCAAGGGAAAAAGATTTCACATGCCTTAATAAAATATATGGTTCGAATGTGCTCAAGGCCAACGCCATTTGGTTTGTTTTCTGGTGTAAACAAAGGCGATATTACTTCGTCTACGGATTTAATTGTTGGAAATTATAAAGAAGATAGCCGTAAAACGCGTTTAGACATGTTTTATTTAAACGCACTAAAAGATTACTTTATTAAAAATACCCCTCGCTCAAATTCACTCATATATAAGCCAAACCCCTCACATTATTTTATTGCGGATCAATGCCGGTATATAGAAAGTTACCTCTTAGATAATAGTATGCAATATCGATTGAGTGCCATTGAAAGTGATGAGTATTTTAGGTTTGCTCTAAATCGATCTAGCGCCGGTATTAGCTTTAATAGTTTATGTGAGGCCTTTTTTATACAATACAAAGATGCAAATAAAGAGGATGTTGAGTCCTATATTCAAGATTTAATTAATGAAGGGGCGCTAGTAGCCGACATTCCGTTACCGTTAACAGGAGATTCTCCTGACTATGCTTTATTAAAATCAATTCAAAACCTTAATGAAAATTATATTTCAGACAATTTAGCAACTACATTAGTGAAAATAGAGTCTTTAGATGAAGATAAAAAAGGGACTATTGCCCCCTATAAGCAATTACTTTCACATTTAGAAGAACTGCCAATAAAAGTGCAAGAAAACAAGCTGTTTCAAGCTGATGTTTATCGTAATTACAATGCTTGCTATTTAAGTGAAATAGAAGTTAATCGTTTGCAAAAGCAGCTTGAACTGCTGTCTGGTTTAAGTGCGAACGAAGCAAGTAACTCTTTATCTCAGTTCATCAATCAATTTCATAATCGTTTTGAAGGACAGTTTGTACCACTAGATGTAATTTTAGATGATGAGACTGGGATTGGCATTTCAAATGAAACTAGCTATGAAACACCCTTGTTAGCAGGGTTACACCTTGCTCGCGCAGGAAGCATTTTAAATTCAACCGCAAGTATCAGTTTAATAGACTCAATTATTGAAGACGCTATCAGCCTTCCTGCTAATCGTCATAAAGATTGTATCGTGCTAACAAGTAAAGAATTGAAAAGTAAAATAGCGAATAAAGATGCTATCAAAAGTTATCCTAGTTCTTTTGCAGCTATGTTAAGTCTTTATGAAGATGATAAAAAAATCCAGTCTTTAAGTTTAATGGTTGTTATGGGCCATCATCGGCAAATTTATTAGGTCGCTTTTGTCACTTAGATGAAAATTTTAAAAATGCAGTGATAGAGGAGTTAAAACAAGAGCAAGCGCACTCACCCGATGTTATTTTTGCTGAAGTTGTACATATGCCAGAAGGGCGGCCAGGTAATGTTATTGCTCGCCCGCATTTACGAGAATATGAAATTGTATTTATGGCAGATAGCAGCCTAAATAAGGAGTATCAAATACATTTAAGTGATTTATATGTATGGGTTGAAGGTCAGCATGTTAAGCTTTGGAGTAAGAGACTAAATAAACAAATTATTCCGCGTTTGTCATGTGCGCACAACTATTCATCGCGTAGCCTTAGTGCTTATAAGTTTTTATGTATGTTACAACACCAAGACGGACGCCCTATTAACTTTTCTATGCCGCAAAGTACATCTAGGCATAGTTTTGTTCCACGAATAATGTTAGATAATTTAGTGCTGAGTGAAAAAACATGGCGCGTTGATAGAAAACATCTACAAGAAGTTTTTATTGATGGCCAACTAGATTTAGATAAGCTTAATACTCTCTTCAATACCTACCAGTTAGATACACAAGTTTGCTATGCAATGTTTGATAATATTTTGCAGTTAGATTTGCGAAACTCTGATATGTTTGAAATTTTACTCGCAGAGACTAAGGGGCAAACTAAGGTTGAGTTGAAGGAGGTTTTATCTTCTAGTTTTTCGTCTCGCGTTAGAGATGAGTTTGGACATCATTATAATAATGAAATAATAGTGCCTTTTAGAAATACGCAAGCAAAAGTACATAAACACTTTGTAGATGAGCCTCTTGCAAATATATCAGCGTTGCCAATTAAACGACGATTTAGTGCTGGCTCTGAGTGGCTTAGTTTAAAAATTTATAGTGGTAACTCTTTAGTTGAGCAACTTTTGAGTGAGAAATTACTTCCACTCATTGAGTCGAATAAAAACTTGTTTAACAAGTGGTTTTTTATTAGATATTCAGATCCAGATTGGCATATTAGAGTTCGTTTTCACGGGGAGCCAAATATATTATGTGGCGAATTATTACCTTTATTAAATAACTTACTTGATCAAATGATCGAAAGCGGAGAGTTACATAAAGTAGAGTTAATGACCTATGAGCGAGAAGTTGAACGCTATGGAGGCCCTGAATCTATAGGTTTAGTTGAATCTTTATTTATGTATGACAGCTCATTAGTTGCAAAAGCGTGTTTATTAGTAGATGACTACGGTGAAGATATACGTTGGCGTATAGCTCTAAACTACACACATAAGTTGCTTAATCTATTTGATTACAGCGACGCTGAGCGGTTAAATCTAATCAGCCATTTACGAGATGGTTTTGGTAATGAGTTTAATGAAAACAGTATTTTACGTAAGCAATTAGGTAACCGTTTTCGAGAGTACCAAGCGCAGTTAGATGATGATTTCAATAAACTAAACATTGCTGCTACAGATGAACTGGACGAAATTCAAACGTTTATTTCTAAGTTATTTAAAGAATGGATGAGTGATGCTGAACCAGTAGTTAAAGTTTTAGTTAAGCTTATTAAAGAAAATAAACTTAACTGCACTCGAGATTCACTTTTAAGCTCTCTTTTACATATGCACAATAACCGAATGTTTAAAGCATATGGTAGAGAGCAAGAGTTTGTAATACATGACTTGTTAAGGCGAAAATACTTTTCGATGAGTAAAGTTAAATAAAAAGGCGCGTTTAAAGAATTAATACCTTTAAACGCGCTTATATATTCCTTAAATCCCCGCTACAATAACCCTATTCTATTAGGTGTTATTTTGCTTAAGTTAAGATTCAGTAGTCATTGCTTAGCCTACTGAGTATTTGCACATGATGTGACTTACGTAATCTACTTTGCAGCACACTTATTCTATTAAGCTAAAACAACGGAAAAAGGAAATTGTTTTAATGGCTCTAACAACGGTTATTCTTGCAGCGGGTAAAGGTACCCGTATGCGTTCTGCTCTTCCTAAGGTACTGCATAAAGTGGCAGGTAAACCTATGGTTCAACATGTTATCGATAATGCCAATGCGCTAGGTGCAACCTCTACTAACTTAGTTTATGGTCACGGCGGCGAACTATTACAACAACAATTAGCCGATAATAACGTAAACTGGGTGCTGCAAGCTGAACAGCTAGGTACAGGCCACGCAGTGGCACAAGCTAACCCACATATAAATGACGACGACACTGTACTGGTTTTATACGGTGACGTACCTTTAACTAAGCAATCTACACTTGAACGTTTATTAGCAGCGACACCTAAAAATGGTTTAGCAGTATTAACCGTTAATTTAGCAAACCCAAATGGTTATGGGCGTATGCTGCGTGTTGATGGCAAGCTAGTGGGTATTGTTGAACAAAAAGATGCTAACGCAGAGCAGTTACTTATAAACGAAGTAAACACTGGCATTATGGCGGTTAATGGTAAGCTTTTAAAAACATGGTTAGGTAACTTGTCTAACAATAATGCCCAAGGTGAATACTACCTAACAGATATAGTTGCTATGGCGCATAGTGAAGGCGTAGAAATTACATCAGCACAACCAGATCACCCAATGGAAGTTGAAGGTGCAAATAACCGCGTACAACTTGCAGGATTAGAGCGTGCTTACCAAGCATGGCAAGCAGAAGAACTCATGCTAAATGGGGCCACCCTTGCTGACCCTGCACGTATTGACGTACGTGGCGACGTTAAAACAGGTGAAGATGTCCTCATCGATATCAACGTTATTTTTGAAGGCAATGTAACGCTTGGTAATAACGTACAAATTGGACCTAACTGTGTACTTAAAAACTGTAGCATCGGTGACAATGTTATTATTAAAGCCAATACACTAATTGAAGATGCATCAGTTGCGGCTCAATGTACACTCGGTCCATACGCCCGCCTTCGTCCTGGTGCAGTAATGGAAGAAGACTCGCACATTGGCAATTTTGTCGAAATGAAAAAAACCCGTTTAGGCAAAGGTTCTAAAGCAAACCACTTAAGTTACTTAGGTGATGCTGAAATTGGCGAGAAAGTGAATATTGGCGCAGGCACAATTACCTGTAACTACGATGGGGTTAATAAAGCAAAAACCATTATTGGCAATAATGCCTTTATAGGGTCTAACTCGTCACTGGTTGCTCCTGTAAACATTGGTGCTACAGCAACTGTGGGTGCAGGCTCTGTTATTACCAATGCCGTAGCGGATGATCAGCTAGCCGTAGCACGTGGCAAGCAACGTAATTTAGATGGTTGGAAACGCCCAGTTAAAAAATAGTAATGACCATTACTTATTAAATATTTAAAGCGAGTTTCATAACTCGCTTTTTTATTGCCTAAATATTCTTAATTAATTAGACTATTAGATAATGGATTAAAATATAACTCAAGGAAGTGTTACATGTCAGCTTATGCTCGCCGGGCAATCGTTGAAAGACAACGCCAAAGTCAAATAAAAAGTATCCTATCAGGTAATAATCATACTCTAATTCAAATGAACTCAGCAGAGTTTGTTGATTATATTATTTCTGTAAAAATGAAAGAAGGTAAATCTCGTTCTGAAGTAGTCGATTGGCTTGATGATTTACTGGAAAAGCACAATTCACTATCAAGTAAATGGAAACGAATTAAAGACTCATTAAAAACTGGAGGAGGGCTCTACCCTTTATTTGATGATATGAAGGCATTAGCCATTATAGCGACTATAATGCAGCGCCAAGGTAATGTTTTCGGTAAGTTTAAAATTAAAGTTTATAACGGCTCTCCCGCTATTATAATGACTTCTTACCCTGGTATCAGAGCACATTTAACGGGTACTCGTTATTTAGCAAGTAACCCCAAACTTTTTACTATAGGAGTCGGTAAATTAGAAGCTGCAAAAGCGATGAGAGGCGGTTTTGTGCTCACTCTGGTAATTTCAGTAACGTTTCATGCGGTAGACTTCCTTTTAAATGATCAAAAAACATGGCATGACTTAGTTGCTGGTATAGCAGTAGACATGGCCGTGGTTGGAGCAGCTATAGCTACGACAGTGGCTGTAACGCATATTGCAACGGCCTTTGCTGGGGCTGTTATTGTTACCAGTGCAGTAATACCCCTTATTATTGTTGTTAGTGTAGGGCTCGCTTTTACTGTTCTCACAATGGTTTTTTCAACAGACCCAATCGTAGATGCTATCGCATTTAAGCTGAGAAAAATTGAAAGCGACCTTAACTCTGGAATAATTAACATAAATAAAAAGCTGAAAAAGGGTTTTTCTGAAGATCCCTATGCCTTTTTTAATTCTTTATTTGGGTTGCCATCTATAAATCTAAATAGTAATAAAAATGAGCTATAAACAATGTCTATTTTAGAATGGGAAAAATCCGAAGAACGTTTTACAGAACAAAGCTTCGAGCATAAATTAACAGTTGTGATAGGCCTGTTTGCTTTTATATTATTTACAATGGCTTTATTTTATTTCTCTTATTATGGGTTTGTTGAAAATGTTTATTTTGATGAGTCGCTTTATTATATTCGAGAAAGCGGCTTGTTGGCTCCGATAATAGTAATGACTCCATTTCCTGTTTTAATGACAATTGCAGGTTTACAAAAAGTATTGAACTTCCGCAATGAAAAAACAATAAGGTTAATGGTAAAGCTTATGCTGCGCGCAATACCTTTATATATAATTTTATCTATTGCTAATAGTTTTTATATTGAGTCTAAATTAACACGTGAGGGATATAGCTTTTGTAATTGGTATACTAGTCCATCATTCAGAGGTCCCGATGTTTGGTTAAAAAATGATGAATTATGCCTACAGGATGGCTCTCTCATAATCAGTGATGTTACCGATTGGTTTGAACAGAAAAACCAACAAGGTATTGAGCCTTCAGTTGATGAGTTAAAAGAGTTTATAAAAATAACTCGAAAAAGGCGCGATGATTATATAAATAATATGTAGCGGCCAGTCCGTTTTAATGAGTAACAGGCCAAGCCCTATTTAAGGCGAGTTTTATAACTCGCTTTTTTATTGTCTAAATATTCTATAAATAAAAATGCCATACTGTTGTCATCCCTGTGTGTTGATATTTAACGAATACAACACTAAGGAAAACAATAATGTTAAACAAATCAATAATAGCCCTTTCTTTGCTATCACTATTAAGTGGTTGCTCACTTGATGGTGATGACGGCCAAGATGGCGCACAGGGTGTACAAGGTACAGCGGGTAATAATGGTGAAAACGGCACTAATGCAAATTCAGCTTTAAATATCAATCTTATTGGTCGTGCAGTACTCAATGCACAAAGCCCAGAGGGGGCAGCTGAAATAGTCGCCTACCAAGCTTCTAAAAAATGGATTTATGCTATTAATAGCTCTGGTGATGAGGCTGTTGTGAATATTATTCCTGCAAATACGTTCGACACCGCTGCATTAGTAAAAGATAACGAAGGTATTGTAACCGCGACTAACCTAGCCTCTGCTATTACGCTCTCACTAAATGAAAATACACCTGGCGATGCAAACAGCATTGCTATCGATGCAAATAACCAATTATTAGCGGTAGCAATGGCTGCTACAAACGTAGGTGAAGCTGGCCAAATAGCGTTTTATAATATTAGCGGAGATACACCAGTATTTATTAAAAATGTAACAGTGGGTGCCCTACCCGACATGGTGACATTTAGCCATGATGGTGAAAAAGTAGTGGTTGCTAATGAAGGTGAACCAAATGGCGATTACAGTATCGACCCCGAAGGCACTATTAGCATTATCGATATTAATAACGGCACTATTGCCGATACTGCTTTGAGTATCAACTTTCAAGCTTACAATAAT
Source organism: Pseudoalteromonas sp. RW-H-Ap-1 (assembly GCF_048318575.1). GTDB lineage: Bacteria > Pseudomonadota > Gammaproteobacteria > Enterobacterales > Alteromonadaceae > Pseudoalteromonas. The sequence goes on from NZ_CP166996.1 coordinate 3,379,478, forward strand.
CAGCAAGCAGAATTAGAAGCGCAGGGCTTAGTGTTTTCCAATCCTACTGGGCGTACTATTAATGGCAATTTAATCAATACCACCGTCGCGATGGATTTAGAGCCAGAATATGTGAGTATTTCCAAGGATAATAAATACGCCTATGTCTCTATTCAAGAAAATAACGGCCTAGCTATCATCAACCTTGAAGATAATTCCCTTGAGCTAAAAGGGCTCGGTTTTAAAGATTGGTCAAACTTACAATTTGACGCTTCAGACAAAGACGGCGGTGTTAACTTTAAATCATACCCTGGTTTATATGGCATGTATCAGCCAGATACAATTGCAAGTTTTAGTTGGAAAGGAGCCAACTTTATTGTATCTGCCAATGAGGGTGATGCACGCGAATACTTTTTTGATGCCAGCGATGAAGCTGATTGTATAGCCAAGGGCGGCCTTGATTATGACGCTAAAGATGGGTGTTTGGCATATATAGATGAAAGCCGCGTAGAAGATCTAGCTCTCGCAGCTAACTTCGATTACT